>CP032046.1:0-326510 GCA_008032955.1 Helicobacter pylori
TTTATCTTTGTTGAATTTACTACAAATAGGAGTATTGCATGCAAAGAAAATGTGCCTTTGAGTTATGATTATTCCATTAGCAAATTGTTTCTTTATGCGATGGTTGGCTTTGGGATAATAGGCATGTTAATAGGGATTGTGTTAGCCTTTGAATTGTCTTTCCCTAACTTGAATTACATTGCAGGGGAGTATGGCGTTTTTGGCCGCTTGCGCCCTTTACACACGAATGCGGTGATCTATGGTTTCACCCCTTGGGGGGATTTGGGCGAGTTGGTATTATATCGGTCAAAGGGTGCTTAAAATCACTTATCACCAACACCCCTTTTTTGAAAATTGGTAGGGTTATTGCATTTTTGGCTCTGGATTCTTCTTTTAATTCTAGGGGTTATTAGCTTGTTTGCTGGTCTTACTCAATCTAAAGAATACGCTGAATTGATGTGGCCTTTAGATATTATTGTGGTTGTGGCATGGGTGCTATGGGGGTTAATATGTTTGGGAGCATGAGCGTTAGGAGAGAAAATACCATTTATGTGTCTTTATGGTATTACATCGCTACTTATGTGGGTATAGCGGTGATGTATCTCTTCAATAACCTTTCTGTCCCCACCTATTTTGTCGCTGATATGGGGAGTGTTTGGCATTCTATTTCTATGTATTCAGGCAGTAATGATGCGCTCATTCAATGGTGGTGGGGGCATAATGCGGTCGCTTTTGTCTTTACGAGTGGGGTGATTGGCACGATTTATTATTTCTTGCCTAAAGAGAGCGGCCAGCCTATCTTTTCTTACAAACTCACTTTGTTTCTTTTTGGAGCTTGATGTTTGTTTATATTTGGGCAGGCGGGCACCATTTGATTTATTCCACCGTGCCTGATTGGGTGCAAACCCTTTCTAGCGTGTTTTCAGTGGTGTTGATCTTGCCTTCGTGGGGGACAGCCATTAACATGCTTTTAACGATGCGAGGCCAGTGGCACCAGCTCAAAGAAAGCCCTTTGATTAATTCTTAGTTTTGGCTTCAACTTTCTACATGCTTTCCACGCTAGAAGGATCCATTCAAGCCATTAAGAGCGTGAACGCCTTAGCGCATTTTACCGATTGGATTATAGGGCATGTGCATGACGGCGTGCTTGGGTGGGTAGGCTTCACTTTGATTGCGAGCATGTATCACATGACGCCTAGGCTTTTTAGAAGAGAGATTTATTCAGGCAGGCTTGTGGATTTCCAATTTTGGATCATGACTTTAGGGATTGTGCTTTACTTTTCGTCCATGTGGATTGCAGGGATCACGCAAGGGATGATGTGGAGGGATGTGGATCAGTATGGGAATCTCACTTACCAGTTCATTGATACGGTTAAGGTGCTAATCCCTTATTACAATATTAGAGGCGTTGGGGGTCTTATGTATTTTACCGGATTTATTATCTTTGCCTACAATATTTTTATGACAATCACAGCAGGCAAAAAATTAGAGCGTGAGCCCAATTACGCCACGCCTATGTCTAGATAGGGGAGGTTGGAAATGTTTAGTTTTTTGGAAAAAAACCCGTTCTTTTTCACTCTTGCGTTTATTTTGTGTTTGCGATCGCAGGCTTGGTGGAGATTTTGCCTAACTTCTTTAAATCCGCTCGCCCCATTGAAGGCTTACGGCCTTATACGGTTTTAGAAACAGCGGGGAGACAAATTTATATCCAAGAAGGTTGCTATCATTGCCATTCCCAACTCATCCGCCCTTTCCAAGCTGAGGTGGATCGATACGGCGCGTATAGTTTGAGCGGGGAATATGCGTATGACAGGCCATTTTTATGGGGATCTAAAAGGATTGGCCCTGATTTGCACAGGGTGGGGGATTATCGCACAACCGATTGGCATGAAAAACACATGTTTGATCCCAAAAGCGTTGTGCCGCACAGCATCATGCCCGCCTATAAGCATTTATTCATAAAAAAGAGCGACTTTGACACCGCTTATGCAGAAGCTTTGACGCAAAAAAAGGTTTTTGGCGTGCCTTATGACACCGAAAACGGCGTGAAATTAGGGAGCGTGGAAGAAGCGAAAAAAGCCTATTTAGAAGAAGCTAAAAAAATCACAGCCGATATGAAAGACAAGAGGGTGCTAGAAGCGATTGAGAGAGGTGAAGTGTTAGAAATTGTGGCTTTGATCGCTTATTTGAATAGCTTGGGTAATTCCAGGATCAACGCTAATCAAAACGCTAAATAAGGGGTGAATGATGGATTTAGAAAGTTTGAGAGGTTTTGCGTATGCGTTTTTTACCATTCTTTTTACGCTCTTTTGTATGCCTATATTTTTAGCATGTATAGAAAGCAAAAAAAGGGTGTCGTGGATTATGAGCGATACGGGTATTTAGCGTTAAATGATGCTTTAGAAGATGAGTTGATTGAACCACGCCATAAAAAAGTTCATGATAAGGGCATAAAGGAAAGTTGAAATGGATTTTTTAAACGACCATATAAATGTTTTTGGCTTGATTGCAGCGCTTGTGATTTTAGTTTTAACCATCTATGAATCCAGTTCGCTCATTAAAGAAATGCGCGACAGCAAATCTCAGGGTGAGCTTGTAGAAAATGGGCATTTGATTGATGGGATAGGGGAGTTTGCCAATAATGTGCCAGTAGGCTGGATCGCAAGCTTTATGTGCACGATTGTGTGGGCTTTTTGGTATTTTTTCTTTGGGTATCCGCTGAACAGCTTTTCTCAAATCGGGCAATACAATGAAGAGGTTAAAGTGCACAACCAAAAATTTGAAGCCAAATGGAAGCATTTGGGTCAAAAGGAATTGGTGGATATGGGGCAAGGCATCTTTTTAGTCCATTGTTCGCAATGCCATGGCATCACCGCTGAAGGCTTGCATGGGAGCGCTCAAAATCTGGTGCATTGGGGTAAAGAAGAGGGCATTATGGACACCATTAAGCATGGCTCTAAAGGCATGGATTATCTCGCTGGGGAAATGCCCGCTATGGAATTGGACGAAAAAGACGCTAAAGCGATTGCGAGCTATGTGATGGCAGAAATTTCTAGCGTTAAAAAAACCAAAAACCCTCAACTCATTGATAAAGGCAAGGAATTGTTTGAAAGCATGGGCTGCACAGGTTGTCATGGCAATGATGGTAAGGGCTTGCAAGAAAATCAAGTGTTTGCGGCCGATTTGACCACTTACGGCACAGAGAATTTTTTAAGAAATATCTTAACGCATGGCAAAAAGGGCAATATAGGGCATATGCCATCATTCAAGTATAAAAACTTTAGCGATTTGCAAGTTAAAGCGTTGGCCGAATTTATCCAATCGCTAAAACCCTTAGAAGATTAAAGGAAAAGAGATGAAATTTTTAAACGGATTAGCAGGGAATTTACTGATTGTGGTTATTTTATTGTGTGTGGTCGTTTTTTTTACGCTCAAAGCGATCCATATCCAAAAAGAGCAAGCCACCAATTATTACCGCTATAAGGATATTAACGCTTTAGAGACAAAAAACACCCAAAACCGGGCTAATTATGAATTGATCAATCAAGGGAGTAAAAAATGAAATTCACCACTTTAGAAAAAATCTTAGCCTTAATGGTAGTAGCGACCATTTTAATGACGATTGTTATTTCTTTTGTGCCTAACTTGTTTTTGTTTAGCACATGAGGATCTTATGGCTTGTAATAGCCTTTGTTTGTTGTTTGGGGGCTAGTGATTATGTTTTGAATAATTCTAAAGGGCGTTTGGTAAAAAAAAGCGTTGCGTTTGTGGAGGGTGTTTCTAAAGAGCTTTATCTTAAAACAGGCGTACGTTTTGCGATTGACATGACGGATTTTGAAAAAAATCCTATCGCTTTGGCGGATAAAAATGAACGCCAAAATTATCAAGAGGGCTTTTTAAAACAGCTCAAACCCCCTTTTGTGGTATTCTTTTTCTACCATGACGCTCAAAAAATAGAATTAGTGGCTAACCCTAAAGATTTGTTGGATACTGATAAAATCTTTTTTGAAAAAATCGCTCCCTTACTCCCTACAAACGCTAAAGAATACACGCCTCAAAGGATTTCAGCCATGCTCATTAACGGCTATTCGGTCGCAGTAGATGCTTTAGCGCAAAAATATCGTGTGAATATCGCGCAGAATTTTAACGCTCCTAAGGGAGTAACTTTTGTAAAGGTGGTTGTTTATATTTTATTATTGACGCTTTTAGGTGCGTTTTTGGGGCTTTATTTTTTTAAAAAATCTTAAGAGAGAAATCAATGAAAGAAAAAAACTTTTGGCCTTTAGGGATCATGAGCGTGCTCATTCTTGGGCTTGGGATCGTGGTGTTTTTGGTGGTGTTTGCCCTAAAAAATTCGCCTAAAAACGATTTAGTGTATTTCAAAGGGCATAACGAAGTGGATTTAAACTTTAACGCTATGCTTAAAACTTATGAAAATTTTAAGTCTAATTATCGTTTTTTAGTGGGTTTAAAACCCCTTACTAAAAGCCCTAAAACCCCCATTTTGCCCTATTTTTCTAAAGGCACGCATGGGGATAAAAAACTCCAAGAAACCCTTTTAAACAACGCTTTGATTTTGGAAAAATCCAACACGCTTTATGTGCAATTGCAACCGCTCAAACCCGCTTTAGATCCGCCAAATATTCAAGTGTATTTAGCGTTTTATCCCAGCCCATCACAGCCCAGATTATTGGGGACGCTTGATTGTAGAAGCGCATGCGAGCCTTTAAAATTTGATTTGTTAGAGAGCGATAAAATGGGGCGTTATAAGATCCTTTTTAAATTTGTTTTTAAAAATAAAGAAGAATTGATTTTGGAGCAACTGGCTTTTTTCAAGCAGCGCGTTTAAAAAATGCCTTTAGCGTTTTTATTGGCACTTGATGATAAAAAGCCTGAATTTTCTATCCAAACGGGTATAATAAGGCTATGGGTTTTTTAAAAGTTTTTAAACATGATGCTTTGGGGCAATTAGGGAATGTTGTTGTGGGGAATTTTTTAATAACGCTCACTATTTTAGCGGTTTGTTTTTCCTCTCAAGGTGCTGAAGAAACGACCATGCTCACCCTAAGCTACACGCTCTTTTTTGTCTTGGGGGCGTTTTTACTGATTGCAATCAGTGTGGGAGCGATCAAAAATCTCAATGCGCTTTTTTCTAAAAGGGGGGTTTTAAGCTTTTCTTTACCCGTTAGTTTAGAGTCTTTATTGCTCCCTAAAATCTTGCTCCCTATGGTGTTTTTTATCTTCAGTTTGTTCTGGTTTGTGGCGAGCGTGCGTTTGGGCTATTATCTTTTTAACGCGCAATCCAGCGTGCTGTTTATCTTGCACACCGCTTTAAAAACCTTTGTGTTAAAACCCACTAAAACCCTAGGTATCGCGCTGTTTTTAGGGCTTGTTTTAATGAAATTTTTATTTGTTTTGAGCGTTTTAAACGCTGCTAGGATCAAAAAAGCGCGTTTTTTACTAGGGGGGCTGTTGTTCATTCTTGTGGGGGTTGTTTTGGAATTAGCGTTTAATTCGTTACTGCCCTTAATGAGTTCTAGTTTAAGCATCAATGAGGGGTTTTATTATTTCTTGCAACAACAAGAATTACAAGAAAAACAATACTACCTTTTATGGGGGTGGATTTTTTAAAAATCCTTTTATTGTATGCGATGAGTCGTTACTTGCTTGCACATAAATTAGAATTGGATTAAGAAAAGCGGTATTGCAAATACTCATCAGTGAGTAAGCAATCTTTAGCCTTTAACAAACTGGCATAAAACCCATGCTGATAGCCTAATTCAAAAAGCTTGTCTATGGCGAGAATCTGAATCTTGCTTAAGCGCGTTGAAGTTTCATTCGCATACAAGCTTAAATAAGTTTGCAAGCACTCTTTATTGACACGAATGAGCGAGCGCTCTAAGAGCATGTTAGAGAGCAGATTTTGGTGTTTTAGCGCGACTTCAACCGCTTTAATCAAAGCCTTTTTAATCAAAATCGCGCGATACAAGGGGATAGAGCGCCTAATCGCCATGCCCCCTAAAGGCAAGGGTAAATCCACTTTAATGAGTTCTTTCCAAACATCCCACAATTCTTTTTCCACTTCTAATTCACTATGGAAATCCAAGATATTTTCATGGATTAATACGCCCGCATGCACTTTTCCTTCCAAAACCGCTTTTTCAATGTCTAAAAAATTCATGTAAGCGATGCGCGCATGTTTGTAATAGATCTTAAACAAGAGGGCGTTGGTGGTATGCTCCCCACTTAATGCGACTTTAAAATCTTTTTTCAATTTCACGCCCTTTTTTTTCACTAATTTAGGCCCATAGCCATTCCCAAAGCTCGTTGCCGTGGGGAGTAAGGCGTAATCGTTCGCAATTTTAGGGTATAGCCCAAAGCTTATCGCACTCACATCATAAGTGTTTTTTAGGGCTTCTTGGTTTAGGGTTTCAATATCAAGGGCAATGTTTTTGAATGTTTTATTCTTAATGGGGCAATCTATCCAGCCAAACTTAATCGCATAATACATGAAAATATCATCAGCATCAGGGCTATGAGCGACACTAATCAAAGTAAAATCCTTTTGTGATAGGGTAAGTCCTTTTATTATAATAGATTTTAGGCTAGGATTTGATAGAATAAACAAATCAAATTCAATAAGGTAATTTAATGGCAATAGATGAAGACAAACAAAAAGCGATTTCTTTAGCGATCAAACAAATTGATAAGGTTTTTGGTAAGGGGGCGTTGGTGCGCCTTGGGGATAAGCAAGTAGAAAAGATTGACGCTATTTCTACAGGCTCGTTAGGATTGGATTTAGCTTTAGGGATTGGGGGCGTTCCAAAGGGTAGGATCATTGAAATTTATGGGCCAGAGTCAAGCGGGAAAACCACTCTAAGCTTGCACATTATTGCAGAATGCCAAAAAAATGGGGGCGTGTGCGCGTTCATTGACGCTGAACATGCCCTAGACGTGTATTATGCCAAGAGATTGGGCGTGGATACAGAAAATCTACTCGTTTCTCAACCAAGCACAGGAGAAGAAGCCTTAGAGATTTTAGAAACGATCACCAGAAGCGGAGGGATTGATTTAGTGGTGGTGGATTCGGTGGCGGCTCTTACGCCTAAAGCGGAGATTGATGGGGATATGGGCGATCAGCATGTGGGCTTGCAAGCAAGGCTTATGAGCCATGCGTTAAGGAAAATCACCGGTGTTTTGCACAAGATGAACACTACTTTAATCTTTATCAATCAAATAAGAATGAAGATCGGCATGACGGGCTATGGGAGTCCAGAGACCACAACCGGGGGTAATGCCTTAAAATTCTATGCGAGCGTTAGGATTGATATTAGAAGGATTGCGGCTTTAAAACAAAACGAACAGCATATCGGTAATAGGGCTAAAGCCAAAGTGGTTAAAAATAAAGTCGCTCCGCCTTTTAGAGAAGCGGAATTTGACATCATGTTTGGGGAGGGGATTTCTAAAGAGGGCGAAATCATTGACTATGGCGTGAAATTAGACATTGTGGATAAGAGTGGGGCATGGCTTAGTTACCAGGATAAAAAGCTAGGGCAAGGCAGAGAAAACGCTAAAGCCTTACTGAAAGAAGATAAAGCCCTAGCGGATGAAATCACTCTTAAGATTAAAGAGAGTATTGGCTCTAATGAAGAGATCATGCCCTTACCCGATGAGCCTTTAGAAGAAATGGAATAAAAGGATTTTGATGCTAACCATTAAAGATATTCATGCTTTAGAAGTGATGGATAGTAGGGGCAATCCTACCATTCAAGCCAGCGTGATTTTAAGCGATAACACTAAGGCGAGCGCGATTGTGCCTAGCGGAGCGAGCACCGGTAAAAGAGAAGCGTTAGAGTTAAGGGATAATGACAAAACCCGTTTTTTGGGTAAAGGGGTTTTAAGGGCATGCGAAAATGTCAATAGCGTGATCAAACACCATTTGATAGGGCTTGAAGCGATCAATCAAGCCTTTGTAGATGAGAGGTTAAGGGCTTTAGACGGCACGCCTAATTATGCTAATTTAGGGGCGAACGCTGTTTTGGGCGTTTCTATGGCGTTAGCAAGGGCTAGCGCGAAAGCCTTAAATCTGCCATTATACCGCTATTTAGGGGGGGCTAACGCTCTGACTTTGCCGGTGCCGATGCTCAATATCATTAACGGCGGATCGCATGCGAACAATTCCATAGACTTTCAAGAATACATGATCATGCCTTTAGGGTTTGAAAGCTTTAAAGAAGCCTTAAGAGCGAGCGCAGAAGTCTATCACACGCTTAAAAAACTTTTAGATGAAAAGAATCAGCTCACAAGCGTGGGCGATGAGGGGGGTTTTGCGCCTAATTTTAACAACAATGTAGAACCTCTTGAAATCATTTCTCAAGCCATTGAAAAAGCCGGCTATAAATTAGGCGAAGAAATCGCACTCGCTTTAGATGTAGCGAGCAGTGAGTTAGTGGATGAACATTTCAATTACCATTTAAAGGGTGAAAATAAGATTCTAGATTCGCATGAATTAGTGGCTTATTATAAAGAGTTGGTGGCAAAATACCCGATCGTGTCCATTGAAGATGGTTTGAGCGAAGACGATTGGGAGGGTTGGGCGTTTTTGAGCGAGGAATTAGCGCGTCAAATCCAATTAGTGGGCGATGATTTGTTTGTAACGAACGCAAGCATTTTACAAAAAGGCATTGAAAAAAACATTGCGAACGCCATTTTAATCAAACCCAATCAAATCGGCACCATTAGTGAGACTTTGGAAACCATAAGATTAGCCAAACACCATGCCTATCAATGCGTGATGAGCCATAGAAGCGGGGAGAGTGAGGACAGCTTTATCGCTGATTTTGCAGTCGCTCTCAATACGGGAGAAATCAAAACCGGATCCACCGCAAGGAGTGAAAGGATCGCCAAATACAACCGCCTTTTAGAGATTGAGCATGAATTAAAAGGGGGGATTTATATCGGTAAAGAGTTGTTTAAGCATGGCTAGTGGCCTTTTTGAAAACGATGAAATCAAAGAAAACAAAGCACGAGATTTTTTCTATAGCCATAGCTCCCTTATTGTCTTTTTCCTTTTACTGCTTGGGTTTGGGTATTATTTAGGGAAGTTGCTTTTTGGGGGTTCTTCTTTAGAGGTTTATTTGGATTTAAGAGACAAGCATGAACGATTGCAACAAGAAATCACCGAATTGCAAAGCAAGAATGTGCGTTTGCAAAAGCGTTTGTTTGAGTTGAAGGAATTACGGCCTAGAGATTAGATTTAAGGAAATGGTAGTGTTAAAAAAGATGATAGGTTTGGTGGTGGTTTTAAGCGTTTTATTGGCTAGAGACAACCCTTTTGAGCCTGAAATTAATTCCAAGAATTTGCAAGGGGGCTTTAATGGGATCTATGATAGCTATTTTAAAGAAATCCATGTGGATTTGCCCACGAGCGCTAGGATCTTAAAAAAAATCACGCTCACTTACCAGGATATTGATGGCTCTATCCATTCTAAAGTCGTGGGCATTGATAAAAGCATTGATTGGCACTACCCCTTAAAGCTCTCCCAACACACTCTTGATCAAGACGCCTTTGAAAAACGCTACCAGATCCAAGATTTTGATTTTTTAATGGCAAACAACATGATGATTTTGCGCTCCCCTTATAAAATTTTACGCTCTTTTGTGCTAGTCAATCCTTATAGAATCGTGTTAGACACGCAAAAAGGCCCTTTGGATATTTATCAAAATAGGGATTTAAACCAGAAGTTTTTTTCTCAAATTAAAGTCGGCACGCACAAAGATTATTACCGCATCACGCTCATTTTAGACGGGAAATACCGCTATCTTTTGGAAGAAAAAAATGGGGTGTATGAATTAAAATTGAAATAAAAGCATGCAGCATTTAGTCTTAATCGGTTTTATGGGGAGCGGTAAAAGCTCTTTGGCGCAAGAATTGGGGCTGGCTTTGAAATTAGAAGTGTTGGATACGGATATGATCATTAGCGAGAGGGTGGGCTTGAGCGTGAGAGGGATTTTTGAAGAGCTTGGCGAAGACAATTTCAGGATGTTTGAAAAAAATTTGATTGATGAATTAAAAACGCTCAAAACCCCCCATATCATTTCTACCGGTGGGGGCATTATCATGCATGATAATTTTAAGGGTTTAGGCACAACTTTTTACCTCAAGATTGATTTTGAGACCTTGATTAAGCGTTTGAACCAAAAAGAAAGGGAAAAACGCCCCCTTTTGAATGATCTCACTCAAGCCAAAGAGCTTTTTGAAAAACGCCAAGCCCTCTATGAAAAAAACGCCTCCTTTATCATTGACGCAAGGGGTGGTTTAAATAATTCTTTAAAACAAGTGCTACAATTCATCGCATAAATTTTTTTTAAAGGCCTTGTGATGTTAAGTAGAGACATTGTCCAATATTCCAAGATCCGCACCGAGTTATACGCCTACCTCACTTATTTGTTTTCGCACAATATCCGCAACCATCTCCCTGAAATCACTTTGGATTATTTAAACAAACAGATTAGAAAAATGCATGCTGAAATCAAAATGGCAAAAAGTTTTTTTGTGTTAGACGCTAAGGGCATGCTAATTCTTAAGCCAAGTCAGCTTAAAGAGGAAGGGCATAAGGAAGGGATATTAGAGCATGATTTAACAGAAGGGATTGAACTAGAATCGCATGCCAGTTTTAGCGATAAATATTATTTTTATCAAGCCGTGAGTGAAAAGCGTTGCATTTTAACCGATCCTTACCCTTCTAAAAAAGGAAACCATTTGGTAGTGAGCGCGTCTTACCCGGTGTATGATCAAAATAACGATCTAGCGTTTGTGGTGTGCTTGCAAATCCCTTTGAGGGTAGCGATTGAAATCAGCTCGCCTTCAAAGTATTTCAGAACCTTTAGCGAAGGGAGCATGGTCATGTATTTTATGATTTCTATCATGCTCACTTTAGTGTCGTTACTTTTATTTGTGAAATGCATCTCTAGCTTTTGGACAGCGATTGTCAATTTTAGCAGTTTTGACATTAAAGAAGTGTTCCACCCCATTGTGCTTTTAACCCTAGCCTTAGCCACCTTTGATCTGGTCAAGGCGATTTTTGAAGAGGAAGTTTTGGGTAAAAATAGCGGGGACAACCACCATGCGATCCACCGCACGATGATCAGGTTTTTAGGATCTATCATTATCGCATTAGCCATTGAAGCGTTAATGCTCGTGTTTAAATTCAGCGTGAGCGAACCGGATAAAATCACTTATGCGGTGTATTTGGCTATCGGCGTGGCGGTGCTTTTGATCAGTTTAGCGATTTATGTTAAATTCGCCTATAGCGTGTTGCCCAAACGAGAACGCTAAGAGTTAAAAAATTTTTCTTTTAAGCGTTTGAAAATCCTATTCAATCTGAAAAAGACATATTCTAAAAGGGTTTTTGGATTGAGTAGGGGGGCAAGAAATTCAAAGGTTTTTTGTTTGTCTTTAAGGCTTAAACATTCTGTCATTTGTTTGAGGAATTTCACGGAATACTCAGCGTAAAAAGGGGTTTTTAAAAGAGTCTCATGCCATTCTTTGGAGTATGAAAAAGTGGGTAAAACCCAAGGTTTTCTTACAAAATAAAAATGCAGCATGACGATTTCTTGTTGGTCAGGGATGAAGCGTTTTTGATTGGCCATGAAAGGGTGGGCGTTATAAATATAGGGTAAGATTAAAACTTTTTGATAGCATGCGAGCGTTAAAAGATCCTGTTCAGGGCAAAACACGCACTGGCCTTTTTGATGGGCTAAATTGAGTAAGCGTTCTTCTAATTTATCAGCCCGCCATAGCTTTAAATTCACGATTAAAAACCCAACGTTATAGTGGTTTTCATAAATGATCTTCACGTCTTTTTCTTTAAGGTAATGCTCATGGAGAAAAAATTTTTGGCGAGGCTCTCTCTCCCTTTCTGTTTGAAAGCGTTTAAGGCTTTTAGGAGAAGAAAAATCTTTAGCCGCTCCAAAATAATAGCCATCTAGCGGGATAAAAAAACTCTCGCTCACATCGTTTAAAAACAAAGTGTCTGCATCAAACATGATGATTTTGTCGTATTGTGGGAATAAAGAAGCCAAAAACAAACGGCACATGACCATTTTAGAAAAGCGAGTCTTAGCGTAAATATTGAGTTGCAAAAAAGCTTCATGGATTTTATCAATCACAGAGGGTTCTACTGAAGTGGTGTAAAGATTAGGGGTTGAAATGTCTAAAAAATCCACGCTCGCAAAAGCGCTAAAGGGGGCTAGAGTTTCTTTTAATTTTTGTTGGTTTTCAAGGCTTAAGTTATCCACTAGGCAGTGGATTTTATAAAAAAGTTTTTTATCATGGTGTTCTGTTTTAGTGCAAGCTAGCATGGAATACAAGCTCACGCCAGCCGGAATAACATAATGATTGTCAAAGGCGATGACAATAGGAATAATGATACTCATTTTAAGTGGTTTTCCTAAAATAGGTTTTTAATTAAATTTAATCCAAAAGTTGAATTTATTTTTTGACAATATTATACTATAATAACCAATTAGATTGGGGTTTTACTGATTTTTCTTTGTGTGAGCTTTGGCTTAGTTTTGTAAGGAATGAGATGATAAAGAGTTGGACTAAGAAGTGGGTTTTGATTTTATTTTTAATGGCAAGCTGTTTTGGTCATTTGGTGGCTACAACCGGTGGGAAATATTTTAAGATGGCTAATCAAGCCCTTAAGAGAGGGGATTACCATAGAGCGGTGGCTTTTTATAAGCGGAGCTGTAATTTGAGGATGGGGGTTGGTTGCACGAGTTTAGGCTCTATGTATGAAGATGGCGATGGCGTGGATCAGAATATTTCAAAAGCCGTTTTTTATTACAGAAGAGGGTGCAATTTAAGGAATCATCTCGCTTGTGCGAGCTTGGGTTCTATGTATGAAGATGGCGATGGCGTTCAAAAAAACCTTCCAAAGGCTCTCTATTATTATAGGAGAGGGTGCCACTTAAAGGGTGGGGTGAGCTGCGGGAGTTTAGGCTTTATGTATTTTAATGGCACGGGCGTTAAGCAAAATTATGCCAAAGCCCTTTCTCTTTCTAAATACGCTTGCAGTTTGAATTACGGCATTAGTTGTAACTTTGTGGGGTATATGTATAGGAACGCCAAAGGCGTACAGAAGGATTTAAAAAAAGCCCTTGCGAATTTTAAAAGAGGGTGCCATTTAAAAGACGGAGCGAGCTGTGTGAGTTTGGGATACATGTATGAAGTCGGTATGGATGTCAAGCAAAATGGAGAGCAAGCCTTGAATCTTTATAAAAAGGGTTGTTATTTAAAAAGGGGGAGCGGTTGTCATAATGTGGCGGTGATGTATTACACGGGTAGGGGCGCTCCAAAGGATTTAGATAAAGCCATTTCGTATTATAAGAAAGGGTGCACTCTAGGCTTTAGTGGTAGCTGTAAAGTGTTAGAAGAAGTGATTGGCAAGAAGTCTGATAATTTGCAAGATGACGTGCAAAACGACACGCAAGATGATACGCAATAAGCTAAAGTTTAAGAGCTAATCGTTGAGATTCGTCTTATAGAAATCTTTCTACTCTCCTATTATCAAATAGGGATTAATCTTCTCTATTGATGGGTATTGAGACTAAAAATCTGCAAATAGGGTTTGGATTTGTTCTCATATTGATAATAAAATACTCAAAGGCATTTTAAAACAAATATAAAAGAGATTGCACCAGACACAAGCGATAATTTTTAAAGCGCTTCTTTAGGGGATTTAATGGGGTTAAAGGGGGCGTTATTCTAAAATCCCCCTATCCGCTTTAAAAAATAACTTCACCACAAAATAAAATTTAACTATAAGAAAGCTTAAAAACAAGTTTTTTAAAAAAGAATATTGAATAAAGCTTTCATGTTTGAACAAATTTGAACAAAACAAAAACCTTTATTCAATCAAAATAAAATTAAAAATCCAATCAAAAAGGAGTTTTATAACTCTTTATAGGATTTTACAAGCTTATAGCGACAAAACTTTTTGTTGTTTTTGTTAAAAATCCTTTGAGCCTTTTTGCATTTCACTCAATATTCGTATAAAGCGCGACCACATCATCATCGTCTTCAATCCTATCCAATAATTTTTCGGTAAGCTCCATTTGTTCGTCATTCAATTCAATGGGCGTTGTGGCGATGCGTTGCAAACTCGCTTTTAAAATGGGCAATCTCAAGCTTTCAAACCCTTCATTTAAGAGCTTGAAGCTGTTATAATCCCCTCTAATAATGATTCTATCTCCCACTTCTTCTAATTCTTCCAAACCATAATCAATGAGGGCGAATTCTAAATCTTCTAGGTTGAGTTTTAAATTTTCCACTTCACTTTTCAAGCATTCAAACACGCTTTTTCTATTAAACATAAACTCTAAAGAGCCATTAGGCACGATGCTCGCCCCTTGCGTTTTATTGAAATAGCTTTTAAGGTTAGCGATGGTTCTAGTGGGGTTATCAGTCATGCATTCCATGATGATTAGCACGCCAAAATTCGCCTTACCCTCATAAGTGATTTCGCTCAAATTCCCCTCTTTGCTGCTCGCTCTTTTAATCGCCGCATCAATATTGTCTTTAGGCATGTTTTGCGCTTTAGCGTTTAAAATCGCTGTTCGCAGTTTGGCGTTCGTGTCCGGCTCGCTCCCGCCATCTTTTGCCGCTAGAGTGATTGCTTTGGCGAGCTTGGGGAAAACCTTACTCATCTTATCCCATCGTTTTTCTTTAGCCGCTCTTCTGTATTCAAACGCTCGTCCCATTCAATTCCTTTGTAATAAGTTAGCCACTTCTTTAGCATGATAGCTAATAATCATATCCGCTCCCGCTCTTTTAAAGCAAGTCATCGTTTCTAACAAAACGCTTTCATAGTTGATCAGGTTGTGTTTTTGCGCGAGTTTGAGCATGGCGTATTCCCCACTCACGTTATAGAGCGCTAAAGGGAGCAAAGTGTGATCTCTAATCTCTTTAACAATATCCAAATACGCCAAAGCCGGCTTCACCATTAAAATATCCGCGCCCTGCTTTTCATCTTCTAAACTTTCTAAAAGCGCTTCTTTTTGATTAGCGTAATCCATTTGATAGCTCTTGCGATCGCCAAAACTCGGTGCAGAATTGGCTACATCTCTAAAAGGCCCGTAATAACTGCTCGCAAATTTAGTGGAATAGCTCATGATGGGCGTGTGAAAATACCCGGCCTCATCGAGTGCGTTTCTTAGGCTTAAAACATTGCCATCCATCATGTTGCTTGGGGCTAGAATATCCACGCCGCTTTCAGCCAAAATAAGCCCTTGAAGATTTAAAATCTCTAGCGTTTTATCGTTAGACACAGAAGCGTTTTCTAAAATCCCGCAATGCCCATGGTCGGTGTATTCGCAAAAACACAAATCCGCTATAACGATCAAATCCTTAAATCGTTTTTTAATTTCTCTCGTAGCTTTTGCGACAATGTGATCCTTATTTAACGCATGGCTTCCTGTTGCGTCCTTATGTTTAGGAATGCCAAACAATAAAACGGCTTTTATACCAAGCTCCATTAATTCTTCGCACTCTTTTAAAAGAGGCTCTATACTCATTTGATACACGCCAGGCATGGAGCTGATTTCGTTTTTAATATAACTATTGCTTTCTATGACAAATAAGGGAGCGATGAAATCATTAATATTTAAACGCGTTTCTCTTAACATCGCTCTTAAGTTTTCGCTGCTTCGTAATCTTCTCAATCGTTTGAACATGTTCTCTCTTTTTGTTTTTCTTTAACCCCACAATTGGCTTTTTCTGTTCCCTTTATTCCCTTCATCTCTCTCAAATTTTCGGGGGGGGGGGGGTAGCTCTTCATTATCCGCTTCTAAATCGTAAAAACTATTAAAAACGCAATCATGGATAGTGAAACAAATTCTTCCATTGCCATAATGATAGCTCAAATTCAATCCCATAGCTTCTAAAGCGTTTTTAATGATATACATGCCTAACCCAAACCCATGGGCTTGGCTGGGGTTAGAAGATTTAAAATAAGGTTGCAAATACTTTTCAAAATCTTCTTTTAAAGGTTTGCTTTTATTAGACACCACCAAATCATTGCCGATGAAATCCAAAAACACCTGTTTGTCATTGCTGTATTTGATCGCATTATCTACCATGTTTTTTAACGCTATAGCAAACAATTCAAAATCCGCTTCAATAATGTAATTGGAAGAGGATACATGGATGGGGCTTTTTTATCCTCATCAATCAAAAGCATTTTTTCAATCTTGTCTATCAAATCGCTCATTAAAAATTTTTCTTTATTGCTCCCATAATTTTTGGAAGCGAGCTGCTCAATGCGGGCAAATTGCTCAATCAGCGTGTTTAGGTGATCAAAAATGGAAATGAAGCGTTTTTGTGGCAATTCTTCTTTGAGCATAGAGATTAGTATCTTGCCCTTAGTGATAGGGGTGCGCAATTCATGCATGATAGAGCGCAAAAATAAAACCCGAGATTCATTCATCGCATTGATTTTTAGAATGCAATTGTCAAATTCGTTAGCCAGATCCCCTATTTCATCTTTTTGCTTGCTTTTACAACTCACGCTTTTATCCCCTTGAGCGAAGCGTTTCACTTGAGATCTCAACTCTCTTAAGGGCAATAAACTCTGTAAAACAAATAAAAAGAGGAATAAAATCAATAATAAACCTACCGTGATAGCCAAGAAATAGTTCCTATAAGAAACCGAATGCAAATCTTTATAAAGCACAAAATGCTCATCCTTTTTTAAAAGGATAAAAACCATGTCGCTGAATTTGAACACTTCCGCATACCCAATATTCCTATGGTGCAACTGGTGGCGTCTTTTGGCTAAAACCTTTTCTAAATTTTCTATCGTGGTTTCTCTAAAACCGATTTTATAGAGGTAATCTTCTATGGCTCTATAATCAGAGTAGTTATTTAAGATTTCATTGATGGTGGTAACAAACTGGTAATGGCGCATTTCGTTTTGATAGTTTTCGTGACTGATTTGAGAAGACACGAAATAATAAGCGAACGCTCCAAAACTAAAGAGCGTTATCATAAACAAAGCGACAACTTTAAAAAAGATAGAGAAACGCAAAACCCCTTAACTCCTTATTAGAATCAGTATTCTAATTTATAACCAATCCCTCTAACAGAGATGATGTATTGCGGTTGCTTAGGATTTTTTTCAATCTTAGATCGCAAACGGCCGATGATCACATCAATGCTTTTGTTAGAGCTTTCAGGGTTGATGCTCTCGCTTTCAATCGCAATGCTTTCACGGCTAAACACATAACCTTTTTTGCTAATGAGAAGCGAAAGGATTTCATATTCAGCCCTAGTTAAGTCTAGCTTTTTTTCATGCATATACACTTCTCGGCTGTCCTTATCTACCCTAAAGATATTCGCATCGCCTGGCTCACTCACTTCTTCTTTTTTATGAGAACGCCTGAGTAAGGATTGGATGCGAGCTAGTAATTCTTTAGGATCATAGGGTTTAGGGAGGTAATCGTCAGCCCCATAATCTAGCGCTTTAATCTTATCTTCCACATCGCTTCTTGCTGAAGAAATAATAATAGGGATATGTTTTTGTTTGGAAATGCGTCGACACACTTCAAGCCCGTCCAAATTAGGCAAAGTCAAATCCAACAACAACAAATCATAATTTTGTGTGTTAGCCGCACTAATACCGGTGTATGGCTCATCGTAATTGGTTACATGAATGCCATGTTGGAGCAAAAACTCGCTCAAAAACTCGGCTAATTCTATATCATCTTCTATCATTAAAACTTCTATCATACTTCAATTAACTCCTTCAATGATTTTTACAACTTTAAAAACGATTAACTCTGTTAATGTTTTAAGGGCTTGATTTTAGCATTTTATTACTAAAGATACCTTAAAGATGTCTTAAAAATAAAAATTCAAAACATTATCATAGTTATTAATGGGAATTTAAGGCTTTGTTTTCATGGAATATTGAAAATTAAAAAGCGCTTTGAGTGTTTTTTACCCTCAAAAGAGCCTGCGTAAGCAAGCGATAATTTCTTATTTTAGGGGGGCTAAAAGGGGGAGAATGATTTCAAAATACCCCTATCCCCTTAAGGAAATGAGTTTAAAATAAAGTAACTAAAACCCCATTTTTTAAAATTAAAATAAGATTTCAGCGTCAGTATTTAATTAAAACAAAACTTTATTTTTGCATGTTACTTCGTGTTTTCTCGCTCCAAAGATTCCAATCGTTTTTCAAGCACGCTCAATTGGTATTGCAAGAAACGCGCCACTAAATCCAAACGCTTCAGTGCTTCTTTTTCGTTTAAGGCTTGCATGCCTTTAAACAACACTAAGGTCCTCTCTAGTAAGTTTTTTAAAAAAACCCGCTCGCTTGAAATTAACACTTGCGTGGGGTTTTTGGGCGTGATTTCTTCTATAATGATTCCTTTTGTTTCTTCTTCTTTTTCTTCTGTGTTTTCTTCTGTGATTTTTTCTTGCGTTTCTATTTTAGCAGCGTTTTTTGACTCTAAAGGGGTGTTAGCATTTTTAGGGTTTGGGGTGTTTTGCAAATGAGGGGGCGTTTTGAAAAAAGAGGGCGTTTTTTGCGCCGTATCAAAGTTATTATCAATGGTTTTAGCCATTTTCTCAATTTCATTAAGGGTTTCTGAAATAATGTTTTTCAATTCCATTCTACCAGCCATTGTTCTAAATTTTCAACGCTCAAAAAATCCCCTTTGATAAAATTCAAATAATGTCGCTCTAATAGCGCATCGTGTTTGAAAGGGGTGCAATTTTTTTGGATTTTTTCCAAACGCTTCATTTGTTTTAACGCCTCTATATGGTCAGGGGTTTTGTTTAAAATATTAGTATAAATTTGCAACGCTTCTTCAAAAAACCCTTGTTCTTCATAAATACGAGCGAGCGTGATAGTTTCTAATGGCATGCGTTTCTCTTAATTATTTTTAATACCTAATCTCTAAACGCCATTTTTAGACTCTACTTGGGTGCGTAAAAAACTAAAAGCCGGTAAGGGTGCGGGCAGTCGCACTAAATTCACGTTCCCGCTATGGATGGTTTCTAATTCGGTGTTATTTTCTAAAAGGATTTTATACAGCACTAGATAGTAGCGTTTTTCAAAGGTATAAATCTTGCCAATTTCATTGACTATTGGCGTGATAGTGGCATTTTTGGGGGCGATGATTTCATAAGCCATGTTAGTGGTGGTGGTGAATTTGCATGCAAAAAAACGCCCGTCTTCTGTGATTTCGCCATTGACTTGAAAATCCCCTTCGCTAATGGCTGTCTGGTGGTTTTGAGTATCCAACCTTTCAAAAGGCCTTCGCATCAAATAGCCGTCCGTAAAACCCCTGTTTTTAAGCGTGTTCAATTCGCTAGCATAAAAACTCGGCTTTAAGGTGTTATGGTAAAAATCATCAACCGCTAAACGATAGATGCGCGTGGTTTGCGCGGCGTAGTAACTGGACTTGGTGCGCCCTTCAATCTTGAGCGCGCTAATGGCGTTGGAACTTAAAATTTCAGCGATATGACTAGAAAGGTTCAAATCTTTAGCGTTAAAAATATGCGTGCCTACGCCCTCTTCTTCAACCAATCTCATCATCACGCCATTATCAGGGTTTTTCACGTAATATTCATAATCAAACCGGCAATCATTCGCGCAACTCCCTCTATTAGGCACGCGCCCCTTTTGTAAAGCCGAAATCAAGCAACGCCCTGAAAAGGCAAAGCACATGCTCCCATGCACAAAGATTTCTAATTCCAAATTAGGTAAGGCTTTTTTAATCTCAATCGCATCATTCAGGCTCAATTCCCTAGCGCACACAATGCGTTTAACCCCTAAATCATAAAACACTTGTGCATCTAGCGTGTTTAAAACATTCGCTTGCGTGGATAAATGGACAGGAATATGCGGGGCGATTTTTGAAGCGAGCTTGATGACACCAGGCGCAGCGATAATGAAAGCGTCTGGCTCTAGCTCTGCCATTTTAAAAAGATGCTCTTCTAAAAGTTTGAGCTGTGAATTGAAAGGGAAACCATTGATCGTGGCATAGACTTTTTTATTCAGTGCATGGGCGTAGTCAATCCCTTCTTTAAAGGTCTCTAAAGTGAATTCCTTGCTAGCGCGATTGCGTAAAGAAAAATGGCTCACTCCCCCATAAACCGCATCAGCCCCATAGTTGAGAGCGATTTTAAGTTTTTTCAAATTACCGGCTGGAGAGAGTAATTCAACTTGGTTCAAAATCACTTGGCTCCAAAAGAAGCGATCAAGGCTTCAATATCATCAGCGCTAGCTAAATCTTTATCGTCATCACCGGTGATAAAAGTCGCTGAACTCACGCGCTTAGAATCATCAATTTTGCCTTCAAAAAGCGAATTCATGTATTGGCTGAGCGCTCGCATGACATTGACCACTCGTTCAATTTTTTGGCGGTGGATGTCTTGAAACTGCATAATATCCATCGCTTGCATGGAGCTATCAGAGCAATTAGTGGCTTCTTCTTCAATGCTTTTAAGGGCGTTTAGGATTTCTTGTTGCTCATTGAGCGCGGTTTTAAAAGATTCAACATGGGGGAAATGGCCATGCAGATTGTCAAAAATTTCTTGGTGTTTTTGCAAAGGTTCTTGGATCTTTTTAACCATTTTAGCGATTTTTTCAGCGCTAGCTCCGATCAAATCCAATTGATCAAAAATTTGCGTGGCTTTCACTTCAGAATCTCTTGTAACATCGTCTAATTGATGCACGACCTTATGCTCTTCAGTGGGGGGAGGGGGAGGCCATTCATTGGGGCTAATCTTGCCGTATTTTTCAGCGTCTTCTTTTTTGACGGTCATTTTTTCACTAGAACTTTCTTTGGATTCTTTAGTTTCTTCTTTCTCTTTAGTTCCTTCTTTAGCCTCCTCTTTGGTTTCTAAGGCTTCCAAGTTTTCTAAATCGCCACCATTCATCAAAGCGTCTAATTCTTCTTGTGTCATTGTTGTTCCTTGCCAATTGGTTTTAAAAAGCGTTTTATAGTAACCATAATTTATCGGCTATCATTTTAGCGCACTTAAGCTTTAGCAATCAAAACGCCCTCTAAAATCGCATCAATATCGCCGTCTAAAATCGCTTCCACATTGCTATAAGCAATATTGGAGCGCGCGTCTTTGACTTGCTGGTAGGGGGCTAGAACATAGCTTCTTATTTGATGCCCCCAACCGATCTCGCTTTTTTCTTCATTTTTGGCGCTGCTTTGCTGCTTTTCTAATTCCAATTCATAAAGCTTGGATTTAAGCATTTTTAACGCGCTCGCCTTGTTTTTATGCTGGCTCCTGTCGTTTTGGCATTGCACCACAATACCGGTAGGGAAATGCGTGATTCTAACCGCGCTTTCTGTTTTATTGACATGCTGACCGCCTGCCCCACTGGCTCTGTAATAATCATAACGGACATCTTTTTCATCGATTTCTATATCAATATCATCGTCTAATTCAGGGCTAATTTGCACGCTCGCAAAACTCGTGTGCCGTTTGGCGTTCGCATCAAAGGGCGAAATCCTTACAAGCCTATGCACCCCGCTCTCGTTTTTCAAATAGCCATAAGCGTTTTCGCCCTTAATGATAAAGGCGACCCCTTTAATGCCCGCTTCTTCGCCATCTTGGTAATCTAAAATCTCGCTTTTAAAGCCCCTTCTTTCTGCCCACCTCAAATACATGCGATATAAAATACTCGCCCAATCCTGGCTTTCAGTCCCCCCCGCTCCAGGCT
This sequence comes from Helicobacter pylori, assembly GCA_008032955.1. NCBI lineage: Bacteria > Pseudomonadati > Campylobacterota > Epsilonproteobacteria > Campylobacterales > Helicobacteraceae > Helicobacter > Helicobacter pylori. The sequence continues at coordinate 21,729 of CP032046.1, forward strand.
GAATGGTGATAATAGCGTTTGAAGCGTCGTTTTCACCGCTTAGCATGATTTCAATTTCCACTTTTTGCACGCTGTGTTCTAAAATGGGAGCCTCTTCATAGAGCAAAGATAAAGTAACCTCATCGTTATCGTTTTGAGCGAGTTCAAACAATTCCACGCTTTCATCTAAAGAATTTTTCATTTTTTGATAGGTTTCTAGCAAGCGGTTCAAGCGCACTTTTTCTTTATTGGTGTCTCTAGCCTTTAAGACATCTTGCCAAAAATTAGGGTCTTCTTGCTCTTTTTCAATGCGTTCTAATTCCTGTTTGATCTTTTCAGGCTTGATGATTAAGGCGATATTATCGCATTTGTTTTGCAGGCTTTTTAACAATTCGCTATAGGTGTAGTTATCCACAAACAGAACCTTTATGAGTGGGGTTTTGAACTTGCCATTATAGCATTGTTAGAGGCCATTTTAATTCTCAAACCTTAAAATTTCAATTTCGCCTTGAACCCATTCCACTCCTTCATCAATCAAGGCGATAGAATCCACTTGCGCAAGGGCTTGAATCGCTCCTGATTCATAGCGGTTGTTGTTGTAAGGAATGAATTGGTGGTTTGAATAGTTGCCTAAAATTAAATGCGCGCGTTCGCCTTTAAGCTTTAAAGGGGCATTGATTTGAGCCTTAAAGAGATTTAGTTTAAAATCTTTATTTAAGGATAAGCGCTCCAATAAGGGTAGAATCAAAACTCGTAAAACCAGTAAGCAACTCAAAGGATTACCCGGTAAGCCTATAATAATACTTTGATTGAGTCGGGCTAAAGTTACCGGTTTTCCAGGTTTGAGATTGACTTTTTCGTAATAAAAAAGGACGTTTTTTTCTTTCAAGGCGTCTTTAAAAAAGTCTTTATCCCCCACGCTCACCCCCGCGCTTGAAAGGATGACATCATAGCCTTGCAATTCAAGTATTTTAAGCTGTAAATCTTTATCGTCTTTTAAAACCCCTAGAAAATGCGTGTTGTAGTTTTTAAGCATGTTAAAAACACCCACTGAATTAACATCATAAACCTGGCATTCTAGGGCGTTTTGCCCTAAAGGCACTAATTCATCGCCGCTGCTAAAGAGAGCGATTTTTAATTTCCTAAACGCTTTGATTTCTTTGAACCCTTGAGAGGCAATGAGTGCGATATGCCCGTAATTCAAACGGGTATTTTTAGGGACTAAAACGCTGTTTAAAGAAGCGTTTTCGCCCTTTTGACGGATATTAGCGTGAATTTTAAAATCTTTAGGAGCTAGGGCGAAATCTTTATGACTCTCTAGCATGCACTCTATGGGAACGATCGTTTCTATTCCCTTTGGCACCATCGCTCCAGTCATGATTTTAACGCATTCATTTTCTTTGACTTCTAAAGCGCTCACATCATCTCCGGCAAAAATGTGCTGGATAACTTGAGTTTTTTGGCCCAAGTCTTGCATTTTAAACCCATAGCCATCCATTGCGCTTTGATTGAATTTAGGCAAGGCGTGAGTGCAAATAATATCCTCTGCTAAAATGCGCCCTATACTTTCAAACAAAGAGACAACCTCTATTTCTAAGGGTTTTAGGGGAATGTTAGAATGGATTTTTAGAGCTTCTTTAAAACTAATCATGTTTATCCTTTAAAAGATTTTACTAATAACGCTAAAGGCCAGGCTGATTTCTTCTTTAAAACGCCCCATGATAGCCGAAGTGATTAAAATAATGCCCACAAACCCGATCGCAATTTTAACCGGAAACCCGATAGCGAGCAGGTTGAATTGAGGGTGGGTTTTCATGATCATGCCAAAAATAATATCGCTCAATAACACCAAGCATAAAATAGGGAACGCCATAGAAAACCCTATGACAAAGAGGTGCGAAAAGGCTTTGACAATGTTTTTAGCTAATTCTGGCTCAAAGACAAATTGCCCTAAAGGGACGGCTCTTAAGCTGTGATCCACAAACAAAATGATTTGATGGTGGAACGATAAATCCAATAAAATTAAAATCGCTAACAATAAAAGGGCTTGCCCCACAATGGGTTTTTGCGATCCTGAAATGGGATCATAAGCGCTCGCCATGGTAAGCCCCATAGAAAAGCTGATGCTGTCAGTGGCAAACACTAAGCTTGCAAAGACGATTTGTAAAAAAACAGACGCGCACACCCCTAAAAACAGCTCGCATAAACAAGCAATGATAAAACCCTCTGGCGTGTAAATAGCGTTTGAAAACTCTAAAGTGGGGTAAAAAATCGCGCTCACATACAAGCTCAAAGCCCCACGCACCGACAATGGCACTAAATGGTTTTCAAAAAAAGGGAAAAAAGACAGCACGCCGCTAACCCTTAAAAACAACAAGAAAAAATCCCTAACATGGGGGGTGCTAAGCTCTTGAATAAAATCTAGCATTCTTTCTCTTTAAAGATAAAAAAGTAGTGCACTAGCATTAGGGTTTGCAATAAGGTGGCAAAAAAATTAAAAAAAGGGATTAAGGAAAAAAGATAGCAAAAAAACGAAAAACGATAATGCTTTAACCGGTGCTGTTTGAGTAGGTTTTGATAGCTTTGATAATTAAAAATCATGCTGGCTATATCCAAGCTCATGGTGTTTTTGAAAAAAAGAAAATGCGCGATTATGGAAAAAAGACCCCAAAGACTCCTATAAAGGGAATGAAATAAAAGGGCGTTAAAACCGCTAAGAATAAAAGCATAAAAATGAGCGATTTTAAAAAATATTTAATAGAAAAAAGAATAGAGCCAAATTCTTCTAAAACGACATGGGGATAATATTTTTGGTGCAAATAAGAAACCACTAAAGGGGTGTAAAAAATAGACGCAAAAATATTGATGACTAAACTCAAAAGAATCACGATCCAAAAAATAAGAAAATACACTAACGCTTTAAAAACCCATGTGAACACACCAGCAAAAAAGCCTTGAGAATGGGAATAATCATTCAAAGATTGCGGTAATAAAGTTTGGCAATAACCCACAATACTCCCGCCATTGTAATAAAAGATAGCTCCAAAAAACGCCAAACTCAAAAGGATAGGGCCAAGATTGATTAAAAGCATTCTAGCACTTAAAAAATCATTAAAACTTTTTTTAAAAATGGATAGAAACAAAACCATAAGCCTTTTTTAAACTCACTTTTTAAGGGGTATTTAAGCGCAAAGTCCCTTAATCTTAATATAGTGTAAGCTTAAATGTGAGATTGACTAAAGGAGTGTAGAAGTTATTTAATATGGGATAACATGTAATGCTAAAAAACCAAATATTAGAATAATAACCCTGGTAACCAAGGAAAGAGAATATATGCAACAATAATTACGAATATAATATTCATAATTGCATCGAGAATTTTTGAATCCTTTTTAACATTCTTTTCCTTTCCAAAAAGAATAAAACTAACACCAAAAAAGATAATCAATATTATTACAACATCTGAGGCGAACCTTTTTACCCGCTTTTAACGGAATGAATAACTTTAAGCATTTCTTACCCTTTAATGTGAGTTTTCTATAATCATGATAGCTGATTTTGTTTTAAATTTGCTATAATGTGAATTTAATGATGAAAATTAGTTTAGAGTGGAGAACACACAATGAAAAAAAATATCTTGAATTTAGCGTTAGTGGGCGCGTTGAGCGCGTCGTTTTTGATGGCCAAGCCGGCTCATAACGCAAATAACGCTACGCATAACACGAAAAAAACGACTGATTCTTCAGCAGGCGTGTTAGCGACAGTGGATGGCAGACCTATCACTAAAAGCGATTTTGATATGATTAAGCAACGAAATCCTAATTTTGATTTTGACAAGCTTAAAGAGAAAGAAAAAGAAGCCTTGATTGAGCAAGCTATCCGCACCGCACTTGTAGAAAATGAGGCTAAGGCAGAAAAGCTTAATCAGACTCCAGAATTTAAAGCGATGATGGAAGCGGTTAAAAAACAGGCTTTAGTGGAATTTTGGGCTAAAAAACAGGCTGAAGAAGTGAAAAAAATCCAAATCCCAGAAAAAGAAATGCAAGATTTTTACAACGCTAATAAAGATCAGCTTTTTGTCAAGCAAGAAGCTCATGCTAGGCATATTTTAGTGAAAACCGAAGATGAGGCTAAACGGATTATTTCTGAGATTGACAAACAGCCAAAGGCTAAAAAAGAAGCCAAATTCATTGAGTTAGCCAATCGGGATACGATTGATCCTAACAGCAAGAACGCGCAAAATGGCGGTGATTTGGGGAAATTCCAAAAGAACCAAATGGCTCCGGATTTTTCTAAAGCCGCTTTCGCTTTAACTCCTGGGGATTACACTAAAACCCCCGTTAAAACAGAGTTTGGTTATCATATTATCTATTTGATTTCAAAAGACAGCCCTGTAACTTATACTTATGAGCAAGCCAAACCCACCATTAAGGGGATGTTACAAGAAAAGCTTTTCCAAGAACGCATGAATCAACGAATCGAGGAATTAAGGAAGCACGCTAAAATTGTTATCAACAAGTAATTGATGAGGTGTTATCATGTTAGTTAAAGGCAATGAAATCTTATTGAAAGCCCATAAAGAAGGTTATGGGGTAGGGGCGTTTAATTTCGTGAATTTTGAAATGCTAAACGCTATTTTTGAAGCAGGAAACGAGGAAAATTCCCCGCTTTTCATTCAAGCGAGTGAAGGAGCGATCAAATACATGGGGATTGATATGGCAGTGGGCATGGTGAAAATCATGTGCGAACGCTACCCGCACATTCCTGTGGCCTTACATTTAGATCATGGCACGACTTTTGAAAGCTGCGAAAAAGCCGTGAAAGCGGGTTTCACTTCTGTGATGATTGATGCCTCTCATCATGCTTTTGAAGAAAATTTGGAATTGACTTCTAAAGTGGTCAAAATGGCGCATAACGCTGGAGTGAGCGTGGAAGCGGAGTTGGGGCGTTTGATGGGGATTGAAGACAATATTTCAGTGGATGAAAAAGACGCTGTGTTAGTGAATCCTAAAGAAGCGGAGCAGTTTGTCAAAGAATCTCAAGTGGATTACTTAGCTCCAGCCATTGGGACAAGCCATGGAGCGTTTAAGTTTAAGGGCGAGCCAAAATTGGATTTTGAACGCTTGCAAGAAGTCAAAAGGCTCACTAATATCCCTTTAGTTTTGCATGGAGCGAGCGCGATACCAGATGATGTGAGGAAATCTTATTTGGACGCTGGAGGCGATTTGAAAGGTTCTAAGGGCGTGCCTTTTGAATTTTTACAAGAATCTATAAAAGGGGGGATCAATAAGGTCAATACCGACACGGACTTAAGGATCGCTTTCATCGCAGAAGTGCGCAAGGTGGCTAATGAAGATAAGAGCCAATTTGATTTGAGGAAGTTTTTTTCTCCGGCCCAATTAGCGCTTAAAAATGTGGTCAAAGAGCGCATGAAACTTTTGGGCAGCGCTAATAAAATTTAACCAACAAGGAAAGAATGTAACATGGCAATTGGGATGAGCGAGCTCAAAAAGGGCTTGAAAATTGAATTGGGCGGTGTGCCTTATAGGATCGTAGAATACCAGCATGTCAAGCCCGGCAAGGGTGCGGCTTTTGTGCGCGCGAAAATCAAGTCGTTTTTGGACGGCAAGGTGATTGAGAAGACTTTCCATGCTGGGGACAAGTGCGAAGAGCCTAATCTAGTTGAAAAAACGATGCAATACCTTTATCATGATGGCGATACATACCAATTCATGGATATAGAGAGCTATGAGCAAATCGCTTTAAACGACTCTCAAGTGGGCGAGGCTTCTAAGTGGATGCTAGACGGCATGCAAGTGCAGGTTTTATTGCATAATGACAAGGCGATTTCAGTGGATGTGCCGCAAGTTGTGGCTTTAAAGATTGTAGAAACAGCCCCTAATTTTAAGGGCGATACTTCAAGCGCGAGCAAAAAGCCAGCGACTTTAGAAACCGGTGCGGTCGTGCAAGTGCCTTTCCATGTTTTAGAGGGTGAGGTAATTAAAGTCAATACGGAAACAGAAGAGTATCTTGAAAAGGTGAAGTGAGACTATCTTTTTATTGAGTTAGCGTTTTTAGACACAGCTTTTTTATCATAAGGGGTGTTTCAGCCCCTTTTTGGGCTTTGTTTAATGAGCTTTATTTAGAGCGTGTGTGGAATCTGTGATTAAAAATTATTTAGGATTTCTTTTCTCTGTTCTCGTTTGGAATTGATTATTATAAAATATAAAAAATGCTTTAGTATTTTTTACAATCTAAAAAGAGATTGATTTAGCCAAGCGGATAACCTCTTAAAAAGCATTCTTTGGGGGTTAGGGGGATAAAAGAGGAAGAATTTTATTACCCCATTTAAAAGAGTGTGAGCTTAGACATAAGGACTTGCACCAAGTTTTATTGAAATAGATACAAAAATCCACTTAAATTGTTTTGACCCAATTTATTTTGCTACAATCATACTAAAAGCAAAAGATAGTTGGCGGATAAAATGAAACAAGAAATAAAATATCAAACAGACTTTATAATACCATAGATGGCGTTAAGAGTTTAAATGAGCAAATATAATTGCATAGATTTATTTAGTGGGGCTGGCGGTTTATCATTGGGCTTTGCGAATACAAATAGATTTAATATTTTAGCCCACATTGAGTGGGAAAAACCTATGGTTACTACACTGAGAAACGCTTTAATCAAACGCTTTAAGATCAGTGAAAAAGAAACAAAAAAAAGAGTTATTAAATTTGATATTCAAAAAACTGATGAATTGATAAATGGCTCTTGGAGTGATGAAACTCTTAAAATTTATGGATCTGATAATGATGAAAGCGTTAGCCAATTTGGGCTAAATGGCGTAATTAGTGGTAAAAAAATAGATGTTATCTTTGGCGGTCCTCCTTGTCAAGCTTATTCCCTTGCGGGTAGAGCGCAAGATAAACACTCTATGAAATATGATTATAGGAATTATCTTTTTGAAAGTTTTGTTAAAATAGTTGATTATTACCAACCACAATGTTTTGTGTTTGAAAACGTTCCTGGCATGCTTAGCGCAAAACCGGGTAATCAATTTGTAAAAGACAGGATTTATGAAGCTTTTTCAAAAATAGGGTATGAAATTAAAAAACCAAATGAAATGAAAGAGATAGTCTATTCCAGCGATGATTATGAAGTCCTACAAACCAGAAAACGAGTGATCGTATTTGGCGTTCGCAAAGACAATAAAGAGCGGTTATTCAAATTTTATCAAAATCTAGACAATCTCAAATCAAAAAACCCACCGCTTAGCGTTAAAGACGCTATTGGCCATTTACCCAAGTTTAGACCACTCAAAACGCCCTTAAAAATCAACAATAAAAACATTTCTCACGAACTTATTGGCGCAAATAATTTGGCACAAAATTTTCCACGATATAATAATTTACGAGATTTAAAAGCGATGAAATTTTGGATTGAAAACAACATGAATAACGCTCCCGCAAAAGAAAAGCTTGACTTTTACACTAAGATTACAGGAAAAGTCTCAAACCATAACAAATACAGGAATTTAGAATGGGATAAACCATCGCCAACCTTAGTGGCGCATTTGCAAAAAGATGGTTTTATGTTTATACACCCAGAAGCCGATCAGAGCCGCTCAATCACCATAAGAGAAGCAGCGATTTTACAGACTTTTCCTAATGATTTTGAATTTATCGGATCGCAAGCGGCTTGTTTTAAAATGATAGGCAATGCAGTGCCAATTAATTTTGCCAAAAATATAGCCCTAGCAGTGGCAAAGGTCTTAGATGAAAAAAACTAATATAAATATTTTAGTAGCTTGTGAAGAAAGCCAAAGGGTGTGCAATGAATTTAGAAAGCTTGGTTTCAACGCTTATAGTTGTGATTTATTAGAATGTAGTGGCGGGCATCCTGAGTGGCATTTTAATTGCGATGTTTTTGAAGTGATTGGAAATAAAGGCGGTGTTTTGCAAAATGGCAAACATGCAAAAGTTTCGCAATGGGATATGATGATAGCGCACCCGCCTTGCACCTTTTTAGCTGTTAGTGGAGCGAAGTGGTATTACCACCCTAAAGATAAAGATTTGCCCATAGAACAAAAAAGACCCCACCCCAAATTCCCCAACCGTGCAAAAGACAGAGAAGAAGCTTCAAAATTCTTTATGGATTTAGTGGAAGCAAAAATCCCTTATATTGCAATAGAAAACCCCATTGGCATAATGAATACAAGATACAAAAAGCCCAATCAAATAGTCCAACCTTACCACTTTGGCGATAGTGCATCAAAAAAGACTTGTTTGTGGCTTAAAAACTTACCACCCTTAAAATATACAAATATCGTTGATCCTGGCGAGTTTATAGAATTTAAAAGCGGTAAAAAAATAGCAAAATGGTATAGCGATGGACTGACTAAAACAAAATCAGCCAAAGAGCGTCAAATTTGGAGGAGTAAAACATTTCCAGGATTTGCAAAGGCGATGGCAGAGCAGTGGGGGGAGTTTGTAAAAAATGAGATGTTTAAAAAGGTGAAAAATGAAAGTTTATTTGAGGAAAATTGATAATCAATGCATCAACAAACAAATTAGTATTACAAGAGGTATTTTAGAGCATTTTTTTGATAACGCCAACAACCAAGATGAAATAGATGTGAGTGGTATCTTGTCTGATTATAACGATAAAGTGAGCATTCTCTTAGCAACAGATCCCAGACTTGGTGGAGGAATTAAGAGAATCATTAATGCAGAAGTTGACAAAATAAAAGAAAACCGATTGGATTATGAATTAAAAATTGATGATATTCTGCTTTTTACTCACATATCTTATAAAAATACACATTAGAAATCATTTTACCCACTGATACAAGATACAATGTCTTAAACGGCTTAATCAGTAATAGCAGGCATTTATTGGTTTTTAGCGAGAATGAAACGAGTTCTTTAGATGATAGTAGAATAGATGAAAGCGTTAGAATAGATGGGGGAAAAAATATCATCCTTTATGGTGTTCCTGGCAGCGGCAAAAGTTATACTTTACGAAGAGATTATTGCAATGATAATAGCGTGGTAGAAAAGATAGTGTTCCACCCTGATTATTCTTATAGCGATTTTGTGGGACAGATTATGCCAAGTGTGGATGATAGCGGTATAGTCAGTTATAAATTTTTAGCTGGACCTTTTACAAACATCCTAAAAAAAGCGTATCATAACCCACAAACTAAACATGTTCTGGTGATTGATGAAATAAATCGTGGTAATGCACCTGCCATATTTGGAGAAATTTTTCAACTTCTTGACAGACTAAAACATGACAAAGATGGCTTTAAAAAAGGCTCTAGTGAGTATGCTATCAATAATACGGATATTGCAAATATTGTCCATAACGATAAAAATGCAAGTATAAGAATCCCGTCAAATTTATGGATAGTCGCTACAATGAATACGAGCGATCAAAATGTATTCACACTAGATACTGCTTTTCAGCGCAGATTTTCTATGCAACTCATTGAAAATTCCTTTGAAAATGTTGATGATGATTTTAAAAATATGAAAATTTTAGATACTGATATAACTTGGCAAAAATTTTGCACCACCATCAATGAAAAAATAGCTCAAAATAACGAGGGGCTGAGTTCTATGGAAGATAAGCGATTTGGCGTTTATTTTGTAAGTATTGATGATCTAAAGAGCAAAGAAAATTTTGCACATAAAGTTATAAAATACCTTTGGGACGATGTCTTTAAATTTGATAGAAATATAATATTTAACACTATAAAATTTAATACGCTTGAAGCTGTTGTAAAGAATTTTACCAGAGAAAAAGGTAGAACCCAATTTGATATTTTTAGCGATGATATAAAAGAACTTTTATTCAATGTTTAATTTAAAAGAGCGCTGTTTTACAGACAATGAACTGAACGACAATTTTGTAGGTATTAGAAGCATCAATAATGACTTGCAAATTTGTTTCCCACTAGGATTTGATATAAGCGATGATAAAAACATTAGAGTAGATGTAAAAAAGCTTGTTTCTATTCTTTTAGAATACAATAAAACAATTGTATGTGAAAATTTGTTAAATAATAAAAATGAGATTATAAGATCAAATTTTCCACTCATAGCGTATAAAAATGTCATAGAATATTTTTTATCGCATGGTTATTATATAGAAAATAAGAGCTATTATGAAAATAACGCAAAAGGCAGGATAAATTTTTCCAAAACGATGAAGAAAAATAGGCCCATTATTCAAACTTTTAACAATAAAAACTCTTTTGTTTATACTCGTTTTCAAGTTAAAAAGGAAATGATTTAATGAAAATGAATTGATAACAGCTATAAACAAATATTGTGTGCATGAAGCGTTTTCTAAATTTGGCTTTGTGTTTAGCTCGTTTATGCCATCAAAATTTAACCTACCCACTGATAAAAATTATTGCATTTATCTGCTTGAAAACAAGCTAAACAACACCTTTAATGATGACAAGAAAATCCTTTTTCAATCTATGAAAAATATTCTTTTACAAGATGATAATATTTTGGATAAGACTGATTTTAAATTTGGAACATATCATTTTTATGTTGTTTGGGAAAGAATGATAGACAAGGCATTTGGTATAAAAAATAAAGAAGTTTATTTTCCTAAAACAAAATGGAATTTGCGGCGTTCTAATCAAAACCCTGATTATTCATTGCAACCAGATAGCATCATGCTGTTTGGCGATAAAATTTACATATTAGATGCAAAATATTATAAATATGGCATAAGTGGGGTTGCAAGCGATTTGCCTAGTAGCACATCCATCATAAAACAGATTGTTTATGGCGAATATGCGGCAAAACGAGAAACAAAAAAAGAGATTTACAATGTCTTTTTAATGCCCTTTAACAGATTTAACAATCCGCTAAAATTGGGTAATATTCTTGAAAATATAGGTTTTGCAAATGGAGAGTGGAGAGACAATCTAAAGCAATATGAAAATATACAAGGAATTTTAATGGACACTAAATTTTTAATGCAAAATTATAACAAGAAATCCAATGATCTTTTAAAATTACTAGCAAAAAATGTGGAAGAAACTAAAATATGATTTTAAATTTTAATCAAAAATCAAATCTAAAACCACAAAACAAAATTAAAAACCCCATTTTTTAATCAAAACGAACCTACAATGAGTGTTCTATATCATCAGCGTTTAAAGGGGTGTTGGCTTTTAAGAATTTTGATGCCTTTTGGCCTAAAATTTCTTTATAAAATTTAGGGTGTAAGCCAAGGTTGGGGCGTAAGGCTTTGATATTGTTTTCAGTCAATGCTTCGCCTTTTTGAATATCCTTAATGACAAATAAAGAACGCGCAAAAAATCTTCGCTCCTCTAAAGTCTTTGGATTGATTTTAGGCTCTTCTTCGCCCAAGGCTAAAACGCTTTGTTTGATGGCTTCAACCATGCTTTTAAATTCGTTAAAATCCATGCTAAAAGCGCTGTCTGGGGTTTGTAAGGATTTGTTTAAAATGAAATGCTTTTCTATCATGCTCGCTCCTAAAGTGGTGGCTAAAATGGGGCAAAGAGAGCCAATCGTGTGATCGCTCAAGCCAAATTTAACGCCAAAGGTTTCGCCTAATTTAACCATGCTCAATAAGTTAGCGTCTTCTATTTGGCTGGGATAAGCGCTCACGCATTTTAAAAGGGTGATGTCAAAATTATTCACGCCTTTGCACAACGAGATAGCGTCTTGCAATTCGGTATGTGTAGCGATACCGCTAGAAAGGATAATGGGCTTTTGTGTGCGAGCGGACTTTTCAATCAAATCTAAATCAACGATTTCAAAACTAGCGATCTTATACATGGGGCAATTCAGGCTCTCTAAAAGCTCTAAAGCTTTTGAGCTAAAAGGCGAGCTAAAAATGCCTAAATCAAGCTTTTTAGCCAACTCAAACAATTCCGCATGCCACTCTAGGGGGGTAGAAGCCTTTTGATACAATTCATACAGATTTTCTTTATCCCATAAAGTGCCTTGAATGATGAAAGGATCTTCTTTGGAGTTTAAAGTCATGCAGCTTGGCGTGTAGGTTTGGAGCTTGACAAAATCCGCGCCGCTTTCCTTAATGGCATGAAGGCTTTCTTTGGCTAGGTTTAGATCCTGGTTATGGTTAGCGCTCAATTCAGCGACAATTTTAGGGCGTTGTAACATTTCTTATTTTTCCTTAATCAAAACTTCTTTTTCTAGGCGATAGACTTGAGAGCAAGTGAAGGCTAAATGCTCATCATGCGTGGCTAAAACTAACGCCCCTTCGTTTTCTGCAATGTAATTTTGCAGCATGCTGATGACTTGATTAGCGCTAATGGTGTCTAAATTCCCGGTGGGTTCATCAGCGATAATGATTTTGGGTTTTTTAGAAAGCACTCTGGCGATGCTTAAGCGTTGTTGTTGGCCGCCGCTCAATTCACCCACGCCTTGTTTTAGGGTGTGGGCTATGCCTAATTGTTCTAAAAGGGAATGATTTATTTCTTGCTTGGCTAGGATGGAAGCGACTTGCAAGTTTTCTAAAGCGCTAAAACCCTTAAAAAGGTAATGCGATTGGAAGACTATGCCCACTTTTAAGCGTCGTAATTCCAAAAGTTTTTTGGAATTTAAGGCATAAATATCCTGGTGCTCTAACAAACTAACTGTCCCGCTATCCGGTTTTAGCATGGTGGCCAAATGGCTTAAAAGCGTGCTTTTACCGCTCCCGCTCACGCCTAAAATCGCTAGGCTTTCTTTGGGTTTAATGCACAAATTCACGCCATTATAAAGAGGTTTTTCAAAAGCATGAGAAATACCAGTCGCTTTAATCATGATCGTTTCCTAAAAAGAATATCGCCCAATAAGCTAGGGCTTAAAATGTAAGAAGTTGAAAAATTCGCACTGTGCAAAATGATTTTATCATAACGCCTTGCATAGTATTTTAAAAGCGTTCTTTGTAAGGTGGGTTCAATGCTTGGGCTAAACCATGCGTTATTGCTCATCACGATAAAAATTTTTGAAGGGCTGTTTGAATAAGCGGGTTTGGAAGTGCCTTCATAGCAAATCAAGGGGCGAAAAGTGAAATCGTCTAATGTAAAATCGCTGAAATGGGGAGCGTTGCGGTATAAATAAGCGCTCTCGCCAAAAAAGAGCTTTTCAAGGGGTTTTTGAAGAAACTTGGGTAAAGGCATTATCTCGCCAAAGGGGGCTAAGATCACTTTATCAGCGATCTGAACGCTTTTTTTAGAAAATAAAAACGAGCTGTTATAAAGGCTATAGCCTTGAGCGCGCAATGTCCCTATTAAAATAGCAATATTATCGCTTAAATCTTCTAACTTCGCTTTAAAAGGGGAGTTTTCTAAAGCGATGGGGTAGGCGGTCTCTGGAAAAACAATCAGGGTTTTTTGCTTGCTTTGAGCGAGTTTGATTTCTTTAAGGATGTTGTTTTCAATATTGTTAAGGTAGTTTGAATCAAATTTCAAATCTTGGGGCGTTCTTGTAGAGACTAATTCAACATTTCCAACCTCTGTTAAATCGCTTGTTTTAAAAAAATGAAAATCCAACGCGCCAAGCAGCAATAAAACCCCTATCATTCTGTATTTTTTAAGATTTTGAGCGCTCAAAAAAATGCAAGCTAAAAAAATAAGCCCTAAAGATAATTTATCCACCCTAAACACGCTATAAGAAAAAAAGCTATCCGGGACTAACCAATCAAATCCAAAAGGGTGGATAAAACTAGAGCCTAAAAAACTCAAAAGCCTGAAGTAGGGGTTTTCAAAATAGAGCAACAAATAAAATAAAACCCCATAAACTAACGCTACTAAAACAATGATTAAGGGCAATAAATAAGTGAAATCCGAATAGCGAAAGCTTAAAGCGCACCAGTAAAACAATAACGCCCCCACGAAAAAACCCAAAGCAAAAGCGCTGTTTCTAGGGGTTTTTAAAAACGCTAGCATGCTTAAAGGGGCTAGTAGGCTTGTGAGCATGATAGAAATATAAGGGTTTTCAACCACATAAGCGTCTAAAACAGCGTTCGCATACGCACTTGAAACAAACATGCATGCCAATAAAAAAGCGTTTTGATTGAACAGAATAAGACGCATGGCTAGATTTTGAAACCTTGAGATTGTTTTAGTGTATTATAGCTATATTTTAATTTAAGAATTTTAGATTGATTTTTTTAAGGGTAGTTTTTTTTAAGTTGTGTTATTATTTTCAAATTTCAAGTCTAAAGAGCGTGAATTGGCATGATTTAAGAGTAATGGGTGTTTGTTTTAAGACGCTATGACTATCTTTATGCGAGATATATGAGAGAAAGGTTTGGGTTTAGGGTTTGAATTATATTGATTTGGCGTTACTTGTGGTGGTGGTAGCTTTTGGGATTAGGGGATTTTATCATGGCTTCGTGAGTGAAGTGGCGGGGACTTTAGGGATTGTGCTTGGCGTGTATTTAGCGTCTCGCTATTCTGTGGCTGTTGGGAATTTATTTTCAGAGCATTTGTATGATTTAAGAAATGAAACCATGACGAATCTCATCGGTTTTTTATTGGTGTTAGCGTCTATTTGGGTGTTTTTTTTAGCTTTTGGAGTGTTGCTAGGCAAGGTGTTAGTCTTTAGCGGATTAGGCATTATAGACAAAGCGTTAGGGTTTATTTTCTCATGTTTAAAGACTTTTTTAGTGCTTTCTTTCATCCTTTATGCACTCTCTAAAATGGAAGTCATGAAAGACGCTAACGCCTATTTGCAAGAAAAAAGTGCTTTTTTTTCTACCATGAAAAGCATCGCCAGTAAGATCATGCGCCTTGATGGCGTCAAACATGTGGAGAAAAACCTTAAAGACAACCTTGAAGAAATGAGCGATGAAGTCAAAAATAAAGAATCTTTTAATAAAAATAAACAATCTTTTGATAAAGCGATGGATAAGGGCGTGGAATCTTTAAAAGAAAAGGCTAAAGATTTGCCTAAAAACATGCTAGATCCAAAAGCTAACCAAACCCCACCAAACCCCACCCCATCTAATAAAGAACCCCTATAAAGGCATCACATGTTTTCTAACCAATACATCCAACAACGCATCCATAAAGCCAATAGCTTGAGAGAAGAAGGGAAAAACCCTTATAAAAATGGCTTGAAACGAAGCCTCACCAACGCTGCTTTTTTAGAAAAATACGCTTATGTTAAGGGTTTAGAAGAGCCTAAAGACAAAGAAAAACACGAAAGTATTGTAGGGAGGGTCAAGCTCTTGCGTTTAATGGGTAAGGCATGTTTTATTAAAGTTGAAGATGAAAGCGCGATTTTGCAAGCTTATGTTTCGCAAAATGAATTGAACGATGAATTTAAAAGCTTGAAAAAGCATTTGGAAGTGGGCGATATTGTGTTGGTGAAAGGCTTCCCTTTTGCTACCAAAACCGGTGAATTAAGCGTTCATGCCCTAGAATTTCATATTTTAAGCAAAACCATTGTGCCTTTACCTGAAAAATTTCATGGATTAAGCGATATAGAATTGCGTTACCGCCAGCGCTATTTGGATTTGATCGTCAATCCTAGCGTTAAAGATGTGTTTAAAAAGCGCAGTTTGATCGTCTCTAGCGTGCGGAAATTTTTTGAAATGGAAGGGTTTTTAGAAGTGGAAACCCCTATGATGCACCCCATTCCTGGCGGGGCGAACGCAAGGCCTTTCATCACTTATCATAACGCCTTAGAAATTGAAAGGTATTTGAGAATCGCCCCAGAATTATACCTTAAACGCTTGATTGTAGGGGGGTTTGAGGCGGTGTTTGAAATCAATCGTAATTTCAGGAATGAGGGCATGGATCACAGCCATAACCCCGAATTCACGATGATTGAGTTTTACTGGGCGTATCACACTTATGAAGATTTGATTGAACTCAGTAAGAGGTTGTTTGACTACTTGCTAAAGACTTTAAATTTAGATTCAAAAATCATTTACAACGATATGGAAGTGGATTTCAACCAAACGAGCGTGATTTCTTATTTGGACGCTTTAGAAACAATAGGGGGCATTAGTAAGGGCATTTTAGAAAAAGAAGACAGGCTTTTGGCTTATTTATTAGAGCAAGGCATCAAAGTAGAGCCAAACCTCACTCATGGCAAGTTACTCGCTGAAGCGTTTGATCATTTTGTAGAGCATAAGCTCATTAACCCCACTTTTGTAACCCAATACCCTATTGAGATTAGCCCCTTAGCCAGACGCAACGATAGTAACCCTAATATTGCTGACAGGTTTGAATTGTTTATTGCAGGGAAAGAAATCGCTAACGGCTTTAGCGAGTTGAACGATCCTTTAGATCAATTAGAACGCTTTAAAAATCAAGTGGCTGAAAAAGAAAAAGGCGATGAAGAAGCCCAATACATGGATGAAGATTATGTGTGGGCGTTAGCCCATGGAATGCCCCCCACTGCAGGGCAAGGCATAGGCATTGATAGATTAGTGATGCTACTCACTGGAGCTAAAAGCATTAAAGATGTGATTTTATTCCCAGCGATGCGTCCTGTTAAAAACGATTTTAATGTGGAGAGTGAAGAATAATGGCGTATTTTTTAGAACAAACGGATAGTGAAATTTTTGAGCTTATCTTTGAAGAATACAAGAGGCAAAACGAGCATTTAGAAATGATAGCGAGCGAGAATTACACTTTTGCAAGCGTTATGGAGGCTATGGGGAGTGTTTTAACGAATAAATACGCTGAAGGCTATCCTAACAAGCGCTACTATGGAGGCTGTGAAGTGGTGGATAAAATAGAAAGCTTGGCCATAGAAAGGGCTAAAAAGCTTTTTAATTGCCAGTTCGCTAATGTGCAAGCGCACTCAGGCTCACAAGCCAATAACGCTGTCTATCACGCTCTTTTAAAGCCTTATGACAAGATTTTAGGCATGGATTTAAGCTGTGGAGGGCATTTAACGCATGGCGCTAAAGTGAGCTTAACCGGTAAGCATTATCAGAGCTTTTCTTATGGCGTGAATTTAGATGGCTATATTGATTATGAAGAGACGCTAAAAATCGCTCAAAGCGTTAAGCCAGAAATCATTGTGTGCGGGTTTTCAGCCTATCCAAGGGAGATTGATTTTAAGAAATTTAGAGAAATCGCTGATGAAGTGGGAGCGTTACTATTAGGCGATATAGCCCATGTGGCAGGGCTTGTGGTAACCGGTGAGCATGCCCATCCTTTCCCGCATTGCCATGTGGTTTCAAGCACCACTCATAAGACCTTAAGAGGGCCTAGAGGGGGGCTTATTTTAACCAATGATGAAGAGATAGCGGCCAAGATTGATAAAGCGATTTTTCCAGGGACTCAAGGTGGGCCTTTGATGCATGCAATTGCTGCTAAAGCGGTGGGGTTTAAAGAGAATCTAAAACCAGAATTTAAAGCTTATGCAAAATTGGTGAAATCTAACATGCAAGTTTTGGCTAAAGCGTTAAAAGAAAAAAACCACAAGTTAGTGAGTGGTGGCACTTCTAACCATTTGCTTTTAATGGATTTCTTGGATAAGCCTTATAGTGGGAAAGACGCTGATATTGCATTAGGGAATGCCGGGATCACCGTGAATAAAAACACCATTCCTGGCGAAACGCGCAGCCCTTTTGTAACGAGTGGGATAAGGATTGGATCAGCGGCATTGAGCGCAAGGGGCATGGGAGCTAAAGAATTTGAAATCATAGGGAATAAAATATCAGATATTTTGAATGATATTAATAATGTTAGTTTGCAATTGCATGTGAAAGAAGAATTGAAGGCCATGGCCAATCAATTCCCTGTGTACCACCAACCTATTTTTTAAGGGAGTCAAGATGACAGAAATGGAATTAAAGCTCATTAAGATAGACACAAGCCATTATTTTGAAAAAAAACCAGGCTTGGGGGAGAGGGTGGATTATGCGGGGCGTTGCTACTATAATAAATTCCAAAGAGTGAATGCCATGCTCACAAGCTCGCTCATTCAAAAGCATTTGAAAAGGGAGATAGAAATCGCACACAATCTCATCTTGCGTAACGATAAGGTGGAAAACATTGTGTTTGATTATAACGGGAGGAACCCGGAGCGTTTTTACCATAAGGCGCAGTTATTGCTTCGTGAGGAAGGTTTTATGAATTTTACCGCTTATAACACGAAAACGCCAGGGCATTTGCATTTGTATGTGCATAAGGGGCATACGGAATTAGGCGAGGGTGAAAGGTTGGTTAAAACTTTGTCCATGAAATTAGCACAAGGGTTGCCTAAAGAATGGAAGGTATTCCCTAGCAATGAATGGCCTAAGGAATTTAATATTTTAGCTTTACCTTATGAAGTGTTTGCAAAAGAGCGCGGGAGCTCTTGGGCGAAGCATTTATAACCATTTTTGAAAGGATTTTTGATGTCAGAAAAAGAAAGACTGAATGAAGTGATCTTAGAAGAAGAAAATAATGGGGGCGGCACTAAAAAGGTGTTTTTGATCGTGGCTATAGCCATTATCATTTTAGCGGTGCTTTTAATGGTGTTTTGGAAAAGCACGAGAGTCGCTCCTAAAGAGACTTTTTTACAAGCCGATAGTGGGATGCAAAAAATAGGCAACACTAAAGATGAGAAAAAAGACGATGAGTTTGAAAACTTGAATTTGGATCCTTCCAAGCAAGAAGACAAGTTAGACAAAGTGGCGGATAATGTTAAAAAACAAGAAAATGATGCGTTTAACATGCCCACTCAAACCAATCAAGCTCAAACGGAGATGAAAACAACAGAAGAAAAACAAGAAGCTCAAAAAGAATTAAAAGCTGTTGAGCACACTCCTATAATCGCTCAAAAAGAATCTCAAGCTGTGGCTAAAAAAGAAACCCCCCATAAAAAGCCCAAAGTAACCCCTAAAGATAAGCAAGCTCATAAAGATAAAGCTAAGCATGCGGTTAAAGAACCAAAAGTCAAAAAAGAAGCTCATAAAGAAGTTCCTAAAAAAGCCAATTCTAAAACCAACCTTACTAAAGGGCATTATTTGCAAGTGGGGGTTTTTGCACACACGCCTAATAAAGCGTTTTTACAAGCGTTTAACCAATTCCCCCATAAGATTGAAGATAGGGGGGCTACTAAACGCTACCTCATAGGCCCTTATAAGAGCAAGCAAGAAGCCTTAATGCATGCTGATGAGGTCAGCAAAAAGATGACTAAACCGGTTGTCATAGAGGTTCGTTAAAGATTTTACAAACTTAAAAGAGTTTAGCGTTAGTCAAGCGATAATTTCTTGTGATGCACTCTTAGGGGTTAGAGGGATTTATGGGGGAGAGTTTGCAAAATACCCCTATTTTCTTAAGAGTTTTGTATAAAACTAAAATAAAGTAATCCCATTTAAAAAATAAAGAGCGTTATGAATTTAATGGATAGCAAAGAATATGACGGCTTTTTAACTAGCAAGCAAAATATAAGACAGCTAAAACAAAGTAATAGCATTTAGTAAAGTAGGGGTAAGAGGTAAAAAATGGAAAAACATGCGTTTTAAATCAAACATTCATACCCACTACTAGCAGTCAAGGAGAAGTAACAAACCCAGACCGCATGAAAGAATTGTAATACAAAAAAGATTAAAACAGCTTTTAAGACTATCAATCCATATGATTTTACCAAAAAGAAAGCATCAGTCATTTTAATAGGTTTTTTAAAATTAGCTATAATCAAGGCTTCAAAAAGCCATAATTAAAAGAGTTGAGATGTTGGAAAAATTGATTGAAAGAGTGTTGTTTGCCACTCGTTGGTTGCTAGCCCCTTTATGCATTGCCATGTCGTTAGTGTTGGTGGTTTTAGGCTATGTGTTCATGAAAGAGTTGTGGCACATGCTCAGCCATTTAGACACCATTAGTGAAACGGATTTGGTTTTATCAGCCTTAGGTTTAGTGGATTTGTTGTTTATGGCCGGGCTTGTTTTGATGGTGTTGCTCGCTAGTTATGAAAGCTTTGTTTCTAAATTAGACAAGGTGGATGCCAGTGAAATCACCTGGCTAAAGCACACGGATTTTAACGCTTTAAAGTTAAAGGTTTCACTCTCCATTGTAGCCATTTCGGCGATTTTCTTGCTCAAACGCTACATGAGTTTAGAAGACGTTCTATCTAGCATTCCTAAAGACACGCCTTTATCGCATAACCCCATTTTTTGGCAAGTGGTGATCCATTTGGTGTTTGTGTGTTCAGCGCTTTTAGCCGCCGTTACCAATAACATCGCTTTTTCGCAAAATAAAGGGCATTAAAAGTTTTAAAGCTCTCTTTCAGGAAGGACTTTAGACCATTCTTTAATCAAGCGTAAAAAGAAGGAAGTGTCAGGCGAAGTTTTTTCATGGATTAAAGTGCCTTCTTCCACCGCTTCCCAAATCACTCTATGCCGATACACCACCAGATGCCATGATTGTTGGGCATGATCTTTAAGCGACAAACGCACCCTTTTAGCAAAAGACGGGTTGTCAAACAAAACCGCGCTTTCAGTGTTGATGTATGCAGAGCGCGGATCAATATTAAAACTCCCTAGAAGCGTTAAATTGTCATCAAAAACAATCGTCTTGCCATGCAAGGAATGTTTGGTGCTAAAGCGCCCTTTAATCTGGCGGTTGAAAAAATCGTTTCGTATTTCATAGACATTCGCGCCCATTCGCACTAATTGGTTGCGATACCTTTCCCACGCCCCATAGACCACTATCGCATCAGTAGATGAAAGGGAATTGGTAAGGATGTTCAATTCAATCCCCTTAGAAATTTGATTTTTAAAGATTTTCATCATCTTTTTACCTGGAATAAAATACGATGAAGCGATAAAAACGGAGTCTTTAGTGTTTTTAAGGGCTTTCTCAAAAGCGATTTTGATAGGTGAATACAAGGGCGTGTCAATTTTGGCGGGCAAATCGGCTAAAAAAATGGCATTCCCATAATAAATGGGGTATTGGTATTTTTGGAAGCGTTCTATAAAATCATTGACTTTTTTTTCAAACTGGTCTTTGTCTTCGGCGCTGATAGGGATTTTTTCATGGAGTTTAGCGATTTCTTTAGCGTTGTTTTTGAGTCTTTTATGGGTTCTTAGCAATGAAACAGGAATGGAGCGGTGGAATCTCCAATAGCGTTCAAAGCTTTCTTTGGCTTTTGAAGCAACCCCCCCAAAAAACAAAGCGTCTAAATCTAAAAAATTCGTGTCTAAATCGTTATCAAAATAATTGTCCCCAATATTGCGCCCCCCTATAATGACAGCGAAATTATCCACGATGAAAAGCTTGTTGTGCATGCGTTTTTTAATGCGTTCATAATCCGCAAGCATTTCAAAATAACGCAAGCCTTTATTGCGGATATAGTAGGGGTTAAAAATTTTCACCTCAATGTTTTTATGGAAATTTAAAAGCATGATATCTGAAAAATCTGAATCCAATCCGTTATCATCTAAAAGGATGCGCACTTTCACCCCACGATTGGCTGCATTTAAAAGTTCTTTAGCGATCACTTGAGAGGAAAGATCGTTCTTATAGATATAAGTTTGCATGTCAATGCTTTTTTGGCTCATTCTGATAAGACCCACTCTGTGCAATAAAGCGTCAAAGCCGTCTTCTAAAAGAATGGCCGCACTATGGTTAGGGTTTTCTTTTAAATTTTTAGCGTATAAGCTCCCAATGGTGGTAGTGTAGGGATCATAAGAGATAGGTGGGCTTGAAATGGGAGTCTTATAGACTAACCCAAAACACCCATTAAAAAAAAAGACGCTTAAAAAAACTAAAAAGATTTTCAAAAACGACCCACTAAAAGAAATTAGCGGCTTTTACCCACTTTCAACATTCGGTTACGCAAAGTAGCGATACTGCTTTGCAAGGGTAATTCTTTAGGGCAAGTGTCATGGCAAGCAATCAAGCTCATGCACCCAAAAACGCCATCATCATCGCCGACTAATTCATAAAAATCGTCATCGCTTCTTTCATCGTGGCTGTCAATCATAAAACGCATGGCTCTGTTCATGCCAGCAGCTCCAATGAAATTAGGGCGCATGAGTTTGGTCCCACAAGAAGCGATACAGCACCCGCATTCAATACACCTGTCTAGTTCAAAGACTTCTTGAGCTTCATCAGGCTCAATCCTTTTTTCCGGCTGAGTAATATCCACCTCTTCTTTAGAATGCGCCCAACTCTCCACCCTTTTAGTCATATCCAAAAACCAATCGCCAGTATTCACGCTCAAATCTTTAATGAGCGTAAAACTGGGCATGGGCATGAGCGTAATCACCCCGCTTTCAAAGCTAGAAGTTAGGGTTTTACAAGCTAGCCTCGGTCTCCCATTAACCATCATCGCGCAAGAGCCGCAAATCCCAGCACGGCACACAAAATCAAAACTCAAATCCGGATCTTGATGCTCTCTAATGAGGTTTAAAGCGATAAAGAGCGTCATGGATGGCGTTTCTTTCAATTGATACTCTTTAAAATGCGGCTTACTCACCGCGCTTTGAGGGTCAAATTTTAACACTCTAACTACAATCGTTCGTTCATTATCACTCATGGTGTTCTCCTTTTAGATTAACGTTGTGTTGGTCTAATAAATCATGGACGTTGAAAGAATACAAATGTTCCCCCTAGCCCTGACTTCTTCATCTTCTAAACGCATGTTCCTGGCTTTGTATTTTTCTTGCAATTCAAAAGGCATGAGCGCATGTTGGACTTCTATCCTGTCTTTTCCAAGCTTTTCTAATTCCAAAATCGTTTTTAAAATCTCAGCGTCGCGCTCTTCTTTTTTGGGGTGGGGGATGAAATTACCCTTTTTGCCATAGCCCCTAAAATCAGGGCTGATTTCCATTTTCATCACATCCAATTCTTCGTATTCAATCGTGGGCATGTCTTGCTCAGCGCTAGGCCAGCTCGCTAGAGTCCGATTAAGCCATTTTTCATCGTCTCTTTTAGGGTAGTCAATCCTTGTGTGAGCCCCTCTGCTTTCAGTGCGCAGTAACGCTCCTTGAGTGATGCAAAGCGCGAGTTTGAGCATTTTTTTGGTGCGGTAAGCGTCTTCTAATTCAGGGTTATTGTGTAAAACCTTGTTTTTCACGCAAATGTTTTTGGAGCGCGCATAAAGCTCTTGCAATTCTTTAAGGGCTTCTTCTAATTTTTTGCCCTCTCTAAAAACGCCCACCTTTTCATCCATGACTTCTTTCATGCGCTCTCTGATTTCATACACATCTTCCTTGCCTTCATTATGCAATAAAAAATGCATATAATCTTGGCTTTCTTTAATGAAGGCTTCAACCTTTTGCGTGTTGATTTCAATTTGCGCTTCCAAACAATGCGAGGCGAAATAATCCCCTATGATCATGCCAGCGACCACCGCTTCACTCACAGAATTTCCCCCCAAGCGGTTAAACCCATGCAAATCCCAGCATGCCGCTTCACCGGCGCAAAACAAGCCTTTTAAATGGGTTTCGCCTTTAGGGTTTGTCCTAACCCCACCCATAGAATAGTGTTGCATGGGCTTTATGGGGATCCAGCCTTTTTGCTTAGCCATCGCTTGGCCGTATTCTGGCTCATTAGTAGGCGCTCCTTGCATGTTGTCTTTGGTTTGCTCCTCGCTATCCGCCGGATCAATGCCCGCAAAAGTCATGGCAATATCGCGCACATCTCTCAAGTTTTTTTCCACATGGTTACGCCCTAAAATAGCAATATCCAGCCACACATGATCCCCATAAGGCGATTTGGCTCCATAGCCTTTTTGGATATGCTCTAAAATCCGCCTTGAGACCACATCCCTACTCGCAAGCTCTTTTTTCTCCGGCTCATAAGCGGGCATGAAGCGTCTGCCAAACTTGTCTCTTAAAACGCCGCCATCGCCCCTACAACCTTCGGTCATTAAAATCCCGCTTGGCACTAAAGCGGTAGGGTGGAATTGCACCGCTTCCATGTTGCCCAATTTAGCCACGCCGGTTTCTAAGGCGCTTGCAGCCCCGGCTCCATCGCAAATCACAGCGTTAGTGGTGTGTTTATACACGCGCCCATAACCTCCGGTAGCTAAAAGCGTGCCTTTAGAAACATACGCTGAAATTTCGCCTGTGATCAAATCCCTTACCACCGCCCCATAGCATTTATTATCATGATGAATGAAAGCGAGCATGTCCTTTCTGTCTTGAATATCCACTTTGTGGCGTAAGGCTTCATTAGCGACCGCATAAAGCATGGTATGCCCTGTGGCATCAGCCGTAAAGCATGTGCGCCATTTTTTAGTGCCGCCAAAATCACGGCTTAGAATATAACCATGCCTATCGTCTCTTTCAGTGATAGTTACATGCTCACCATTGACGACCGCAGGCCTATCGCCCTTTTTAATCCTAGTCCAAGGCACCCCCCAACTGGCCAATTCCCTAATGGCTTTAGGGGCAGTGGTTACAAACATCCTAGCCACTTGCTGATCGCACCCCCAATCGCTCCCTTTAACCGTGTCTAAAAAGTGCAAATCTTCATTATCGCCCTCGCTTTTTTTAGCATTCGCAAGGCTCGCTTGCATGCCCCCTTGAGCGGCCGCCGAGTGCGAACGCCTGACAGGCACTAGGCTTAAAACGATGGTGTTTAAACCCTTTTGTTTGCATGCGATACTAGCCCTTAACCCAGCCAATCCGCCTCCAATAATTAGCGCATCACAATATGTTATTTTCATTTTCTACCCTTATTCTTTGTGGAATTTCCCATCAGCTTCTATGGCCTCTTGCATGGTTTTAATGCCATTGTCCTTATTTTCTAAACCTTTTTTAATGTAAGCCCCATAGGTGCAAAGCCCTAAAACAATGAAAAACACGCTCATCGCCCATTTGACTTTTCTTAAGCCTTGAATGCTCACATTCTTAAACCACCCCCATTTAATCGCTAAGCGATACAACCCAATAGAACCATGCAATTCTACGGCAAACAATAAGAAAATATACAAAAGCCAAAAGTTTTGCGTGACAAAACGATAGCTTGAGCCATGAGGCCCAATACTTTCAGGCTCTGTGAGCATGACAAACAAGTGGATACTCGCTAAAAAAAACATCGCAAACCCGGTTAAGGCCTGGATAAACCACAAACTCGTATCGCCATGTTTCATCAAATGCTTATGGGTTTTAAAAACCTTGTATTGCCGATAATTGATAGGGAATTTCCTTAGCGCCAAAAAAGCATGCACGACTAAAATAAGAATAACTCCTGCTGCAACCACGCTCACAATAGCCGGCTCGCCCGCTTTTAAAAACAAGCTCCCTTCAAAAAATTTCGCCACTTTATACATGGCTTCATCGCTAATTAAGATACTAGAGACCAAAAACATGTGCGCTATCATAAAGAGCGCTAAAATCAAGCCCGTAGCGCTCTGTAAAAAATCCAGCTTAGCGTAAATACCGCTCTTTTTAAGCCCTTTACTAGCGCCATAATAACCCTCTATAATCTCTTCTTGTTGCATAAAAACTGCTCCTAAAAACTCAAAATTAACCTAAAATCGCTTGACGCAAAAACACTGCCTTAATTCTACTACATTTGAAATAATTTTTCTTATAAACAAAACCTAAATTGGGAAAAAATTCAATTCAAGGGGGCTATTGTTTAAAATTTACATTTTTTGAATGCTATAATAAGGGATAGACCACCTATAAAATAAGGATCATTCAATGACAAAAATTGCCATGGCTAATTTTAAATCCGCTATGCCTATTTTTAAAAGCCATGCGTATTTAAAAGAATTAGAAAAAACTTTAAAACCGCAGCATTTTGATAGGGTGTTTGTATTCCCTGATTTTTTGGGGTTATTGCCTAATTCGTTTTTGCATTTCACTTTAGGGGTGCAAAACGCTTACCCTAGAGATTGTGGGGCTTTTACCGGTGAAATCACTTCAAAGCATTTAGAAGAACTCAAAATCCACACGCTTTTAATAGGGCATAGCGAGAGGCGAACGCTTTTAAAGGAAAGCCCTAGCTTTTTGAAAGAAAAGTTTGATTTTTTTAAAGGTAAAAATTTTAAAATTATTTATTGTATTGGCGAAGATTTAACGACCAGAGAAAAGGGTTTTAAGGCTGTAAAGGAATTTTTAAGCGAGCAATTAGAAAATATTGATCTCAATTATTCCAATTTAATTGTGGCGTATGAGCCTATTTGGGCGATTGGCGCAAAAAAGAGCGCTTCTTTAGAAGATATTTATCTCACGCATGGTTTTTTAAAGCAAATTTTAAATCAAAAAACGCCCTTGTTGTATGGGGGGAGCGTGAATGCGCAAAATGCTAAAGAAATTTTAGGGATTGATAGCGTGGATGGCTTATTGATTGGGAGCGCGTCTTGGGAATTAGAAAATTTTAAAACAATCATTTCATTTT
Source organism: Helicobacter pylori (assembly GCA_008032955.1). NCBI lineage: Bacteria > Pseudomonadati > Campylobacterota > Epsilonproteobacteria > Campylobacterales > Helicobacteraceae > Helicobacter > Helicobacter pylori. The sequence continues at coordinate 48,019 of CP032046.1, forward strand.
TATAAAGGAAAATCATGGGATTTTTAAAAGGTAAAAAAGGGCTTATTGTAGGGGTGGCAAACAATAAATCCATCGCTTATGGGATCGCTCAATCTTGTTTCAATCAAGGGGCTACTTTGGCTTTCACTTATTTGAATGAGAGCTTAGAAAAGCGCGTGAGGCCTATCGCACAGGAATTGAATAGCCCCTATGTGTATGAATTGGATGTGAGTAAAGAAGAGCATTTCAAGTCGCTATACAATAATATTAAGCAGGATTTAGGCTCATTGGATTTTATCGTTCATAGCGTGGCCTTTGCCCCTAAAGAGGCTTTAGAAGGGAGTTTGTTAGAAACTTCTAAAAGCGCGTTTAACACCGCTATGGAAATTTCTGTTTATTCTTTAATAGAGCTGACAAACACTCTAAAACCTTTATTGAATAACGGGGCGTCTGTTTTGACTTTAAGCTATTTAGGCAGCACCAAATACATGGCGCATTACAATGTGATGGGGTTGGCTAAAGCGGCCCTAGAGAGCGCGGTGCGTTATTTAGCGGTGGATTTAGGCAAACATAATATTAGAGTGAATGCCCTATCGGCCGGGCCTATCAGGACGCTCGCTTCTAGCGGGATCGCTGATTTTAGGATGATTTTAAAATGGAATGAAATCAACGCCCCTTTAAGAAAAAATGTGAGTTTAGAGGAAGTGGGCAATGCTGGGATGTATTTGCTTTCTAGCTTGTCTAATGGGGTGAGTGGGGAAGTGCATTTTGTGGATGCCGGCTATCATGTGATGGGCATGGGGGCTGTGGAAGAAAAAGATAATAAAGCTACGCTGTTGTGGGATTTGCAGAACAATAAGGGGTATTGATGAAATTAAGCGAATTGTTAAGCGCCTATTCTATTGAAACGGAATTTTCAAACGATTTTGAAGTGCATGCTTTAGCGGAATTAGATAAGGCTACGCCTAATGATATTAGCTATATTGACCAAGCGCGTTACCTTAAACTTTTAAAAGATTCCAAAGCCGGGGCGGTGTTTATCCGTAAAAAAGAATCTTCTAAAGTGCCAAAACACATGCAAGCTTTAGTCGTGGATAACCCGCATTTAGCCTTTGCCAAAGCTTCGCATGCCTTTAAAATCCCTTTTTTTAAAAACCCAGAAAGCGTGAATGAGCCTAAACATTTTGAAAGAGTAACGATCATGCCTAATGTGATGATTGGAGAGGGCGTAGAAATTGGCGAAAACTCTTTGATTTATCCGGGTGTGGTGATCGCTGATGGGGTCAAAATCGGTAAAAATTGCGTTTTGTATCCTCGTGTGATCTTGTATCAAAACACGATTTTAGAGGATAATGTGATTATCCATGCAGGCAGTGTGATCGGAGGCGATGGCTTTGGTTATGCGCACACCGCTTTAGGAGAGCATGTCAAAATTGAGCATGTGGGGATTGTTAGGATTCAAAAAAATGTAGAAATTGGCGCTAACACGGCGATTGATCGGGCGGTGTTTGGCGAGACTTTGATTAAAGAGGGCGTTAAGATTGATAACCTGGTTCAAATCGGGCATAATTGCGTTTTAGGCGAGCACAGCATCGTCGTTTCTCAAGTGGGCTTGAGCGGCTCTACAACCACTGGCCGTAATGTGGTTTTTGGCGGTCAAGTGGGCATTGGGGGGCATTTGCATGTGGGCGAATTCACTCAAATTGGGGGTAAAAGCGCGGTGGGTAAAGACTTGCCCCCTAACACTAATTTTGCCGGAGCGATCCCTGCTATGGAAATCCATGAATGGCACCATTTCCTGGCTCATTTACGGACGAATTTCAGGAAACAGCAAAAAACGAGTTTGTTGCAAAAAGCTAAAGGGTTTTTCAAGTCTTAAAGAATGAAATAAGCTATAATAAGTCCATTTTGAATACGAATGATTATTTTAATAAGGACAATCAATGAAAGATAGTTTTCTTTTCACTTCTGAGTCAGTAACCGAGGGGCATCCTGATAAAATGGCTGATCAAATCAGCGATGCGGTTTTAGATTATATTATTGAGCGGGATCAAAAAGCCAAAGTCGCATGCGAGACTTTAGTTTCTAACGGGTTTTGCATGATCACTGGCGAATTAAAAACTTCTGTTTATGCCCCTATGCAAGAGATCGCAAGAGAAGTGGTTAAAAAAATTGGCTATACAGACGCCCTTTATGGCTTTGATTACAGGAGCGCGGCGGTTTTAAATGGTATTGGCGAACAAAGCCCTGATATTAATCAAGGCGTGGATAGAGAAGATGGCGAGATTGGGGCAGGGGATCAAGGGCTTATGTTTGGTTATGCATGCAAGGAGACTGAAACGCTCATGCCCTTACCCATTCATTTAGCGCACCAACTCGCTTTCGCTTTGGCTCAAAAAAGAAAAGACAACATCTTGCCTTTTTTAAGGCCTGATGGCAAGTCTCAAGTGAGCGTGCGTTATGAAAACAACAAGCCTGTAAGCGTTGATACGATTGTTATTTCTACCCAACATTCCCCAGAAGTTTCACAAAAGCATTTAAAAGAAGCCGTGATTGAAGAGATCGTGTATAAGGTTTTACCCAAAGAATATTTGCATGACAATATCAAGTTTTTTATAAACCCCACAGGAAAATTCGTTATCGGTGGGCCTCAAGGCGATGCGGGTCTGACAGGCAGAAAAATCATCGTGGATACTTATGGAGGGTTTTGCCCGCATGGGGGGGGAGCGTTTAGCGGGAAAGACCCTAGCAAGGTGGATAGGAGCGCGGCTTATGCGGCCCGCTATGTGGCTAAAAATTTGGTAGCGAGCGGGGTTTGCGATAAAGCGACCGTGCAGCTTGCTTATGCGATTGGGGTGATAGAGCCAGTGTCTATTTATGTGAACACGCATAACACGAGCAAGTATTCAAGCGCAGAGCTAGAAAAATGCGTGAAAGCGGTTTTCAAACTCACGCCAAAAGGCATTATTGAAAGCTTGGATTTGTTAAGGCCCATTTATTCGCTCACTTCAGCTTATGGGCATTTTGGGCGCGAATTAGAGGAATTCACTTGGGAAAAAACCAACAAAGCTGAGGAGATTAAAGCGTTCTTTAAGCGTTAAAAAAATATTTTAAGGGTAATATTTTAGGAAATTTTTGTATAATCAACAATTCACAAGGAGTTTAAATTGAAACAAAGAACGCTGTCTATTATTAAACCGGATGCGCTTAAGAAAAAAGTGGTAGGCAAGATCATTGATCGCTTTGAGAGTAACGGCTTGGAAGTCATTGCTATGAAACGCTTGCATTTGAGCGTTAAAGACGCTGAAAACTTTTATGCGATCCACAGAGAGAGACCCTTTTTTAAAGATTTAATAGAATTTATGGTCAGTGGTCCGGTAGTGGTTATGGTTTTAGAGGGCGAAGATGCGGTAGCTAAAAACAGAGATCTTATGGGAGCGACTGATCCCAAACTCGCTCAAAAAGGCACTATCAGAGCGGATTTTGCTGAAAGCATTGACGCTAATGCGGTGCATGGGAGCGATAGCTTGGAAAACGCGTGCAATGAAATCGCTTTCTTTTTTGCCGCTAGGGATCTTTAAGGTTTAAGGGCGTTTTAAGTAAGCATGCAATTTGAAATGCGTAAAATCGCTTTTAATGTGCCTAGAGCGTTTTCTTTAGAGCATGAGGGAGTGGTTTTAGAGGGCGAAGTTATACGAGTGGGGGCGAAATTGTTTCGTTTGGAAGCGCGCCTTAAGGGTGAATTGATGCTTATTTGCGATACAAGCGGTAAAGAGTTTAAAAAAAACCTTGATGAGTCGTTGGTTTTGCATATTTCAGACGGGTTGTGGGATACGCAAAGCCAAAGTTTGGATTTTGATAATTTAGATGTTATTGAATCTTTCAATGGTTTTATTGATTTGAGCGAGATTTTACGCTCTGAAGTGGAGTCTATTAGATTAGACTACCATTATGCAGATTGAAATGAAGGAGAATTTATGGCAGTACCTGATAGAAGAGTGAGTAAGACAAGAGCGGCAAAAAGGCGCACGCATTATAGCGTTAAGCTGGCTAAGCCCATAAAAGCTAAAGATGGCACTTGGAAACTTCCCCACCATATTAACAAATTTACTAAAGAATACTAGTATAAAAGCTATCTTTAATGATAGAAAGTATTTTAAAGGATTGCAACGGATTGCAACAAGCCTTTTAAGGACGCATGATGAAAATTGTAATAGACTTAATGGGAGCTGACCATGGGGTTTTACCCGTTATTGAGGGAGTCTCAAGGGCTTTAGAGAATAAGAGTTTTAGTGCGGTTTTAGTGGGGGATAAAGACAAAGCAACCCCTTTTATTTCTAAAGAGTTAGCTAGCAAAGTGGAAATGATCCACACGCAAGATTATATTAAAATGGAAGAAGCCGCCACTGAGGCGATTAAGCGTAAGGAATCTTCCATTTACTTGGGCATGGATATTCTAAAAAATGGGGCTGACGCTTTGATTTCAGCGGGGCATAGCGGAGCGACTATGGGTTTAGCAACCTTGCGTTTAGGGCGTATCAAGGGGGTTGAAAGGCCTGCCATTTGCACTTTAATGCCTAGCGTTGGCAAACGCCCTAGCGTGCTATTAGACGCAGGAGCGAACACCGATTGCAAGCCTGAATATTTGATTGATTTTGCTCTTATGGGGTATGAATACGCTAAAAGCGTGCTGCATTATGATAGCCCTAAGGTGGGTCTTTTGAGTAATGGCGAAGAAGATATTAAAGGGAACATGCTCGTTAAAGAAACGCATAAAATGCTGAAAACTTATGACTTCTTTTATGGCAATGTGGAGGGGAGCGATATTTTCAAAGGGGTTGTGGATGTGGTGGTTTGCGATGGCTTTATGGGGAATGTGGTCTTAAAGACAACAGAAGGGGTCGCTAGCGCGATAGGCTCTATTTTTAAAGATGAAATTAAAAGCTCTTTTAAATCTAAAATGGGGGCTTTGATGCTTAAGAATGCGTTTGGTATTTTAAAACAAAAAACCGATTACGCTGAATATGGTGGAGCACCGCTTTTAGGCGTGAATAAAAGCGTGATCATTAGCCATGGCAAGAGCAACGCTAGAGCGGTTGAATGCGCGATTTATCAAGCTATTAGCGCTGTTGAAAGTCAGGTTTGTTTGAGGATTACTCAAGCGTTTGAGAGCTTGAAGCCTAGCGTTTCTGTGCCTCAAAGCGATCAGCAAGACGCTTAAAGATGACTATTTTAAGGGGATTGAATGGAATTTTACGCCTCTCTTAAATCCATTGCGATGCATGTTCCAAGCGAGCGTGTGAAAAATGCAGAGTTTCAGCAATTTTTGGATACCAGCGATGAATGGATAGAAAAAAGGACTGGTATCAAAGAGCGCCGTTTCGCTAACGATGAAGAAAAAAGCAGCGATTTAGGGGTAATAGCGGCTAAACAGGCCATAGAGAGAGCGCATTTAACCCCAAAAGACATTGATTTGGTGGTTGTGGCGACTTTAAGCCCTGATTTTTTGGCCATGCCTTCAACCGCTTGCGTGTTGAGCGCGAAATTAGGCATTGAAAACAAGCCGGCGTTTGATATTTCAGCCGCTTGCACGGGTTTTATTTATTTATTATCGGTGGCTAAGGCTTATGTTGAGAGCGGGATGTGCGAAAATGTGCTGATTGTGGGGGCAGAAAAAACGAGCAGCGTGCTAGATTTTAAGGATAGGGGGACTTGTATTTTATTTGGCGATGGGGCTGGGGCGTGCGTGATAGGCAGAACCAAGCGTTTAAAAGAAAGCATTTTAGACGTGCAGATTTCAGCGAACGGGAATTTTTCTAATTATCTTTATACGCCAAGGACTCTAAAACCCACGCCCTTTAACGCTAAAGAAGAAGCTTTAGAGCCTTTTTTGTGCATGAAGGGCAATGAAGTGTTTAAACTGGCGGTAAAAACGCTTTTAAAAGATGTGGAAATGATTTTAGAAAAAAACGCTCTCAAACCTGAAGATGTGCGTCTGTTTATCCCGCATCAAGCTAATTTTAGGATCATTCAAGCGGTGCGAGAGCATTTGGATTTTAAAGATGAGCAAGTGGTTTTAACCGTGCATAAATACGGCAACACTTCAGCAGCCAGTATCCCTATGGCCATGTGCGAAGCTTATGAAGAGGGGCGTTTGAAAAAGGGCGATTTAATGCTTTTAGACGCTTTTGGTGGGGGATTGACTTGGGGTTCAGCGTTGGTGTATTTTGGAGGAAGTTAGGAAGATATTGAAGGAGTATTGATGAAAAAGGTGATTTTTTTATTTTTAGTGGTGTTGGGGGGTTAAAGTCGCAAAGCAGTTATTGTAGCGATCATTGCGAAGGCACTCCAGAGAGTCGTATCCCTCCTATGGGGTTTCATTTCAGTTTTGTGCATTCAGTGAAATATTACTTGCAAGACCCACAAGAGCGCGATCACAAGCTTAAAAAATGCCATCAAGCCTTTGATTCGACGCTTAAGGTTAATTTTATTACGAAGTCTTTTAAAAAGGATTGCAAGCATGCGCAAATGGCTTTAGAGCAAGCTCAAAAAGAAACTCCATGAAGGGGTTTCTTTAGGAATGTTATTTCCTATAGCAGAAATTATTTTTAAAGTAAAAGACAAATAATGTTTAGAGGTATTGTAGTTATTCTAATATCTAAATCATTATTGTATTAGTATTAACAGCTATTAGAGCTACCATAATGGCATTTAGAGGCGATACTGATGACGATGAAGTTGAGAGTGATGGTTTTTTAGTAGAATATAATTCGTTGAATATCTCGGCTCTATTCTAGTTACTATAATGATATTTTTTCCTTATATAATTGGACCAGTTATCGCTTTAATATTTATCTTATCTGAGCTAGGTTATATAACTTTCTTTAATTTTATAAGATAAATAACTGACTATTATAATAGTCGGTTATACTTATCCTTTTGTTATTTTTTATATTTTTTTTGAACACAATTCTTCCAATGACTAGTAGCGTCTCAACCAAAAACTCAACCAACAACCAATTGAGAACCTAATATAGAAATTAATATTCTTTAGTCTGTTTTTTTAAAAAAGGGGGCTTTGGCTGCTTTATTTTATGGCAAACTTTTAAAGGGATAGGGGATATTTTGCGCTTTAATATCCCTTTAACCCCCCAACTAAATCCCCCCTAACCCCATAATACCGCATTACAAGAAATTACCGTTTGCTAAACAAACTTTTTGATATTAAAAAAGTTTTTAGCGTTTTTAAATTTTATCACCAACACCCCATTAGAACAAAAACCAAATTTTTATTTGGAAAATTTGTGGTAATACTCGCCCTTGTCCGTGATGATTTTAACTTCTAACAATTGGTTAGGCTTGCAATCCAAGCGGTAAAATATCTGTTGTGAATACTTTAATTCATGATCAAAGAGTTTTTCTTTTTTAAACTTATCGCCCAATTTGGGTTCTACTTTTTTAGTCGCTTCGCATGAATTTCCCCTATTGACAATAAGATTTTTAATCACCACCGGTTCATCGTTCATAGAAGTGATGCTTAAAAGACTAGAGTCCGTCATTTTCCCCATGAGTTTCCCCCCAGTTGCGCGATAATCCAGCTTGAAATCCAAATCCTTTGCCCCCACATAAACACCGCTTATCATCAGCAAGCTCAAACACATTTTTTAAACATCAAAATCCTTTCAATAATAGTATTTGTGGGGTATTATAATCAAATTTGATATATTCTTTTTTAATCGTTTGTTGCGTTTAGTTTTTGATCAAGTTTGTAGCCCATGCAACCCATTTGAATAATTTTAAAAAATTTCTTTTTGTTTGTTTTTCTACCGCATCTTTTCCGCCATACAAAAGCCTTGTTTTGAACGCCATGGCCAATTCCATTCGCTTATTTTTAGCGTATTTTTTTCTATCGTTTGCGCTGAAACAATCTTCAATTTGTTTGAAATGCCTATCGCAGTCTGAGAGTTGTAGGATTGTGATGGGATCATGCATTTCTTCATTAGCCCTTTTAAATCGTTCGCTCGTTGCTTTTTGGTTAAAAACGCATTTCCTGTCATCATCTGTCAAAACAATAGGGTGATTGTCTAACTCGCAAAGTTTTTTAATGGTTTCTTCCATGTCGTTTGGATTGTTTTTAAGCCCTGAAATGGGTAAGAAAGTGAAAGGAATGGGGTTGTCTTTGAATTCTCGCTCATTGAAATACAATTTGAAAGTGCTCAAATAACAATAATCCGTGATGCCTTCTACAAAAATGATTCGGTGTTTTTGGGGGTTGTGGAAAACATGCTGACCCACCCCTAAAGAGCGTTTGATTTTATCAAGAGCGTCGGAGTCTTTGCTTGCATTATTTAGGGGATAGTTAAAGTGATTCTTAATTACAGAGCCTTCTGTTTCTTTTTCCACAATCCTTATTTCATCTAAATGATCCGTATCCACTAAAAAGGGGTCATGGGTGGCTAAAACAAAAGTAACATGATTTTTATGAGCGTATTCTTTTAAAAACTTCCTAAACTCCTTTCTGGCTGGCACGCTCAAGTGAGTGGCTGGCTCGTCCATGACATAGATAATATTCTTGTTAAGGCTAAAATGTGATCCCACATTATAAAGAAAACCAAACATGAAATTAAACGCCCATTGGAAGCCGGTGCTTTGCTGGCTTAAGATGATTGGCTCATTTTGATTATCAGATTTTCTGCAATCATGAATTTCAAGTTTTATTTCATATGCCGTAGATTTCTTTGAATAATCATAAAATTTATTGTTGTGTCGGACACGAATTTTCAATTGGTAACTATCTTGAGGGCTATCTTCAGCGATCGCTAAAAGCCTGTTAAATTCTTTTGTAATTAAAGAATCTATTTTTAATTGCATGTTGTATTCTAAAATTTCTGCAAAACTTCCTTTAGCAAAAAGAAAGCTTGTGTCATTCTCAAAAAATTCAAGTTGCAGTATATCGTTATTATCATGCTTACTCTCTATTTTTTGAATTGGAAAAAAATCTTTTGATTGTTTGATCTTTTTTAGTGATTCTTGATCTATTTCTTGCAAGTATTTTTTAGAGATATTGAACGATCCATGACTATCAAAATAGATTTCTAAATCTTTATCAAACTTTATTTTTGATCTTTTATTGAACTCTAAAGGAATCCAAATTTTATTAGGATTAAAGTTTGTTTTATTAAATAACGAAAGCTGAAAAAACCAGTGCCCAGATAATTGGCTAGCAAGACCAGTCTCTTTGGTTGATATGGCTTCAAGGTCATTATCTGTGATTTTTGGCTCTTTGTATTCTTTCATGATTGGCACGAATTTTTCAAATTGATGAGATAAACCATTATTTATATTTAGATGAAAGTTGAACGCTGTATAGGGGTTACACTCTCGGCAATATTCTGCGAACTCAGAAACATTTTTGCTTTGTTTGAATTTTTCCTTGTTTGCTTCAAATTTATCCTTGATTTCACCAATATTTTTAGGGAACAAATAAATGCCACTTTCATTATCTAAAATTTTTATACTCTCCCATAAAGATCTTTGTATTGGTTCAAAAAGATTGCTGTATCTGTATCGCACAATTTCTGAATTGACTAATAAATCTATCTGTTTCAAATAAAACTGACACATCATGGATTTAATATCTTTAGACACATCATTAACGGCATGACTTTCTATATAATTTTTGCATATTTGTTGGATATTTTTGAGTAGATCATTAATCTTATACTCTGGCTCTTCTTCGCTATTGCATTCATTTTTGCAGTGATTTTCAATTTCTCGGATCAGCGACTCTTTGTTTCGCTCAAAATCCTCTCTTGTTTTTTCAAGGTTTTTTAAAGAATTTTTAATTTTCTTTTTAAGGTTGCCTATATTTAATCGGAATGTTCTAAATTGCTGTTTAAATTTTTCATTGATGGGGTATTTTTCGTCTATTTTTTCAATCATCTCTTTGACAAACTCTGATAATTTTTCTTGAGATTGTTCATTTAATAGAGCTTTAGTTTTTGGTGTGAATTTTGTATTAGAGTCAGTAGTCTTAAAAATTTCATCTAAAGCTTCTAGCTTTTTTAAGATATATTCCACATCTTTTGGTTTGATTTCTTTTTCACTAAGTTTTTTAAAACAAGAATAAATTTTTTCTAATTGGTTTTGTTTGTGTTTCCCCATGATAAAAAATTCATCTGAGTTGTGTTTTTTATTAGGCGTATTGCACTTTATGATTTCTTTGATGCACTGACAAAAAGTTTTAATCCCTTCGCTATTACCGCTTACATATTTGATTAATTCTTTGAAAAGCAGATTGTTGGTTGCATCGGCATATTTGGTTACAAGCTCGCTCAATTTTAATTTTTCTTTGTAAAAATGTAAAAATAATCCTAATGAATTGTAAGAAGTTATAAGATTTATAAAATTACTCACAAGAGTGCAAATCTTTGAATAGTCGTTATTGTTAGTGGGAATATAAACGCTGTTGTTACATTGTTCCCCTAAAGCTTCTACATGTTTTTCAAAAGGATAGCTGATTAATATTTTTGATAATTCCTTTAATCCTTTATTAACTTCCTTAGATTGAATTTTTAAATCCACGCAAGAAAAATCTGTGATTTTATGATCAAGGATTGCTTCTTCTTCTAAACTTAAAAGGGTGTCTTTTTCATGGTTTTTAAAATAATCTTCTTCACTACAAAGTTTGACACCCGCATCATTAAAGATTGTCAAAGCTTCTAAAACATTGCTTTTGCCGACATTATTTTCCCCCACTAAGATCACCAACCCCCCATGTTTTTCAAAACTTGAATTTAAAAGCAACTCCGTAGGCGATTTTCTATCCAAATTCCTAAAATGGTGCAATTTCAAAACACGCTTATAAAATTTCATGCCCTATCCTTTCAAAACTCAAATTTAATTTATAATGCAAAATTAAACAAAACATGCTATAAAGAAAATTCAAATACTATCATTTTAAGGATTAAAATGCTCACCCAAGAAGACATCTTAAACGCGTTAAAAACGATCATTTACCCTAATTTTGAAAAGGATATTGTCAGCTTTGGTTTTGTTAAAAACATCACCTTGCATGACAACCAGTTAGGGCTTTTAATAGAAATCCCCTCAAGCTCTGAAGAAACGAGCGCGATTTTAAGGGAAAATATCTCCAAAGCGATGCAAGAAATAGGCGTGAAAGCTTTAAATTTGGATATTAAAACCCCGCCAAAGCCCCAAGCCCCAAAGCCCACCACTAAAAATCTGGCTAAAAATATCAAGCATGTAGTGATGATAAGCTCAGGCAAGGGCGGTGTGGGTAAAAGCACCACCAGCGTGAATCTAAGCATCGCTTTAGCGAATTTAAACCAAAAAGTGGGGCTACTAGACGCTGATGTGTATGGCCCTAATATCCCTAGAATGATGGGCTTGCAAAACGCTGATGTGATCATGGATCCTAGCGGTAAAAAACTCATTCCTTTAAAAGCTTTTGGCGTTTCTGTGATGAGCATGGGGCTTTTGTATGATGAGGGGCAGAGTCTCATTTGGAGAGGGCCCATGCTCATGCGAGCGATTGAGCAGATGCTAAGCGATATTATTTGGGGGGATTTAGATGTGTTGGTGGTGGATATGCCCCCAGGAACAGGCGATGCGCAGCTCACGCTAGCCCAAGCCGTGCCTTTGAGCGCAGGAATCACCGTTACTACGCCTCAAATAGTGAGTTTAGATGATGCTAAACGGAGTTTGGACATGTTTAAGAAACTACACATTCCTATTGCAGGCATTGTAGAAAATATGGGGAGTTTTGTGTGCGAGCATTGCAAGAAAGAGAGCGAGATTTTTGGCTCAAATTCCATGAGTGGATTATTAGAAGCTTACCACACGCAGATTTTAGCCAAGCTCCCTTTAGAGCCTAAAGTGCGTTTAGGGGGGGATAAGGGTGAACCGATTGTGATCTCTCATCCTGATAGCGTGAGCGCTAAGATTTTTGAAAAAATGGCAAAGGATTTGAGCGCTTTTTTAGACAAGGTGGAAAGGGAAAAATTAGCCGATAATAAGGACATTCAGCCCACACAAACGCACGCCTGCTCGCGTTAATTTTGAAAGACCGCTTTTTTAAGAAAATACCGCTTGACTTAGCGTCAAGCCCTTTTGTGTTAAATTTTAAAAAACGCTTTTAGTATTTTTTTAACCAATCGCTTCGCTTTTTGTTTGGCTTTAAAAATCAAAAATCCTACAAGGAGTTTAGAAGAAAGCCTAGGCAGAAGGAATTCAAAAGAATACCGCTTGTCTGAAAAAGATAGGGCTTTATTGAAAGCGTGGATTTCTTGGGTTTCTTTGTCTCTGTTTTGAAGGGATTCAAAGAGGTGATCTAAAAAGGGAGCGTTAAAATAGGCGTCTTTAAAAGGCGTTTGGATCAAAATTTCATGCCATTTTTTCGCGCCAATGACGCTTAAGAGCTTCCAAGGTTTATCGCCCCAAAAATGCAGCATGTGCGCTTCTTTGATGCTAGGGAATGATGGCGTATCAAGGAAACTGGGGTGGGCGTTGTAGGAGTAAGGCAATTCTAAAATCCTACCACGGCACACAAAACACAAAGTATCTTGATCGTTAAATAAAAGTTTTTCATTTTTTAAAAGGAAAAATCCAATCAATTGGTTTTCCAGATTTTCTTCACGCCACAATTTTAAATTTAAGGCTAAAAACCCGGCGTTAAAGTAGTTGTCAAAAAGGATTTGCACTTCTTCTAAATTAGGGAAAGCGTCAGTAACGCCGATAGATTTTGCGCGCATTTGGCGTAATTCGTATAAATCCTTAGCCGAATTCCTGTCCATAGCGATCAAATCTTTTTCCCTCACAGCCCCAAAATAATGCGCTTCAAGGGGGATAAAAAAGCTCTCGCTAATATCATTCACAAACAAAGTGTCCACATCAAACATGATCATCTTGTCGTATTGGGGGAAAAGGGAGGCAAAAAAGAAACGGCACATGATCATTTTAGAAAAGCGTTTTTGCGAAAAAGCATTGAGTTTTAAATACAATTTTTTAATTTCACTCGCTATTAAAGGATCAAGCTTGCGGTAATTATGGCGTGGTTTTAATTCTTCATTAGAAATATCCAAAAACTCTATACTGGAAAAAGCGCTAAAAGGAGCGATCGTTTCTTCTAATTTGGCTACATTTTCAGCGCTTAAATCCTCCACCAAACAATGGATTTGATAAAAGAGTTTTACTCTCTCTCTCTCTCTCTCTCTCGTTTGGCGTGCACTAGCATGGAATACAAACTCACGCCAGCAGGGATACAATAGTGGTTATCAAAAACCACCACAATAGGGATAATCTCTTGCATGCATAGTCCTTAAATCTTGAAATTGAACCCGCTAAAAAAGGGGTATTTTTGTGATTTTATCGTTTTTTTTTTTTTTTCAAAACCAAAATGGCGAGTTTGTTTATAGCATAATATCAGACTTCAATAAAAAAGGTGTTTGATAAAAGGGTGCTTAATCAAAAAATTTGGCTAGGGTTTTTGGCTTTGAATGGGATTTTCCTCAGTGCTTTTGAGTATCAAGTGAGTGCGAGAGTGGGATCGTTTTCGCGCATCGCTTTCAACCAATCAATCATCAATTCCAAAAAAGGGATTTACCCTACAGGGAGTTATGTAACCACTACCGGGGCTTTGCAAATTGATTCTAGTTTGCTCCCTAAAGGGATTGAAGATCACAAACTGGGTTTTGGGGTGGGGGGCGAAATAGGAGCGTTAGCGTATGATTCCACGAAGTTTTTGATTGATGAAGCCAATCCTAAGGCAGGGTTTCAGCCGGCGAACTGGTATTACATGGGGCGATGGGAGGGCTATTTGATGCAACACAGCCAAAATTGGACCAGAGAGCAAAAGGCTCAAAACGCCAGGTCTTATGTGTTATACAATTTGTATTTAGATTATCAGTATAAGGACATTTTTGGGATTAAATTAGGGCGTTACCCCTCTAAAGCTTTGTTTTTGAGCGGGTTTAATCAAGGGTTTGAGATTTTTTACCGGTGGAAAAAGTTTAGGGTAGAGTGGTTTAGCACCTTTGGAAGGGCTTTAGCTAATGAGCAATATATTAGGGATTTTTACGCCCCTGTCAATTACAAGCAAAAAACCAACTACGGCATGCACAATTTCAACCTCATTTATGAAAATAAATACATTAGGATCGCGCCTTTTATTTGGTTTTACCCTAAAAATTTTAACGCTCCTGGATTTGAAATCACCCATGACACAAAATCTTATTGGAAATCTCTTTGGCGCATCCAAACGACTTTTTACGCATGGTTTCCTCTCTATAGCGATTATTTGTCTAAAGATTATTACAGAGCCTCTTTAGTGGGTAAAAAAAGCGCGGCTTTGTTTGTGTTTCAAAGAGTGCATTTCCGCTCTTATCGTTTTGGCTGGAGCGTGTATAAGAATTTTGGGAACGCGAGCGTTCAATTAGGTTGGAATGGCTCGCCAGCGGATCCTTTTTACGACACTAAAGATGACACCCCTTATGAAGACGCTTATTCCAATTTTTACAACGCTAATTCCATAACGATTAACGCTTTTGTAGGAAAGAGCATTAAAAACCTTTTGGTGCAATTGTATGGGAAATTGACTTATTCCCCAAGGGCTGATTCGCAAAGCTTAGGGGTTACTCTCAAATATAATATTAAAAAACATATCTATTTAATGTTAACGCTTAATGGCTATCAGATCACGATGCATAAGGGTTATAAGGTAGGGTTTTTTACAAGCGGTTACAACCCTGATTTCGCTCAAACCATTCAAGATAGAAGCTATTTTATGAGCTCTATGAGTTATCGTTTTTAAGGAATTAAACATCCTTTCATGTGATTTTTAAGCCATAGCATGCCCCTTTTAAGCGCGCTTTTATTGTATAATCTTAAAAATTTTATTAAAGGAAAAAGTTCAATGTCTAATCAAGAATACACCTTTCAAACTGAAATCAACCAGCTTTTGGATTTGATGATCCACTCTTTGTATTCCAATAAAGAGATTTTTTTAAGGGAGTTGATTTCTAACGCGAGCGACGCTTTGGATAAACTGAATTATTTGATGCTAACCGATGAGAAATTAAAAGGACTCAATACCACGCCTAGCATTCATTTGAGTTTTGATAGCCAGAAAAAAACCTTAACGATTAAAGATAATGGTATAGGCATGGATAAAAACGATCTCATTGAGCATTTAGGCACGATCGCTAAATCAGGCACGAAGAGTTTTTTGAGCGCTTTGAGTGGGGATAAGAAAAAAGATAGTGCACTGATTGGCCAGTTTGGTGTGGGCTTTTATTCGGCGTTCATGGTAGCGAGTAAGATTGTCGTTCAAACCAAAAAAGTTACCAGCGAGCAAGCTTATGCATGGGTGAGCGATGGTAAGGGCAAGTTTGAAATCAGCGAATGCGTCAAAGAGGAGCAAGGCACAGAAATCACCCTCTTTTTAAAAGATGAAGATTCTCATTTTGCGAGCCGTTGGGAGATTGATAGCATTGTTAAAAAGTATTCTGAGCATATCCCTTTCCCTATTTTTTTAACTTACACCGATACAAAAATGGAAGGCGAAGGGGATCATAAAAAAGAAGTTAAAGAAGAAAAATGCGAGCAAATCAATCAAGCGAGCGCTTTATGGAAAATGAATAAGAGCGAATTGAAAGAAAAGGATTACAAAGACTTTTACCAATCGTTTGCGCATGACAACAGCGAGCCTTTAAGCTATATCCACAATAAAGTGGAAGGCTCTTTAGAATACACAACGCTTTTTTACATCCCTAGCAAAGCGCCCTTTGATTTGTTCAGGGTGGATTATAAAAGCGGGGTCAAACTTTATGTTAAAAGGGTGTTTATCACTGATGATGACAAAGAATTGTTGCCGTCTTATTTGAGGTTTGTTAAAGGCGTGATTGACAGCGAAGATTTGCCCTTGAACGTGAGCCGTGAAATCTTACAGCAGAATAAGATTTTAGCCAATATCCGTTCGGCTTCAGTGAAAAAGATTTTAAGCGAGATTGAAAGGCTGAGCAAGGATAACAAAAATTACCATAAATTCTATGAGCCTTTCGGGAAAGTGTTAAAAGAAGGTTTGTATGGGGATTTTGAAAACAAAGAAAAACTTTTAGAATTGTTGAGATTTTATTCCAAAAACAAAGGAGAATGGATTTCTTTAAAAGAATACAAAGAAAATTTAAAAGAAAACCAAAAAAGCATTTACTACCTTTTAGGCGAAAATTTAGACTTATTAAAAGCGTCCCCCATTTTGGAAAAATACGCTCAAAAAGGCTATGATGTTTTGTTGTTGAGCGATGAAATTGATGCGTTTGTGATGCCAGGCGTGAATGAATACGATAAAACGCCCTTTAGAGACGCTAGCCATAGCGAGAGCCTAAAAGAGCTTGGTTTGGCAGAAATCCATGATGAGGTGAAAGATCAGTTTAAAGATTTAATCAAAGCGTTTGAAGAAAATCTTAAAGATGAGATTAAAGGCGTAGAGCTTTCTAATCATCTCACTTCAGCGGTGGCTTTAATAGGCGATGAACAAAATGCGATGATGGCTAATTGGATGCGTCAAATGGGGCAAAGCGTGCCTGAAAGCAAGAAAACTTTAGAATTAAACCCTAACCATGCGATTTTGCAAAAACTCTTAAAATGCGAAGATAAAGAGCAGTTGAGCGCTTTTATCTGGTTGCTTTATGATGGGGCGAAGCTTTTAGAAAAAGGGGCTTTAAAAGACGCTAAAAGCTTTAACGAGCGTTTAAATAGCGTGCTGTTGAAAGCGTTGTAGGAAAAAACCCTTTTTTAGGGTTTGAATAAAAATGCTTTTAAACCTTTCAAACACTAATCTCAAAACGGTGTTTGGAATGAATGGGTTCGATAAAAGCCTTTTATGATCATTAAAAATGATTATTCTGTAGGGTTTATGTTTTCCTTAAAATATAAAAAGCGTAAAAGCTAGATAAACGCAGCCTTTAGCTTAACTTCATTAAAACTAAAGTTCTATTTTTAATTCCTTGAGAGCGTCGCATGCTTCTTTAACGCTTGATTTGCAACCTTTTTTAAAGTTTTCTACCGCTTGCTTTTCGTCCTTTGCTGTGCCTTGGGCGTTGTATTGCATAACCCCTAAATTATAACACCCCCTGCCATCTTTTAACTCGCATGCTTTAGAATAACGAACGATAGCCTCCTTAAAATTCTTTGCTACACCATACATGTATCCTGCATTAATGCACCCGGGGCTGTCTTTTAAATCGCAAGCTTTTTCATACAAATCAAGAGCCTTTCTTAAATCCTTAGGCGTGCCTACGCCATAATGGTGTAAGCTTCCTAAGACTGTACACCCTTCAGCATGGTTCAATTCACAAGATTTAGAGTAATATTGTGAGGCTTTTTTGGCGTCTTTAGAAACGCCTTGTCCGTTATAGTATAAATTGCCTAGCAAGCGGCACCCATAACCATCATTTAATTCACAACCTTGAGTGTAAAATTGAATGGCTTTTTTCAAGTCTTTTCCCACTCCTTTCCCTTCTTCATAGAACGCCCCTAAAAAAACACACCCAAAACCTTCTTTTAACTCACACGCTTTTTCAAAATGCGTTTTAGCTTGAGCGAAATCTTGCTTCTTTGTGCTCTCTATACCTAAATTCACAAGCTCTTTAGCGTCTGGCTCTGCCATTAACCCTCTCAAACACAATGCGCCCAAACACAAGACCCTAAAAAGGGTTTTTTGAACACTTCCTGGCATGATATATCTCCTATTATAAAAAATGTGATCCCTTATAATTGTAACCAAATATTGATGACTAAAGCCTTATTGAACCTTTATTGATGAGATGAAGAAAAAAATTATTTTTCTTTTAACTGCGTGTTGTTTGAGCCTAATTGCTATGCTAAAAGGGATACTTCTAAAGATAGGGCTTAAAAGAGTTTGTTTTAAAAAGTTGATTGAGCCACCCCTTTAAGAGTGGCTTGGTAAAAGCCCTTAAGAATTTAATTTTTGGAAAGGTTTCTTTATTACAAATGGAACAAAAAGGGGCAAAAAGACTATAGCAAGCTTTGGTTACTTTGTCAAGCATGACCCCACTCTTATAAGGCTATAATAAATGGATACTGGAATGCTAAAGCTTGAGTTGGTTTGGTGGTTTTTATCAGCGAAAAAGGCGTTGGTATTAAAAATAAAACCCTTACGCCAAAACTCCCCATTCATTTCTCGCTTAAATCCTCTAAAACCCCCAAAAACACTTTTTCCAAAAGCTCTAATTCCTTCAAGCTCACCCTTTCATCAACGGCATGGATTCTGTCATTAATGGCGCCAAACTCCACCACTTCTATGCCATGAGCGCTAAAAAATCGCGCATCGCTCGTGCCGCCTTTGGTGTTTAAAAGGGGGGTGGTGCGGCATGTTTTTAAAATATTTTCTTGTAAAACGCTGGTAAGCTTTGAATGAGAAGCCGTGATGAAAGGCGAACTGCTTGATTCTAATTCTAAAGTATAAGGCAAATCTTTCAAAACCTTTTCTAAATATTCTTTCAAACTCTCTTGGGTGGTTTTTAAAGAATGGCGCGCATTAAAGGTAATTTCTACGCTCCCTGGTGTCACATTATTAGCCCCTAACCCTGCATGCAAGTTGGTGATGACTAATTTTGAAGGGTCAAAACACTCATCGCCATTGTCTAAATGAACTCCTGAAATGAGAGGCAAAACCGAAGCGAGCGTATCAATAGGGTTTTGGCATTTTTGCGGGTAAGCCACATGCCCTTGAATGCCTTTTAAAATGAGTTTGCCATTAATGGAGCCTCTTCGGCCAATTTTGATGCTATCGCCTAAGACTTTTTCGCAAGTGGGTTCAGCCACAATCGCCATATGGGGCAGCAAATCCTTTTCTTTGAGTTTTTCTAGCATGAGTTTTGTGCCAAAAATCCCTGGCCCTTCTTCATCGCTCGTGAGTAAAATAGAAAGCAAAAAAGGGGTTTTAGGGTTAAAATTTAAACTCGCGCTCAAAAACGCCCCCACGCCCCCTTTCATGTCTTGCGCCCCACGGCCGTATAAAAACCCTTCTTTAATAATGGGTTTAAAGGGATCGCTTTGCCAATTGTTTCCAGGAGGCACGACATCAATATGCCCTGCAAAGCAAAAATGCAAGGGTTTGGTATCCTCTTTTGCATGTTCTTTTTTTGCATGCTTTTCTTCTGCATGATCTTTGAGGGGGTTAAAAATGCGGTATAAAAAAGGTTTTTCACGCCATTTTCCCCACACTCTAGGGTTTTAAAAGTGGGAAAAAGCGATTTAATGTATTCAAAAATACCGCATTCTTTGGGCGTAATGGTGGGGTAGCTGATGAGTTTTTGGGTGATTTCTAAAGCGTTCATTAAAAATCCTTTAAGAGTTTTTCCGCAAATGGATATACAAATGCAAAACGTCTAAATTCGCCGGGGTGATCCCACTGATTTCTGAAGCTTCAAAAAGGCTTTTGGGGCGGAATTTTTCTAACTTTTCTACCGCTTCTAAGCTAAGGCCTGGAATGCCTTTAAACACAAAATGTTTAGGGATAGACACCTTGAGCATGCTATCCATTTTAGCGATATTTTCGTGTTGCTTTTCAATATAAATATTATACTTGCATTCAATTTTGATTTGCTCTAAAACCCGCTCATTCAAGGGGGCTAAAAAGCTAAAAAAGGAGCGCATTTTTTCTAAATTAAAACTATCGCGCGCTAAAAGACTGACGCCATCAACCTTGTCATTGATAGGGTTTTCATCTAATTCACTCAAGCGTTTTAACGCTTCTTTGCTAGGGGTAAGGACGCATTCTTTAAGGCGTTTCAAGTTTTCTTGTATTGCTTGTTGGTCTTTTTTTAATTCTTTATAAAAATATTCTTCCATAAGCCCTAAACGATAGGCATGTTCGCCTAATCTAAAAAGCGTGTTGTCTTCTCTTAAAAGCAAGCGGTATTCGGCCCGGCTGGTAAACATTCTGTAAGGCTCATTCGTGCCTTTAGTAACCAAATCATCAATCAAAACGCCGATATAGGCTTCATTGCGCTTTAAAATAAAGGGGGCTTGATTCTTTAGGGCTAACACCGCATTAATCCCAGCCATAAGCCCTTGAGCCGCCGCTTCTTCATAGCCGGTAGTCCCATTGATTTGCCCGGCCAAATAAAGCCCTTTGATTTTTTTGGTTTCTAAAGTGTGAGTCAATTCTGTAGGCTGGATAAAATCATATTCTATCGCATAGCCATAACGCGTGATGAGCGCGTTTTCTAAGCCTTTGATAGAATGGATGACCTTTTCTTGCACATCTAGGGGCAAAGAGGTGCTTAAGCCGTTGATATAATATTCGCTTTTATGGATGGTTTGAGGCTCTAAAAACAGCTGGTGGCGTTCTTTTTCGCTGAAGCGGTTGATTTTATCTTCAATGCTAGGGCAATACCTTGGGCCTATGCCTTCAATTTGACCGCTAAATAGGGGGGCTCGGTGGAAATTATCCCTGATGATTTGGTGGGTAATAGGGTTAGTGTAAGTGATAAAACATGAGAGTTGGGTGGGGTTAAAATCTTTGGTTTTATAGCTGAAATAGGGAGGGTTTGTGTCCCCAAAATGCTCTTCTAATCCTTCAAAATCAATGCTATTACCGGCCACTCTTGGGCAAGTGCCGGTTTTTAACCTTTCCACCTTAAAGCCAAGCTCCCTTAAATTCAAGGCTAAAGAATTGGAAGCGTTTTCCCCAAAGCGCCCGTTTTGGTTTTGGTGTTCGCCAATATGCACCACCCCTTTTAAAAAAGTGCCTGTGGTGATGATCACTTTTTTAGCTCTGTAAGTGTTGTTAATGTTCGTGGTTACGCCCACTACCTCATCGTTTTCAAGGATTAAACTTTCAGTCATTTCTTGAGAGACGCTCAAATTAGGGGTGTTTAAAACAAGATTTCTTGCAAAAATGCGGTAAGTATCCATATCAATTTGCGCTCTAGTCCCCCTAACCGCTGGCCCTTTAGAAGCGTTTAACACACGATATTGCAAACCGCTATGATCTGTAATAATCCCCATAGCCCCCCCTAACACATCCACTTCTTTAGTCAAATGCCCTTTACCCAAGCCTCCAATAGCTGGATTACAGCTCGCTAAACCGATCGTGTCTATGAGCATGGTGATTAAATGCACTCTAGCTCCCATTTTAGCCGCAATCAAGCTCGCTTCAATGCCCGCATGCCCCCCACCAACCACTAAAATATCACTTTCTTTTACCACTCTTTTTCCTGTTTTGATTTTATTTTTCTAAAACCCTAGTTTTAAAAAAGTTTTATTGTAGCATGTAGGTTAGTAATTTTAAAGGGTAAAATAAAATGGAAAATCATTCGCATGCCGATACGAACGCTGATGACAAAAGCACCAAGATCGTTCGTTTGTTTGGTCTCATAGGGGGGGCGTTAATCGCGCTCATTATCTATTACGCTTTAGACGCTCAAATGCCTCATATTGTAGAAGAAATCCCCAAGCTCAGTTCTTTGAATTATAAGGCGATGCCTGTTGTGGCTGGGGTGGCTGTTTTAATGGGGATATGGTGGATGACTGAAGCCATTGACTTGCCTGCAACCGCGCTTTTACCTTTGGTGCTTTTTAGCGTCTTTAGCGTGGATCAATTCTCTAGCGTTAGCTCTTCTTACGCATCGCCCATTATCTTTCTTTTTATGGGAGGGTTTATTTTAGCTTTAAGCATGCAAAAATGGAATTTGCACACGCGCATCGCTTTAAGCATTATTTTATTGGTAGGCACAAGCCCTAGGAGGTTGATTTTAGGTTTCATGATAGCCACAGGATTTCTGTCTATGTGGGTGAGCAATACCGCAACGGCGGTGATGATGTTTCCTGTTGGCATGAGCGTTTTGCAATTAGTCGCTAAACTTGTGGGTAAAGAAAACGCCTCTAATGCATTCTATCAAAAAGAAGAAATCACCAAAGCGCATGGGGGCATTATGAGTAATATCGTGCATAAGGGCAAAGATATTACCCAAGTGATTCAAGAAAAGACCACCATTTATCGCACGAATTTCAGTATTTGCTTGATGCTTGGCATCGCTTATGCGGCTTCTATTGGCTCTTTAGGCACTTTGATTGGCACGCCGCCTAACGCTTTATTAGCCGGCTATATGAAAACCGCTTTCAATATTGAAATTGGTTTCGCTCAGTGGATGGTGTTTGGGACACCGTTAGCCTTTATCATGCTCATTTTAGCGTGGCTCTTGATCACTTATGCGATTTTCCCTTTAAAGATTAAAGAAATCCCAGGGGGTAAGGAAGTTATTAGGGTAGAGTTAAAAAAACTAGGCCGTTTGAGTCAGGCGGAAATCTCTGTGGGGGTTCTTTTTATATTAGCGTCTTTAGGGTGGATTTTCTTAGACACGATTTTAAAATCTTGGGGCATTAAGATAGATAAAATTGATTCCGTGATCGCTATGGGGGTTTCTGCGCTTTTATTCATTTTGCCCGCTAACAATCAAGGCGATAGGCTCATTGATTGGGGTGTTGCTAAAAAACTCCCTTGGGATGTGTTGCTTTTATTTGGCGGCGGGTTAGCTTTGAGCGCGCAATTTTCTAAAACCGGGTTGAGCTTGTGGATCGGGCATTTGGTTTCTGGCTTTTCGCATTTACCGGTTTTATTCATCATTGTCATGGTAACTTTAATGGTCATTTTCTTAACCGAAGTCACTTCTAACACCGCCACCGCTGCCGCATTTTTGCCGGTGATTGGAGGGGTTGCGATGGGCATGGGTTATGAAAACCACCAAAGCTTGTTATTGACCATTCCTGTAGCTTTGAGCGCGACTTGCGCGTTCATGCTCCCTGTGGCCACCCCACCGAATGCGATAGCTTATGGCTCTGGGTATGTTAAAATAACGGATATGATTAAAGTCGGCTTGTGGCTTAATTTAGTGGGCGTTGTTTTGATTAGCTCGTTTAGCTATTTTTTAGTTTCGCTGATATTTAATTGATTAAGGAAAAAAGTGAAAGAAGAGTTATTTAAAGAAAAGTCTCGTTACATTACAGGGGTTGTTTTAATCGTTGTGGCGGGCTTGATTTTGTATGCGGACAATTTGTTGTTGTTTTGGGCTGTTTTAGGGGGGATTTATGCGGTAGGGTTTTTTGAAGCGTTAAGGTTGTTCCAGGTCAAAGCGGGCTTTAGCTTGTATCTCATTTTAGTGTTGTCATGGGTAGCGGCGTATTTTAACGGGCATCCTGTAGAATGCGCTCTTATCAGCGCGATGGTCATGGCTAGCGTCATCGCTTATCAAAAAGCGCACCACAGCGAAGCCATTTTACCCTTTTTATACCCGGGCGTTGGGTTTTTTGCGCTTTTTGGGGTTTATAAGGATTTTGGCGCGGTGGCGATCATCTGGCTTTTAGTGGTGGTGGTCGCAAGCGATGTGGGGGCGTTTTTTGGAGGCAAGCTTTTAGGCAAAACCCCTTTCACAGCCACTTCACCGAATAAAACCTTAGAGGGCGCGTTGATTGGCGTTGTTTTAGCGAGCGTTTTAGGATCGTTTGTGGGCATGGGGAAATTGAGCGGAGGCTTTCTTATGGCGCTTTTATTCAGTTTCTTAATCGCGCTTATGGCGGTGTTTGGGGATTTGTATGAAAGCTATTTGAAAAGAAAAGTTGGGATCAAGGATAGCGGTAAGATTTTACCCGGGCATGGGGGCGTTTTAGACCGACTGGATTCCATGCTTTTTGGGGCTTTAAGCTTGCATGTGTTGTTGTATTTTTTAGAAGTTTGGAAAGAAACGGCGGTGTTTTTAGGGGATTGAATGGTTGTTTTAGGAAGCACCGGCTCTATCGGAAAAAACGCCCTTAAAATCGCAAAAAAATTTGGCGTAGAAATAGAAGCCTTAAGCTGCGGGAAAAATATCGCTTTAATCAATGAGCAAATCAAAGTTTTCAAGCCCAAGAAAGTGGCGATTTTTGATCCTAGCGATTTGAATGGTTTAGAGCCTTTGGGCGCAAAAGTGTTTGTGGGGTTAGACGGCATTGATGCGATGATAGAGGAGTGCGTTTCCAATTTAGTCCTTAACGCCATTGTGGGCGTAGCCGGATTGAAAGCGAGCTTTAAAAGCTTACAAAGGAACAAAAAACTAGCCCTAGCGAATAAAGAAAGTTTAGTGAGCGCGGGGCATTTATTAGACATTTCACAAATCACGCCCGTTGATAGCGAGCATTTTGGTTTGTGGGCGTTGTTGCAAAACAAGACTTTAAAGCCTAAATCTTTAATCATTAGTGCGAGTGGGGGGGCTTTTAGGGACACGCCTTTAGAATTTATTCCTATTCAAAACGCGCAAAACGCACTCAAGCACCCTAATTGGAGCATGGGATCTAAAATCACCATTGATTCAGCGAGCATGGTCAATAAGCTTTTTGAAATTTTAGAAACTTACTGGCTTTTTGGCGCGTCTTTAAAGATTGATGCGCTGATTGAAAGAAGTTCTATCGTGCATGCTTTGGTGGAGTTTGAAGACAACTCTGTCATCGCGCATTTAGCGAGTGCGGACATGAAACTACCCATAAGCTATGCCATTAACCCTAAATTAGCTTCCTTGAACGCTTCCATTAAACCCTTAGACTTATACGCTTTAAGCGCGATTAAATTTGAACCCATTAGCATGGAGCGCTACACTCTGTGGCGTTATAAAGACTTGTTATTAGAAAACCCAAAGCTTGGCGTGGTGCTGAATGCGAGCAATGAAGTGGCGATGAAGAAGTTTTTAAATCAAGAAATCGCCTTTGGTGGCCTTATCCAAATCATTTCTCAAGCCTTAGAATTGTATGCTAAAAAATCTTTCAAGCTCTCTACTTTAGATGAAGTGCTAGAATTAGACAAAGAAGTTAGGGAGCGTTTTAAAAATTATAGGTAGTGTTGAATGAATGGTTTGATAAGGAGTTGATGCGTGTTTAAATCAGCTTTTGGTGCTTTTAGCTCTAATTTCTAGCGTTATAATCCATCTCGTTAGGGTTGCATAAAACCCCACTTTTTAAAAAAATGAAAGAATATTAAGGTTAAACAAGTTCATTGAACTAAGCCTACAAGCTTGTAGCCTATTTCCTCACAAACTGCTTGTATAAAAATTCCTTTCTCCCTATGGCGATGATATGGTTGCGCATTTTGTCATGCAAATCGCCTAAGAAAAAAGGAACTTTTAATTCCAGTTTAGGGATGTCTAGGGCATACACTTGAATTAAGTAATGGTGATCGCCATTAGGGGGCATGGGGCCGATATAGACGCTGTTATTGAGATTGGAGCGTTGTTTTTCGCTTTCATTGAGCGGTGAACGGATAAAGCCTTGAGTGAGCGAATTGACTCCTTGAGTAATCCTTTTATCCATCATGGAAGCGTTTTCTTCTAAAACATTGTAAGAAATATTGCCCACGACCCAATGGACAAACGGCATGCCGCACACTTTTTGCGCGTCATGATCTATTAATTCTAAAGCGTAGCTTTTAGCGCCTTCTACTTTTTGCCATGAGATTTTAGGCGAATAAGTGGGTAAGCCGTTTGGATTGAGAAACCCTCTAGGAGCGTTACCGCCAAATTTAGCGTCCAAATACCCTTTCGAATCGGTTTGAATCATCACTTCAAAAGTTTTCATTTTAAGCCCTTTTTCTTTGAAATCGTTTTGTGTTTTTTATTGTAGCATGATCCTAAAAATATATCTTAATTTGGAGCATGGTATTAGAATAATCATTTTTAATGATTAAATAGCTATTTATTTTTACTAGTTACCATTGAACGCATGGAAAGTAAAATAAATCGTTTGAGCACCAAAATAGACGCACTATTGGAACAGCAAAAAAGAGTGATTTCTTTACTAGAAACTTATTTGAGCGTTTATCCCGCCCAAGAGGCTTCAAATAAGTTTTTTAAAAGCGTTAGTCAAGGGATGGAGTTAGCCCCAGAAATCGCGCAAGAAGATGAAGAAAAACGCCTTTATGTGTTGCAATATTTAAGCCATGTGGATATTACTAAAAACAAGCAAGACTCCCAGATCAAAAAAGATTGTTTGGAATTTATCCAAAGGTTTAATGTCCCAAAGCCCATTATCGTTACCGCTCTTTATAACCTTAAAGGCATTAAGCCCACTAAAAAAGAAGTGGCGAAACAATTGCAAAAACTCTATGTGTGGGAGAGACGTTACCAACAAGGGGGATAGACGCTTTAAAAGACAGGCGTGGGAGACCCCTTAAAAAACCTTGAGCGGGTTGGTAGTGGCTGTTGTTGGTTTTTAATGGAGGTATTCGTGTTTCTCAAAATGTTTTTTAAAATTCATCTTATTTTTAAGTTAAAATTAAGAAAATATCTTGTATTTAATCATAATTTAGACCTAGATAAGAAATCTATGTAAAATTTTTAAGGAGAACACTCATTTGTTACAACGAATTTATTTAGACAATAACGCTACAACCAGGATTGATCCTAAAGTCAAAGAAATCATGGATCCTTTTTTAAGGGATCATTACGGCAACCCTAGCTCGTTGCACCAGTTTGGCACAGAAACCCACCCAGCCATTGCAGAAGCTTTAGATAAGCTCTATAAAGGCATTAACGCTAGGGATATAGACGATGTGATCATCACCTCTTGTGCGACAGAGAGCAATAACTGGGTTTTAAAGGGCGTGTATTTTGATGAATGTTTGAAAAAGGGCAAAAACCATATTGTAACCACGGTTGCAGAGCATCCGGCGGTGCGATCCACTTGTAATTTTTTAGAAAGCTTGGGGGTGGAGATTACTTACTTGCCCATTAATGAGCATGGGAGCATCACCGCAGAGCAAGTCAAAGAAGCGATCACAGAAAAAACCGCTTTAGTGAGCGTGATGTGGGCTAATAATGAAACCGGTCTTATTTTCCCTATTGAAGAAATCGGGGCTATCTGTAAAGAAAAGGGCGTGTTGTTCCATACTGATGCGGTGCAAGCGATTGGTAAAATCCCTGTAGATGTGTTGAAGGCGAATGTGGATTTCCTTTCTTTTAGCGCACACAAGTTTCATGGGCCTAAAGGCATTGGGGGGTTGTATATTAGAAGTGGGGTGGGATTGACCCCTCTTTTTCATGGCGGGGAACATATGAATGGCAGGCGCAGCGGGACTTTGAACGTGCCTTATATCGTGGGCATGGGCGAAGCGATGAAATTAGCCGTAGAGCATTTAGATTATGAAAAAGAAGTGGTAGGGAAATTGCGCGACAAATTAGAAGAAGCGCTTTTGAAAATCCCTGATGTGATGGTGGTAGGCGATCGAGTCCATCGTGTGCCTAACACGACTTTAGTCAGCGTGAGAGGGATTGAAGGAGAGGCCATGCTGTGGGATTTAAACCGCTCTAATATCGCCGCTTCCACAGGGAGCGCATGCGCGAGTGAGGATTTAGAGGCTAATCCTGTCATGGTAGCGATTGGAGCGAGTAAGGAATTAGCTCATACCGCTATCAGGCTTTCATTGAGCCGTTTTAACACGGAAGCTGAGATTGACAAAACGATTGAAGTTTTCTCTCAAGCGGCTGTAAGATTGAGAAACATTTCAAGCTCTTATTAAAAAGAATATAAAGGAATCAAAATGGCAAAACATGATTTAGTGGGTTCGGTTCTCTGGGACGCGTATTCTAAAGAAGTTCAAAGGCGCATGGATAACCCTACGCATTTAGGGGTCATCACCGAAGAGCAGGCTAAAGCCAAAAACGCTAAGCTGATTGTGGCGGATTATGGCGCAGAGGCATGCGGTGATGCGGTGAGGTTGTATTGGCTTGTAGATGAGAGCACGGATAGAATTGTTGACGCGAAGTTTAAAAGCTTTGGTTGCGGGACAGCGATCGCAAGCTCAGACATGATGGTAGAATTGTGTTTGAATAAAAGAGTCCAAGATGCGGTAAAAATCACGAATTTAGATGTGGAAAGAGGCTTGAGAGACGATCCGGACACGCCGGCTGTCCCTGGGCAAAAAATGCACTGCTCGGTGATGGCGTATGATGTGATCAAAAAGGCTGCCGGCATGTATTTGGGGAAAAACGCTGAAGATTTTGAAGAAGAAATCATCGTGTGCGAGTGCGCTAGGGTGAGTTTAGGCACGATTAAGGAAGTGATTAAACTCAATGATTTAAAAAGCGTTGAAGAAATCACTAACTACACCAAAGCCGGTGCGTTTTGTAAAAGCTGTGTGAGACCGGGAGGGCATGAAAAAAGGGATTATTACCTGGTGGATATTCTTAAAGAAGTGCGCGAAGAAATGGAAGCTGAAAAGCTTAAAGCCGCTGCGAATAAATCCCAAAATGGGGAATTGGCTTTTAGGGAAATGACTATGGTTCAAAAGATTAAAGCGGTGGATAAAGTCATTGATGAAAATATCCGCGCTATGCTTATGATGGATGGGGGGGATTTAGAGATTTTAGACATTAAAGAAAGCGATGATTACATTGATGTGTATATCCGCTACATGGGGGCATGCGATGGGTGCATGAGCGCGACTACTGGGACTTTATTTGCCATTGAAAACGCCTTGCAGGAATTATTGGATCGCAGTATCAGGGTGTTACCGATTTGATTTGTTCTTTTTAGGGGGTGAAGGCCTTTTCAAGCGAACGCTAATAAACTTAAAATGAGAAATGATTAGCGCTTGCGGCATTGTTCGTTATACGCTACTTTTATGCTAATATGCTATTTTAAAGCGATTTGCGATGATGATTGAAGGAACTTGATGAAAACGACAGAAAACACAGATGAAACTCACTTAAGGGGAGCTAAAAATAAACTAGGGCGCAAACCAAAAGCAGACGCTAATAAAAAAACTCGCGCTGTAAGCTTGTATTTTTCTGATGAGCAATACCAAAAACTAGAGAAAATGGCTAACGAAGAAGAAGAAAGCGTGGGATCTTATATCAAACGCTATATTTTGAAGGCTTTAAGAAAAATAGAGCAAAATGGTGCTTGATAACTTTTTAACTTGTTTTTAGTTTAACTCCACGAGTTTCACTATAAAGCAAAATGATTAAAACCCCCATTTTATCTAGCCTTTAGCTGTGTGATTTTAAAAAAAGAGTGGTATTTTGGCTAAAAAAACTTCTTTATTTGAGTGTCAGCATTGCGGTTTTACAAGCCCTAAGTGGTTGGGTAAGTGCGTTCAGTGCAACGCATGGGAGAGTTTTATAGAATTGAACCAAACTCAAAAGGAAGTTTTAAATGCGCTTAAAAAACCGCTCCCACAAGCGCAAAAAAGCGTTTCTATCGCTGCAATTGAGCATGAAGAAGTCATTAAGTTTTCTTCCACTCAAAGCGAATTGGATATTGTTTTAGGTGGAGGGATCGCTAAAGGGGGGTTGTATTTAGTGGGGGGGAGTCCTGGGGTGGGGAAATCCACTTTGCTTTTAAAAGTGGCTTCTGGCTTAGCCAAAAACCAGCAAAAGGTTTTGTATGTGAGCGGGGAAGAGAGCTTGAGCCAGATTAAAATGCGCGCCACTAGACTAGATTGCATAGAAAAAGAATTGTATCTGCTCAATGAAATCAATTGGCCTGTGATTAAGGCTAATATAGAAAGCGAAAATTATTTTGCTTGCGTGATTGATTCCATCCAAACGCTTTATTCGCCAGAGATTTCTTCAGCGCCCGGCTCTATTTCGCAAGTGCGAGAGATCACTTTTGAGCTCATGCGTTTGGCCAAAACAAGAAATATTGCTATTTTTATCATCGGTCATATCACTAAAGAAGGGAGCATCGCAGGGCCTAGAGTGCTAGAGCATATGGTGGATAGCGTGCTGTATTTTGAAGGCGATCCCAGTAGGGAATTAAGGATTTTAAGGAGTTTTAAAAACCGCTTTGGCCCTACGAGTGAAATCGGCTTGTTTGAGATGAAAGAGCAGGGTTTGGTGAGCGCTAAAGAAGCTTCAAGCTTGTTTTTTTCTAAAGAAGAGCCTATGGAAGGGAGTGCCATTACCATCACTTTAGAAGGCTCAAGAGCGTTGATTTTAGAGATTCAGGCGTTGGTGAGCGAGTGCAGTTTTGGAGCGCCCAAACGATTAGCGAACGGGTTTGACACTAACCGCCTTAACATGCTTATTGCTTTATTGGAAAAAAAGCTAGAAATCCCCTTAAACCGCCATGATGTGTTTATTAATGTGAGCGGGGGCATTAAGATCAGCGAGCCGGCTTGCGATTTAGCGGTCATTGCCAGTATCCTTTCAAGCTTTAAAAACAGAAAAATTGACAATAAAACGGCGTTTTTGGGCGAAGTGAGTTTGAATGGCAGGATTTTAGAAGCCCCCAATTTGAACGCCAGATTGAAAGAAATGGAAAATTACGGCTTTTTAAAAGCCATTTTGCCCAAAAAACCCAGTCAAAAAACCTCTATCAAATGCTATGAAGCCAATGCGGTAGGCAAGATTGTTGAATGGATGTGATTTTAACTTTTGTTACCTAATAGAATAGAGTCTTATTAAAATTTAAACTCAATTTAAAGAACAATTACCATCTTTTTTAGTTATAATGGCGGACACCATTAAAATTAAAACAAAGGTTGTCAATGAAAATATTATCTTATTTGAAAAAATTTTATCTTTTTCTACTAATAGGAGCGATCATGCAAGCGAATGAAAGCATGGGGGCTAAACACCCAAAAACCGATGAAAGAGTGATTTACTTGGCTGGGGGGTGCTTTTGGGGGCTAGAGGCGTATATGGAGAGGATTTATGGCGTTATAGACGCAAGCTCTGGTTACGCTAATGGCAAGACTTCAAGCACGAATTATGAAAAGTTGCATGAGAGCGATCATGCTGAAAGCGTGAAAGTGATCTATGATCCTAAAAAGATCAGTTTGGACAAGTTGCTGCGCTATTATTTTAAGGTGATTGATCCGGTGAGCGTGAACAAGCAGGGTAATGATGTGGGCAGGCAGTATCGCACAGGGATTTACTATGTCAATAGCGCGGATAAAGAAGTGATAGACAACGCCTTAAAAGCGTTACAAAAAGAAGTGAAAGGCAAAATCGCCATTGAGGTAGAGCCGTTAAAAAATTATGTGAGGGCTGAAGAATACCACCAAGATTATTTGAAAAAACACCCTGGTGGTTATTGCCATATTGATTTGAAAAAGGCGGATGAAGTGATTGTGGATGACGATAAATACACCAAACCAAGCGATGAAGTTTTAAAGAAAAAACTCACTAAACTCCAGTATGAGGTGACTCAAAACAAACACACTGAGAAACCTTTTGAAAATGAGTATTACAACAAAGAAGAAGAGGGCATTTATGTGGATATTACCACCGGCGAGCCGTTATTTTCTTCAGCGGATAAATACGACTCCGGTTGCGGGTGGCCAAGCTTTTCTAAGCCTATCAATAAAGATGTGGTGAAATACGAAGACGATGAGAGCCTTAACAGGAAACGCATTGAAGTATTAAGCCGTATTGGTAAGGCGCATTTAGGGCATGTATTTAACGATGGGCCTAAAGAATTGGGAGGCTTAAGGTATTGCATCAACAGCGCGGCTTTAAGGTTTATCCCCTTAAAAGACATGGAAAAAGAGGGTTATGGCGAGTTTATCCCTTATATCAAAAAGGGTGAATTGAAAAAATACATTCAAGATAAAAAAACACATTAAGGGGTAATGACTAAGCCCCCTAATGGGGGTTAAAATGGGGGGTTCAAGCGTTTGGGTTATCTTATGGGTTATTTTAAAAAACGCTAAAATACGCCCTAAATAATTCATTTTTTAATTACCCTTACTTTTTTAAGTTTTATGGTTTTGTTCTCATCAAATAAAGATAATTAAAACTTTTTATTTTTTTAAAAATGGGGTTTTTAATTTTATTTTTTGTTTCAAACTTATTTTTTAAGGGGGTAGGGGGTTATCCCATTACAACCCCCAAACTAAACCCCCCTAACCCTAAAGAAGTGCTTTTTTAGAGATTATCGCTTGCTCTTAGAAAGCTTTTTGATATTAATTTTAAAAATGCCCTTGAGCATTTTTAGATTTTTAACCCATAATGAGCTTGTGTAAAGTCGCTAAAATGCTTAAAGCATAAATGAGGAGCAAGAGGATTTTATGCACCTTTTCATTAGCCAAAGCAATCAGTTTAATGCCAATGCCCACCCCTAAAAACGCTCCAATACCGGTAATCACCCCCGCTTGAACGCTTATATCATCAAGAACCTTCCCATTATAAAGAGAGATGACCCCAGATAAAGAAGCGAACACCACAAAAAATAGCCCCAAAGGCACGATTTTTTTAGAATCGTATTTCAAAAAATAGCCCAAAAACGGCACCATTAAAATCCCCCCACCCATGCCTAGCGGGATAGAAAAGATGCCAGTAACAAAACCGGCGAGCATCAAAACCCCATGCGTTCTATCCATAGACACAAAGGGGATTGCGCGCTTTTTTTCGGGCGTTTTGTTATTCGCATGCAAATCAAAATGCATTTCTTCAAAATGCTCTGGTTTCTTGTTGTTAGAAAAAGCGTATTTGATAAAGGTGTAGCACACCACCACCACAAACACACCCATTAAAATTTTATCGTTAATGATTTTTAAGATAAAGCTCCCTAAAATCGCCCCCATTAGCCCTCCAAGCGCGGCAAATGAGCCTTCTTTCAAATCCAATAAGCCCTTTTTGTAATTGATGATAGAGCCGACCACTGAAGAAAAAAGCATTTGCATGAGCGAAATACCCACTGCATGGCTATAGCTAAAATGAGCAAAAATCGCGCTAGGGACGACAATCTCCCCCCCACCAATACCAAAAAACCCGGCGGTGATGCCGGTGAATAGCCCCACAAGAGCCAAAATAAACGCCGTTGATTCTTCCATGAAAAACTCCCTAAATTCTAAATTATTACTTTATCAAAAAAGAGTGATAATCTTTAAAAAATTTTCTTTAATACTCCTTAGCAGAAATCCCAGTCGTCTTTAGCGGTTGGGATGAATGCTACCAATTCATGGTATCATATCCCCATACATTCGTATCTAGCGCAGGAAGTGCACAAAGTTACGCCTTTGGAGATATGATGTGTGAGACCTATAGGGAATGCGTTGGAGCTCAAACTCTGTAAAATCCCTACTATAGGGACACAGAGTGAGAACCAAACTCTCCCTATGGGCAACATCAGCCTAGGAAGCCCAATCGTCTTTAGCGGTTGGGCACTTCACTGATTACAAAAATAGGGTTTTGATTACTTTAATTTTATCGCTTAAGAGCGGTTGCAAGAAATTATCCAAACTCTTTACTGCTTAATTTTAAAAATGCTTTTAAGCGTTTTTAAACAAGCCCCCTTTTTTAAAGAGAGTTTAATAAGCAAAAACATAATTCAAATACACGCTATAGAGCCTTCTGTATTTGAGTTCAGCGCCCATGAAAGAATAATAATCCGTGTTAATGGTGGGGATTTTCACGCCCAATTCCACGCCATGCTGCACGGCATGATCGCTGTCTTTTTTCTTTGCTCTAGCGAGGTTCATTCTCAAGCCTAAATTGAATAAAAATTGGAAATTTGCCACATTCATTTTAGCGCTATAAATATTACCCACCACATTCAAATTCACAAATTCAGAATTAAGCCATGAAGTCCCAGCTAACGCAAAGCCACCAAAAAGCCCCACGGAGAGCTTGTTATTCTTGCCTAAAAAGTTGGTGTTTTTATCGTTAATGAAGTTATAAAGCGCATCCATTCCCACCCCATAAGTCCAAACATCAGAAGCGGAGTTGAAAAAGCTGGATTTGATGAACGCATGGTTATAGTCAAAAAAGCCGTAATACCTTAACCCCCAATTCCTTTTTTTGCCAAAGAATTGTTTGTAACCCATTTGCACGCCGATCCCATTCATCGCGCCGTTATTGGTTTGAGAACTAATCATGCCAAAGCGCCTGAAAGGGTTTTTGCCTAATTCTTGCGTGGTGGCTTGGAGCTGGTTGTATTTGTTTGAATCCAAAGAATAAGTGAGCAAACCTTCTGGGGAATTAGGGTTTTGAGTGGAATGCGTCATGTTTTGAAGAGATTTAGCGTTAGGCAAGCTAGAGATACCGCTATTAATCGCTTTTGAGTCTTTATTCAGGGTGTTAAGGGCTTCTTTAAAATTCAAAATGGTTTGAGCCAAAGCCCTATCTTGATTGACCTGGTTGCCATAATAAGCGGTGTGTTGCTCTAAGGAATTGAGAGTTTCTTTCACAAACGCGCAACCTGAACCCCAAGTGTTATTAGTGATCACGCCAGCCGATCCTGCTTTACATTGTTCTAAATCCCCTTGAATAGGCCCTTGAATGCTGTGGAAATTGTTCGCTACTTGCTTAGCTAAATTTAAAATCTCTGCTTGAGCGTTCGCTCTATTGAGCATTTCTTGAGCAAACCCTTTGTCTTGAGAAGTGTAGGGGTTGAAATTGTCTGGTTGCGTGATTTGGGCGTTTTCATTAGCGTTAAGCTGTTGGGTTTTTGCTAGGGCTGTTTGAGCGTTTTTGATCATCTCATTAATTGCGTTAAAAGAAGGGCCAAAAATATCCATCACATTCCCAGGCGTAGAACTCAACCCCCACGCTTTACCGCCATTGCTCGTTTGCACATGCGGCTTTTGAGTAATAAGGACTTGCATGATAGTAGCGGCTTGTTGCAAAAGGTATTCAGCGTTATTATTGTATTTCAATTGTATTGTAGGCGAGAATGATGCTCCGCCTGAATAAGAGGTTGGGATCTCTTTCCCATTCTCTGTATAATAATGCTCTATGATATTGTTTTGTGTAGTGGTTTTATAATTGGTTTGTTGTATGTTGACTACCCCTGTTTTGGTGGTGTCGTTCAAGGCAGGCATTCCGCCTCCTTGGTTTTGGTTTAAAGCGGTTTGGATAATTTGATAAGCTTGGTTGAGTTTTTGGTATTCATCAATGGATAGGATGCCATTGGGGCCTGTCCCATACGCTTGATTGCAAGTGGTGGTTGTCCCATTAAGGGCTGGTGTGTTACCAAACGATTGGTAGCTTTGATTATTGGTAGGGCCAGGGCCGCAGCCAATAAAAAGGGCTATGACTTGCCACATGCCCACAGCCGCATTGAGCGCTAAAGCCACAGCTTGATAGGCCGGAGAAGTGGTGGTAGTGCTAGTGAGGTTGATCGCGCTTGAGCTTAAATTATTAATCGCACCGGTGATCGCACTGGGCGTGCTGGCTAGATTGACTAAGGAATTTAAGTAATTGTATTGGTTTAAAAGGTTGCTTAAGTTATCGTATCTGTCTGCAAGATTTTGCAATGCTCCAGTGTTTTTCACTTTTTGAACCGCTTCACCGATTTGATAGCCCACACTCATATAAAATCCGTCATCTTCAGCGTTTAAGAGCGGTGTAGTAAGAGCGAGAGAGAGAGTTAAAAGGGTTTTTTTCATTTTCTTTTTCATGTTTTTTTCCTTTCTTTTCCTTTTGTCCTTTTTGTCCTTTTGTTGATCCCACATTTGATAGCCATGTTCTATAAAGATCCGGTATTTTACCACGAAATGCTTATTTTTAGCTTAAAATTTATATTTTGAAAAAAAAAAAAAACAATTTTAAGTATTTTTTACAATAAAATATCACAGAGCTTGGTTTTAGGCGAGCGAGAGTTTTATTAAAAGCGCTTTTAGGGGGTTATTTGAAATTGGTTTTTAAACCTTTGGTTATAATGAAAGCGATTTGAATTGAAAAGAGCGGCATGTTTGAAAAGATACAAAAAGAATGGTTGAGCAACATTCAAAAAGATTTGTTGTCTGGTTTTGTGGTGGGGCTTTCTGTGATCCCAGAGACCGCTGGCTTTGCGATCATGGTGGGTTTAGATGTGGGCGTGGCGTTTTATACGACCTTTTATATGGCTTTTGTTTTGTCTTTTTTTGGGGCTAGAAAGGCGATGATTAGTGCAGCGGCCGGCTCAGTGGCGCTCATTTTAGTGGGCGTGGTTAAAAATTATGGGCTTGAATACGCGGGCGTGGCGACTCTTATGGCAGGAATATTGCAAATTCTTTTAGGCTATTTGAAAATAGGGAATCTTTTGAGGTTTATCCCCCAATCGGTGATGTATGGCTTTGTGAACGCGCTAGGCATTTTGCTTTTAATGGAGCAATTCAAATTCCTTCAAAACCAAAATTTGGGGGTGTTTATTTTGCTCGCTATTGGGATACTCATCATTTATCTCTTCCCTTTAATCACTAAAAAAATCCCCTCTAATCTGATTTGTATCCTTGCAGTGAGCGCGATCGCTTTAATTTTTGATGTGCATGCGCCGAATTTAGGGAGCATTGAGCAAGGGGTTTCAGGCTTTCATTTCATTATTATCCCCAAAAATTTGGATTTTAAAATCGTTATAGAATTGTTGCCTTACGCTCTTTCTTTAGCGCTAGTAGGCACGATAGAAAGTTTATTGACCGCTAAAACTTTAGACGTGATTTTAAAAGACGGCGTGAGCGATAAAAACAAAGAAACTAAAGCGCAAGGCTTGGGGAATATCATTTCAGGGCTTTTAGGGGGAATGACAGGGTGCGCTTTAGTGGGGCAGTCTATCATTAACGCAAAATCCGGGGCCAAAACAAGGCTTTCTACTTTTTTTGCCGGCTTTTCTTTAATGGTGCTAATATTAGTGTTTAATGAATATGTGGTTAAGATCCCCATTGTAGCGGTTGTGGCGGTGATGGTGATGATTTCTTTCACCACTTTTAATTTCCAATCCATTATGAACATTAAAAAAATCAAGCTCTATGACACGCTCAACATGCTTTTAGTCGTGGCGGTGGTTTTATACACGCATAATTTAGCGATAGGGGTTGTGGTGGGGGTTTTAGTCAATGCGTTATGGATCAAATCAAAAGGGATTGCATGAAGTTTTACTATAAAAAAGAAAAAGATGAGTTAAAAGTATGGCTCCAGATGTAGGATTCGAACCTACGACCAAGCGGTTAACAGCCGCCTACTCTACCGCTGAGCTAATCTGGAATTTCGCTCAAAAATAAAAAGAAATTTTAGTGTGTTTTTTGTAAAAAGTCAAGTAAAATGACGCCGTTATTCATTGAGAGCCAAAAAATTGGCTTTGTCCTCATTAGTAATGAGAACTGATTCAATATCAATAAGCCAAAACATAATTGAAATACACGCTATAAAGTCTTCTATAGGCTAATTTAGCGCCCATGAAAGAATAGTAATTCGTGTTGATGGTGGGGATTTTCACGCCTAATTCAACGCCATGATGGATCCCTTGAAGCCTTAAGCCGGTGTTGAATAAGAATTGGAAATTGGTGTTGTTGATTTTGGCGCTGTAGGCGCTATTGGTGATTTTTAAATTCGCCGATTGGTTATTAAGCCATGTCGTTCCCGCTAGAGCGATGCCCCCAAAAATACCAAAAGAGACTTTGCGGTTTTTATCGGATCCGCCATTGATGAAATTCAATAAAAGATCACTGCCCGCGCCATAGGTGAAAACATTGGAAGCGGAGTTAAAAAAGTTGGATTTGATATACGCATAGTTGTAATCAAAAAAGCCATAATACCGGATCCCAAAAAATTTATTTTTCCCAAAGAATTGCTTATAGCCTAATTGCACGCCCACGCCATTCATCGCCCCGTTATTGCTTTGAGAGTTGATTAATCCCACGCTTCTAAAGGGGTTATGGCCAAACTCTTTGGTGGTAGTTTGGAATTCAGAATATTGGGTTTCGTTGAGAGAATAACTATAGCTAGATCTGCTCACCAAACTTTGAAACCCTTTAGAATCGGGCGTTTTTTGAAGGGTGTTATAGATGGTTGCTAAATTGTCCCCTTTGAGATAAGAGATCGTATCATTAATAACGCTTGATACTTCATTAAGGTTTTTATTGAAATCAGCGTTGGTAAATGCGTTTGGTTGGTTTGGATTTTCTGGGTCAGTTCTTCGAGATTGCTCGGCGGCTTTTTTAGCGCTATCAATCATGCTAGTGATGGCACTAAATGTGTTGCCAAAAATATTGCATGCGTTCCCGCTTGCATTAATGCCCCATGGTGTGCCATTGCCCCCGTCTATGCTTGGGCATTGGCTTTGAAGGGTGCTAATAATGGTGCTAGCTTGCCCTAAAAGATATTCATAGTCATTTACAATCGTGAGATCATTGTTTTTATTCTCTAGGGTATTTTGGAGCGATTGAGAAATCGTATTGATTTTTTCGTATTCACTAGTGGGTAGCGAGTTGTTGGCTAAATTAGAGGCTATCACTTGCCACATGGCTACCGCAGAGCTGAGCGCTGAAGACACGGCTTCTTTGGCGCTATTAGGGGTCGTTTTTAATCTGCTAGCGCTCTCTTTTAGATTGTCAATCGCTTGAGCGGTGCTTGAATCGGTGTTAGAGGCCGTTTGTTTGAGCTCGTTATAGCGGGTTAAAAGATTGTTTAAATTTTCGTAAGCGTTGGAGACTTTTTGGATTTCGCCGGTGTTTTTCACTTGTTGAACCGCTTCGCCGATTTGATAGCCCACGCTCATAAAAACGCCGTCATCTTCAGCAAGGAGCGATGACGCCATAAGAGAAAGTAAAATCGTTTTTTTCATAAAATGTTCCTTAAAGTAATGTTTTATTTGCAAAATCGTATCAAATTGAAACTTTATTTACAATTAGCTTAAATTATGCCATTAAATTTATTGAATTTTTAATAAAATTGAGCAAAAATTAAGAAATTTTGCTTTTTTTTTGGATTTAAAAAGAGGTTTTTGATGGTGAAAAATGCTTTGAGTGAATTTTAGCGCTCAAAGGAGATTGGGGCTAAAAATTTTCAAAGCGTTTTGCAAATCCTCTTTGGTGTCAATGCCCACGCTTTGGCTTTGAACGATTTTTACTGCAATCTTTTTTTGATAATACAAAGCCCTTAATTGCTCTAATTTTTCTAATTCCTCTAAAACGCAAGGTTTTAAAGCACACAATTCTTCTAACATTTCTTTATTGTGGAAGCCATAAATACCGATATGCCCTAAAAGGGGGGTTTGGCGTTTCATACCAGCGTCTCGTAAAAAAGGGATAAGGGAGCGCGAAAAATACAAGGCGTTATTTTGGCTATCTAAAACCACCTTGACTAAATTAGGGCTTTTGGCTTGCTCTTCATCAATGACTTTAGCGCAAGTCGCCATGAAAGGGGCGTTTTTAGTGGCTTCTAATAACGCTAAAATGACTTCTTTTTCTAAAAAAGGCTCATCGCCTTGCAAATTTAAAACCCTTTCATCGTTTTTTAACCCTAAAATTTGCACCGCTTCCAAACAGCGTTCTGTGCCGCTATTATGGTGTTTGGAGGTTAGCACCGCTTTAATGTGGAATTTTTGGCATGTTTGCATGATGCTTTCATCATCGCAAGCGACCACGCATTCATCTACCAGATTTGCATTTTTAGCGCAACGCACTACCATAGGCAAGCCAAAAATATCTTCTAGCACTTTATTTTCAAAACGACTGGATTTTAATCTAGCAGGAATGATGATCATCTTTAAACCTTTTTAAGCCTTATGAAAATAGGGGATTTTTATGGTATTATACCCATTAAAAGCTTATTCCTTTTGTTGTAGGGATTTAGGCTATTGAACTTTAGGAGTTTTAATGATATTAAGAGCGAGTGTGTTGAGTGCGTTACTTCTTGTAGGCTTAGGGGCAGCCCCTAAACATTCAGTTTCAGCTAATGACAAACGGATGCAGGATAATTTAGTGAGCGTGATTGAAAAACAAACCAATAAAAAGGTGCGTATTTTAGAAATCAAACCTTTAAAATCCAGCCAGGATTTAAAAATGGTCGTCATTGAAGATCCGGACACTAAATACAATATCCCGCTTGT
The DNA here is from genome assembly GCA_008032955.1 of Helicobacter pylori. Classification (NCBI taxonomy): domain Bacteria; kingdom Pseudomonadati; phylum Campylobacterota; class Epsilonproteobacteria; order Campylobacterales; family Helicobacteraceae; genus Helicobacter; species Helicobacter pylori. The sequence goes on from CP032046.1 coordinate 87,817, forward strand.
GGTGAGTAAGGATGGCAATTTAGTCATAGGGCTTAGCAACATATTCTTTAGCAATAAAAGCGATGATGTGAAATTAGTTGCAGAAACCAATCAAAAAATCCAAGCCCTTAACGCCACCCAGCAAAACAGCGCGAAATTGAACGCTATTTTTAATGAAATACCGGCTGATTATGCGATAGAGTTGCCCTCTACTAACGCTGAAAATAAGGACAAGATCCTTTATATTGTTTCTGATCCCATGTGCCCGCATTGCCAAAAAGAGCTCACCAAACTCAGGGATCACTTAAAAGAAAACACCGTGAGAATGGTTGTAGTGGGGTGGCTTGGGGTCAATTCGGCTAAAAAAGCGGCTTTGATCCAAGAAGAAATGGCGAAAGCTAGGGCTAGGGGAGCGAGCGTGGAAGATAAAATCTCTATCCTTGAAAAGATTTATTCCACCCAATACGATATTAACGCCCAAAAAGAGCCTGAAGATTTACGCACTAAAGTGGAAAATGTTACGAAAAAGATTTTTGAATCTGGCGTGATTAAGGGCGTGCCTTTCTTATACCATTATAAGGCATGATATAAGGTTACTCTCATGAAAAAACCCTACAGAAAGATTTCTGATTATGCGATCGTGGGTGGCTTGAGCGCGTTAGTGATGGTGAGCATTGTGGGGTGTAAGAGCAATGCCGATGACAAACCCAAAGAGCAAAGCTCTTTGAGCCAAAGCGTTCAAAAAGGCGCGTTTGTGATTTTAGAAGAGCAAAAGGATAAATCTTACAAGGTTGTTGAAGAATACCCTAGCTCAAGAACCCACATTATAGTGCGCGATTTGCAAGGCAATGAACGAGTGCTCAGCAATGAAGAGATTCAAAAGCTCATCAAAGAAGAAGAAGCCAAAATTGATAACGGCACGAGCAAGCTTATCCAGCCTAATAATGGGGGTGGGAGTAATGAAAGCTCAGGCTTTGGCTTGGGGAGTGCGATTTTAGGGAGCGCGGCGGGGGCGATTTTAGGGAGTTATATTGGCAACAAGCTTTTCAATAACCCTAATTACCAGCAAAACGCCCAACGGACTTATAAATCCCCACAAGCTTACCAACGCTCTCAAAATTCCTTTTCTAAAAGCACGCCTAGCGCTTCAAGCATGGGTGGGGCGAGTAAGGGACAGAGCGGGTTTTTTGGCTCTAGTAGGCCTACTAGCTCGCCGGCGGTAAGCTCTGGGACAAGGGGCTTTAACTCATAATTTAATTGATTCAAGGCTAAAAAATGCAAGTGATTCCTTTAAAACCTTTAGACAATAAGACCTTAGAAGAAATCGGCTTAGATTGGCACACGAATGACGACATGTCATCTTATATCGCTGATGAAATGGTGGTTGTTTCTCAAAAAGAAGCGGACGCTTATTATGACGCTTGTAATGAGCTTTATGACATGTTTGTAGAGACGGCTGAAGAGGCCATTGAAAACGATCGCTTTTTTGAATTGGATATTCCTAACGCGCTCATTCCTATGATCAAACAGAGTTTTGAAGAAGAAGTGCATTGGCATATTTACGGGCGTTTTGATTTAGCCGGGGGGCTTGATGGCAAGCCCATTAAATTACTGGAATTTAACGCTGATACCCCCACCATGCTCTATGAAACCGCAGTGATTCAATGGGCGTTACTCAAAGCGAATGGCTATGATGAAAACAAGCAATTCAATAACCTTTATGAAGCGCTTGGCGAGAATTTTAAACGCATGGTAACTTTAGGCGAAGACACGAGCCGTTTTGAAGAGTTGTATGAGGGGTGGAAAATCCTTTTTTCAAGCGTTAGGGGGAATATTGAAGAAGAGCGCACCATGCGTTTTTTGCAAGATGCTGCTCAGAGCGTGGGGTTTGAAACGGATTTTTCTTACATTGATGAGGTGGAATTTAATGTAGAAGAGGGCGTGTTTAAAAACGGCTTGAATTATGAGTTTTTATTCAAGTTAATCCCATGGGAAAATATCGCCATTGATGAGCCAGAATTAGCCCTTTTGATGCAAGGCATGATGGAAAATAAAAACACGATTTTTTTAAACCCGGCTTATACGATCCTTTTCCAATCCAAGCGTTTTTTAAAACTTTTATGGGACAGATACCCCAACCACCCCTTATTGTTAGAAACGAGTTATGAGCCTTTAGCCCATAAAAAGCAAATCAAAAAAGTAGCTTTTGGTAGGGAAGGGGCGAATAGTGAAATCTTTGAAGCTTCCATGCAATCGCTTTTGAAAACGGACGGCGTTTATTCTAACCACAAGCCCGTTTATCAAGAGTTTTACGAGCTCAATTCGCATAACGGGTTGTATTATCAGCCTAATGTGTTTTTTGCTTATGAATCTTGCGCGCTAGGGTTTAGAAAAGGGGGGTTGATCTTGGATAATTTTTCTAAATTCGTGAGCCACATGTTGCAATAATGACCACAATGATGCGTTATTTTCACATCTATGCGACCACTTTTTTCTTCCCTTTGGTGCTTCTTTTTGCGATTAGCGGGCTTTCATTGCTCTTTGGGGTGCGCCAAGACACTGGCGCTAACATCAAAGAGTGGATTTTAGAAAAATCTTTAAAAAAAGAAGAGCGGCTGGATTTTTTAAAAGACTTTATAAAAGAAAACCATATCGCTATGCCTAAAAAGATAGAGCCTAGAGAGTATAGGGGAGCGTTGGTTATTGGCACGCCTTTGTATGAAATCAACCTTGAAACTAAAGGCGATCAAACAAAAATCAAAACCATTGAAAGGGGCTTTTTAGGCGCGCTCATCATGCTGCATAAGGCTAAGGTGGGCGTTGTGTTTAAGGTGCTTTTGGGGATTTTTTGCGTGTTTTTATTGCTGTTTTACTTGAGCGCGTTTTTAATGGTGGCTTTTAAGGACACTAAACGCATGTTTATAAGCGTTTTGATAGGGAGTATCGTGTTCTTTGGAGCGATCTACTGGTCTTTATAGGGTTTTAAAATATTAGCTCTGTTTTGGATATTGGTTATGAAATCTAAAAAATGCCTTTGGGCGTTTTGACAACCAAAATAAAAAAGCTTTCGTAAGCGAGCGATAATTTCTCATAACGCGCTCTTAGGGGATTAGGGGGATTTTAAAAAAGGGGGTTGTAGGGGAATGATTTCAAAATGCCCCTATCCTTTTATGAATTTTAAAAACCCCGTTTTTTAAAAAATTAAAGAATAACTAAACCAACAAACCCCTAAAACTCTATCTTTAAACTAAAAGCATTTTATCTGTCTCATCTGACAACAATTTTTAAAAGAACGCTTGAAATTTAACTATTTTTCGTTATTTTTATCAAGTCTTTTTATAGCACATGCATACCGCTCTATTATTGTGTAATTCGTATTTATAGCGTGCTTATAATAATAACCACGCAAAGCCATAAATTAAAACCATTGAAAAACACAACCAAACGCATATCTATCCATAGCGCAAAAACACGCTAAAACATTTTTATAGAACTTTTAAACCTAAAACCCACTTCAAGCTAACCTAACAAAAATTTATACTATAAAAACACGCTAACAAACACAACCAAATAACCGCAAAAAACATTCAAAAAGTTTTCTTTTTGAAAATAGACAAATCCCTAAAAACACTAAAGATTAAAAAGTTAATAGGGGGGATTCCTGCTTTAGCTCTTAAAACAGAGCCAAATCTTTGAAAAGTTTTGAGTCAAACACGATGATAATTTAGGGGATTGATTAAATTTTTCAATACCCCCTAAGTTTAGTGAGGTTTTCGCATGCTTGTTTCATGCCCAGCTTACAGCCCTTGTCATAAATCATTATGGCGTTTTCTTTATCTTTCATGTTGTAATACATGCCCGCTAGAGCGAAGCAACCCACTTCATCGCCCATATCGCAACCCCTTTCATAATTATCAAGGGCTTTTCTCAAGTCTTTTGGAACAGTGTCCCCTTGGGAATACATAAAGCCCATCCTAGAGCAACTCACCGCGCTCCCCATATCGCATGCCTGTTTGAAATAATCAAAAGCCTTTTGGGGATCTTTTTTGACATACCTGCCCAACATATACATAGAGCCTAAACTCGCGCAACCACCAGAATTGTTTAAAGCACAAGCTTTTTGCAAATAATCAAACGCCACTTCAAAATCTTCATCAAGCCCTGCATCGCCATTTTCAAACAAACTCCCTAACGCGCGGCAAGCCTGCCCATCATCTAATCGGCATGCTTTCAAATAATAGATGACGGCTTTATGGTTGCTTTGTTTGACTTCTAAAAAGCCTTTTTCATAAGCCACGCCCAAAACATAACACCCCTTAGCCATATCAAAATTACAGCTTTTTTGGTAGTAGGTAACCGCTTGATCGGCATTGCCTTTGATTTTTCTATCATAAATAATGCCTAAATTGTAGCAACTCTCAGGGTGTTTTAAAACGCACGCCTTAGCATAAGCGTCAATGGCCTCTTGATAATTTTGAGTCGTGCCTAACCCCTCATCATAAAGCCCCCCTAAACCAAAACACCCTTCCCTATCATCAGCCTGGCATGCGGTTTTATAATATTCTAGGGCTTTTTTATAATCTATTCTAGTGCCTTGCCCGTTTTCATAAATGATTCCTAATTGCGTGCAACCTTCACTCACCCCATCGTTGCATGCTTTTTTAAAATAAGATGCCGCTTTAGAATAGTTCCCGCTTTTATAGGCTCTTTCAGCAACCCCTAAAAAACTATTGTCTTGTTTCCCCCATAAATGGGCGTTCAAGCCCCAAAAAAGCAACCCCCCAACTAATATTTTTAAAATTTTGACACTCATTTTTACCTTCTTTTAAATTCTGATTTTTAGAACCTTTCTTTAATCAAAACAAAAAATGCAACGCTCCATTTTAGCATAAATCAAGCGCTTTGATTAAGGCTTAAGAGAATCCTTATGTTCTTCTTTATGCCCTAAAGAGGTGATATAAAGGTAAATCGCTTGGATTTCTTCTAAATTGAGATTGTATTTAGGCATCATGCCTTTGCCTAAACTCAGGGCGTCTTTAAAGGTTTTAAAATCTAAATGGTTGATTTTAGGGGCGTAGAGGATTTTTTTTTCGCCTTTTTCATAATAAAAAGTGATTTCTTGTTGTTCGCCTTTAATGCCATGGCATTTCGCGCACGCAACACCCCTAGGGTTTTTATAAAGAGCCAGCCCGTATTCAAAATCAGAGATGAAATCCGCTTCCTTAGCGTTCAAACTTAACCACCACAAGAACAAAACTAGCGCGATAAACAAACGCATTAAAACAACTGCGCCTTTTCTAAAATCTCTTTCGCCCCGCTTTGCAAAAATTCTTCTAAAAGCTCTTGAATTAAATCGAACGCCTTAGTTTTATCCCCTTGCTTTTCTTTAGTGATGACTTCTTTCCCATTGGGCAAGCCTAAAACCGCCTGGATTTTAACCCTATCGCCCATTAAACTCGCATGCACGCCAATAGGGATCTGACACCCTCCATTAAGCCCCTTAATAAACTCCCTTTCTAAATGGCAGCAAAACGCGCTTTCTTCATCGTTGAGTTTTTGGAGCGTAATAAAATGCTTGTGGTTTTTGAGCATTTCCACCCCTAAAGCCCCCTGACCCATGCTAGGAATCATTTCTTTTACGCTAAAAGCCTTGCGGTATTTCGCCCCTTGAACGTTTAAGCGGCACAACCCGGCTTCAGCCAAAATGATAGCGTCAAATTCACCGCACTCAAGTTTTTTCAAACGGGTTTGGACATTCCCCCTTAAGCTTTCTGTGTCTAGATCTTGGCGTTTCAGTTTGATCTGCATGGAGCGCCTTAAAGAAGTCGTGCCAACCTTGGCTCCTTTAGGCAAGCTCATCAAATCAGGGAATTTCACGCTCAAAAAAGTGTCCCTCACATCAGCCCTTTTGGTGATGCATGCCAAGTCCAACCCCTTTTCAAACACGACCGGCACATCTTTTAAAGAATGCACCGCCAAATCAATTGCGCCTTTTAAAAGCAATTCTTCCAATTCCTTAGTGAATAGCCCCTTACCGCCGATCTTATTTAAAGGGGTGTCTAAGATTTTATCGCCTTTAGTCTTAACGATTTGAATCTCGCTTTCCATAGAGCATTCTTTTTTCAGGCGCTCTTTAATGTGATTCGCTTGCCACAAGGCTAATTCGCTCCCCCTAGAGCCAATCACTAAATTTCCCACTCACTCCCCCTTATTCGCTCGCTAACATTTCTAAAATTTTTTCTTCTAATTCTATGTCTTTGATCGTTTGTTTTTCTAAATTAGCGCGTTTGACGCATTCAAATTCCTTGCTCTCTAAAGTTTGCTTCCCAATAATGAGCGCTAATCGTTCCCCAATCAATTCAAAATCCCTCATCTTCGCCCCAAAACGAGCGTCTCTGTCATCTAACAGTGCATCAACGCCCTTTTGGAGCAGCCTTTCATACACTTCAAAAGCGAGTTTTTTTTGCGCTTCATCTTTCAAATTAGAAACCACGATCACCACATCAAAAGGAGCGGTATTTTTCGTCCACACACAGCCTAGATCATCGCTTTTTTGCTCTAAAATCGCGCTGAGCAATCGGCTAATGCCTATCCCATAGCACCCCATTTCAAAAAACCGCTCTTTGCCATTCTTATCCAAGAAACTAGCCTTCAAGCTTTTAGCATAGCCTTGCCCGAGTTTGAAAATATGCCCCACCTCCAAACTCTTATGGTATTTCAACGATCCCTGACAATTAGGGCAACAATCGCTCTCTTTAACCTGGACAATATCCGCATAAACAAGGTTTTCAAACCCTTTTAAATCCACGCCCACCGCATGAAAATCCTTTTCATTAGCCCCAACGATCAAGCAATCACTCTCTTTTAAATCTTCATCAAAAATAATGTAAGAAACATGCTTTTTCAAGCCATAAGGCCCTATAAAGCCCGCTATTAACCCTGCGTGGTTTAAATCTTCTTGACTGGCTTCTCTTAATTCTAAAGCGTTCGCTCCTATAATGTTCAAAGCGTTTAGGGCTTTAACTTCCTCTAAATTGTCATCGCCCCTAACAAAAAAGCACGCTAGGGTTTCTCTATCTTTGTGGATCACTTTTTTAACAAGCGCTTTTAAAACAAAATAAGGCTCTGTTTTAAAAAATTCCGCCACGCTTTGAGCGCTGGTGGTATTAGGGGTGGGGAATTTCGCTAATTGCGCTTTTGGGACATTTAAAGGCTCAGGCCTTTTAGAGCGTTTAGCGATTTCAATGTTGGCGGCATAATCGCAATTTTGACACACCACGATCGTGTCTTCCCCGCATTCTGTTAAAACGACAAATTCCCTGCTTTTACTCCCACCAATCGCCCCGCTATCCGCTTCCACGATGCGAAAATTCAAACCCAAATCGCTTAAAATTTCTTTATAAGCGCTTTGCGTGTTTAAAAATTCCTTATCCAAGCTCTCAGCGTCTTCATGAAAGCTATAACCATCTTTCATGATAAATTCCCTAGCTCTCACCAACCCGAATCGTGGGCGGATTTCATCACGGAATTTCGTGTGGATTTGATAGAGATGCACGGGTAATTGCTTGTAGCTTTTGATGAAATTAGAGGCAATTTCGGTGATATTTTCTTCTAAAGTGGGGCTTAAGACAAAATCATTGTCTTTTCGGTCTTTAAAAACCAATAATTCCTTGCCGTATTTATCCAAACGGCCTGATTTTTCCCACAAACTCGCCAAAACCACAAAACTCATTAAAATATTTTGCGCCCCATGCTCTTGCATGCGTTTGTGCGTGATGTTTTCTATCTTGTCTAGCACTTTTTTAGCTAAAGGCAAAAAATTATAAATCCCGCTGCCTACTTGATAGATGTATCCTGCTTGAGCTAGGTGTTTATGGCTTTTTAACACGGCATCTTTAGGGGGTTCTTTGAGGGTGGGGGCAAAGAGTTTTGAAAATAACATGCATTATTCCTCGTAATATTCGCATTTATAGAGATTCAAATTCTGGGCATGGCTAGCGTTAGATTTGTCTAAATTAAACAAGTTTTTAATCGCGCCCACAAGCACATCGGATTCTTCTTTTTGAGCGTTCTTTTTTAAAGCGATGGTGGGGTGGTGTAAAAAAGTGTTGAAAGCGTTGTGCAAGATCTTTTCAATATTGCTTTCGTATTCTTTAGGCACATAGCGTTTTTTGAGCGCCTTTTGCAATTCCTTTTGGGCTGAAATCCTAGCTAATTCCCTTAAATCCTTAATCACAGGCTCTACTTCTAAACTTTGGATCCATTGGTAAAATTCCATTGTGGCAAGCCCTACAATCTCATAAGCTTTCGTTCTGCTCTCTTGCCTGTTTCCCACATTTTCCCTCACCATAGGCTCTAAATCATCCACGCTGTATAAGAAAATATTATTAAATACCGGCTTTTCAATATTTCGTGGCACGGCTAAATCAAACCAAAAACGCCTGAAAATCGTTTCTTTTAACATGGAATTTTGCACGATAAAGTTCGGCGAAGAAGTGGTACAAAAAAGCAATGCGTATTCATTGATATAAGTTTTTAAATGTTCTATATTTTGGAAGCTCACTTTTTTAGGCTCTTCTAATTCTTTGATGAAATCTTCAAATTTAGCCACATTACGCCCTAAAATAAGCGCTTCAAATTGCTTGTTTAAAAGGTGTTTGATGACTAATTGAGCCATCTCGCCAAGCCCTATCACGAGGGCTTTTTTATCCTTAATCCTTTCTTTTTCAAAAATATTAAGCGCTTCTTTGACCGCCACTGAAGAGATGGAGACCCCTTGCTTGGAAATGCCGGTTAAATTGCGCACTTTAGCGGCGCATTTGAAAGCAAAATGGAGCAATCGGGTTAAATCTTTAGAGCAAAATTTCTCTTCAAAAGCGAATTTATAGGCGTTTTTCATCTGCCCTGTGATTTGAGTTTCCCCCACCACCAAGCTATCCAAACTGCTGCACACGCTAAAGACATGATGGACGGCACTTTCATCAGTGTTCATTAAAACGCATTTTTCTAAATCAGACACGCTCATTTTTTTATTTTGAGCCAAAATTTTTAGTAACGCGTTTTTTTGTTCATTAGTATTAGCGCCGTGCTTTAGGCTCGCATAGATTTCAAAGCGATTGCATGTGGATAGCACCATGCACTCTTTGATATTAGGGCAGTGGGTTTTAATGGTTTGTAAAAATTCTTTAAGCGTTGCGTTCGAATTGATAGCGAGTTTTTCTCGCATTTCTAAGCTCATGCTTTTATGCGTAAAGGCTAGGGTAAAATATTTTGATAAATGAGTTTCTAACTCCATTAAAAAGTCCTATAAATGACATCTTGCGCTAGTTTTTCTAAAATCAAATTGTTCTCCCCTTTAATGGCTTCAAGGGCCTTTTTAGAATAAACTTGAGCGATCTTAAGGGTTTCTTCTATGATAGCATATTGCTTGAATTTTTCCTTAGTCCATTCTATGATTTCATGACTATCTTGTTTAAAATAAGAAATTAAAAGCCCTTGTTCATGCTGATTTAATTTTTCATATAAAAGCAAGTAGGGTAAAGTGGTTTTGCCCTCTTTAAAATCGCTAAAATTGGGCTTGCCTAGAGTTTTGGCGTCTTGAGTGATGTCTAATAAATCATCAATGATTTGAAACGCCATGCCAAAATGCAACCCAAAATCCGCATACATTTTGGCGTCTTTATTTAAAAGAATCGCCATGCTCTTTAAGCTCGCTTCTATGAAATGAGCGGTCTTGTCTTCTAAAATACGCCAATATTTTTGTTTGTCGCTATTAAAACTTTCCCCCACAAACACGTCTTCAATCTCGCCTCTAGAGAGCCTTAAAACCGCATTAGAGAGGATTTGAGCGATGGATTCACCCATTTTGGATAGTTCAAAAAAGGCTTTAGAATAAAACACATCCCCAAGCATCACGGCGTTAAAATTCCCAAAAAGAGCGTTAATGCTAGGGAGTTTTCGGCGCATGGTCGCTTTGTCAATCACATCATCATGCAATAAAGAAGCGGTCTGTATCATTTCTACAATCGCGCACAAATTGAAGGCTTTATCCAATAAAATAGCGTCTGTTTTTTCGTCTAATAAAGCGAGCATGAGTTTGGAGCGCAACATTTTTGAAGGGCCAATCTTAGAAAACAATGCATCGATAAAGCCGCTTTCTATTTCTTTGATCCAAGAAGCGATTTTATTTTGAATGGCTTGAAGTTGTTTTTCTTGCATGCAAATTCCTTAAGGCTCTTTAGGGGAAAAAACAAGGGGCATAAGGGCTAAAAGCCTTAAAGTGGCTTTATCTTCTTTAAAATCTTTAAACACAAGCGACAGAGCGCTGTTAGAAGAAAATTTTTCTTCAAAAACTTTGAGATTATAGGTGTTTCTCGCATGATCGGTGTATAAATAAACTGGTAAGGGAAATGGTTAAAACGCATGTTGATGACTAAACCTTTATTTGCATATAGCGTCCAATAGAGCGTAATTTCTTTGGTTTGTTCGTTAGAAGTGTCTTTGATGATCGCTTTAAACGCTTCATCTTTTTTTAATTCTAGCGTTTTATCTATCCCATAATCAAGCCCAAACGCTTCTAAAAAAAAGAGGAATATCAAGCCATAGCGGATAAGCTCATTCATTCCCGCTGAGAATATTCGCCATGGATTGGATCACAATGTCTGTTTTTCTACTTTCTATTTTCTGCTGCAACTCTTCATCCATTCTTAAAGCTTTAGCGAAAGATTCAAACTTTTCTTCCAAGTCTTCTTTTTCTATAAAAGTTTCTAAAAGAGCCAAAAGCTCTAAAAGCCTTTCTAGCTCTTTTTTAGAAAGCTTTTTACTCGCATGAAAAATAATGTCATTCCACTTGTCTAAGGGGTTTCCCTCAAAAATTTCAAGCTCGCTGTAATCTCTCATGCTGGGCTTCTTTTTGATAGCTTAAGCCAAATGGGCTTCTAGCATCCAAATGGATTTTTGCAACTTGGCTAATTGATCGTCCGCATAAGTTACGGTGACTTTATCGCCTTCTTTTTCAGCGGTGTTAGAAAGCTCTTTAAATTCTTTTTCTAGGTGTTTGTAATCGCCTAGAATTTCTTTAAAGATGTCTTTAGAGTGGAAGCTCGTTTTAGTTTCTTCTTTAACACGAGTGAGTTTAAGCGCTTCAGATAAAGTCACTAAGGGGTGGTGTCCTAATTGAGCGATCCTTTCAGCGAGATCATCAAACATGTCCGCAAATTCTTCATAAATTTCTTCAGTGGCTTTATGCACATTGAAAAAATCGGTGCCTTTCACATTCCAATGGAAGTTATGCACTTTCATAAACAACACGATCGCATCCGCTTGCAAATGTTTTAAAATTTCAAATGTTTTCATCAAAAGTCCTTTTTTTTATAAAATGTTTTAGGCTTTTACTTTCATAAAAACCTTGATCGCTATCCTACACCAAAAGAGTTAATGAAAAAATTTTTTTGTCTTATTTTTGTCAAAAACTGATAAACCCTATTCAATTTAATGTTCTTTAATCTTTTTAAAATTTTTTTATAGTAAAACTCATTTTTGTAAAACTCATTTTTTAAGGGGGATATTATCACTCAAGAAGCGTTAAGAATCTTAATTTCAAAGGTTTTTTCTTGATTTTCTAACAGCGCAATGCTCCCTTCATGGGCTTTAACGACTTGTAAAGACAGAGCTAACCCTAGGCCATTACCCTTTAATTTGGTGGTTTCAAAAGGCTCAAATAAAGCGCTTTTGTTTTCCACTTCCTTGCCATTATCAATAATGGTGAAGACGATAAATTCATTTTGAATGAACGCTTCAATTTTGACTTGACCCTGTTCGCTCTCTTCTAAGGCTTCAATCGCATCAATAGCGTTATACAAGAAATTTTGCAACACAATCCCCATTAAATCAAAGTCAAAAAACCCTTCTTCATCGCTAAAATTAAAAAGAAAATCAATGTCTTTAGAGTAAGTGTAGCAATTTAGGGCTTCTTTGAGATCGCTCTCTAGCGTTTTCAAACTTTGCTTGGTGCGGTTGGCTTGAATGCCTTTAGAAAAAAGCAAGGTGGCTTTAATGATTCTTTCCACGCGCCATAAAGCTTTTTGCAATTCTACAACAATGGGCTTAGTCTTTTCGTTCGCATGCTTTAATAACACCGAAGCTAAAAGAGAGATAGAGCCTACAGGGTTTCTGATCTCATGGGCTAAATGCGCTGAGATTTTCCCCATAGAAGCGAGCCGCTCTTGGCGTTTTTGAGCGCTAATATCGGTTGCAGTGATGATTTGCTTGCCTTGAATGCTGTTTTGCTGGACTAAATAGCTTTTATTTTCATGCTCAATTTCAGTGTTAAAATTTTCTAATTTAGCCTTATTGAACACCTCATGGCTTTGATTGGCTAAAGAATTTTTATAAAAAAAGCTCCCGTTTTCATTCATCACCCAAATGGCTTGCGGTAAAATTTCTATGACCCATTCATAAAGGGCTTTATAATCTTTAAATTCCTTTTCTACCTTGTAGCTTTGCAAAATAAATTGGTTTAAAAGCCCTAGCAATTCTCGCATGTCTTTTTTGTTGGAAAAATTTTCTAATAAATCTTCGCTCTCTTTGGGTTTAAAATTTTCTAATGAAATCACATTATCCTCTTTTTTTAACAACCCCTTGAAAGAAGAAGCCTTATAAGAGCGTTTCAAATGGGAACGCTTTAAATAAGGGCGTTTTAAGCGCTTGGATTTTTTCATGGTTTTTGTTTTTCCTGCTCTTTTAAGAAATTAAACAGCATTTCGCTATAACCAAAATTCCCGCTCAATTCTTTAGAAAGCGTGTCCTTATACATGGATGTGTAAATCTCATCGCCTGGGGCTTTAGGATACAAAGGGTTATCCATTTTCATAGCAGTATCTAGCATGAATTTTAAAAGCAACGCTTCAAAAGAATCGGTTTGTTCTTTGAGGAGCTTGTCGTTTTTAGTTTGAGCTAGTGCTTTTAATTTCTCTTCGCTCGCTAACTTAGAAACATTGTATTGCTCTAACATGGCTTTATTGTTGTTTATCATAATATCTCCATTTCAGCGCTAATCGCACCGCTTTTTTTTAGGGCCTGCAAGATTGAAACCATCCCCTTAGCGCTCACGCCAATTTTTTGTAAGGCTTTTACCACCCCGACAATGGTGATGCTTTTCCCGTTAGAGCTCAGCGTGTTGTGAGCGGTGTCTAAAGACATGTTATTGTCTAAATCCTGCGTGTTTTTAGAGTCATTTAAAGGCTCTTTAGTGATTTTAAGCGTGATGTCTTGGCTTGTAACCACTATAGGATGCACTATTATATCCACTCCTGAAACGATCGTGCCTGATTTTTCATCTACAATGATCTTATTTTTCGCGCTGTAATTAATAGGGATTTCTTGCACTAAGGCTAAAAACTCCACCATAGAAAGACGCTCTGGGCGGGTGATTTGAATGGTTTTTGGATCTAGTGCTATGGCTACTTTATTGCCAAATACCTTATTTAAAGTGTTTTGCACTTGGATAGCGTTTTTAAAATTGGGGTTTTTCAGGCTTAAAGTCATGGCGTTTTTATGGAACAAATCATACGAAACCTCCCTTTCAATAGTCGCCCCATTGATGATATTGGCTGAGAGCAAGTTACTAGAATTACCCGAAACGATAGCCCCTTGAGCGAGGGCGTAAATATTCCCATCTACCGCATTTAAAGGGGTCATCACCAAAGTCCCTCCTTGAATGGATTTCGCATCGCCAATAGAAGAAATGTGAATATCAATTTTATCGCCCTGTCTTGCAAAGGGGGGCAAAGAGGCTGTAATCATCACGGCAGCGACATTTTTAGATTTAATATCATCTGCAGAAATTTTAACATTCACGCTCTCTAGCATGTTAGAAATGGATTGCATGGTGAATTTTGAGCCGGATTTATCCCCTGTGCCATTTAGGCCAATCACAAGCCCATAGCCAATCAGCTGGTTATCCCTTACGCCCACCACGCTCGCTATATCGCCTATTTTTTCGGCCAAAAGCTTGTGGAAAGCTAATACAAAAATAAGCCACAAAAACACCCGTTTCAATCAAACCCTTTCTTTATTCCTTAATTCTAATTATTTTAGCATAAGCCTTTTATAAAAACTTTAAACTTAATTGAGCGTATTTTTATGCTATACTCAAAAATCTTATAAACTTTAAATCAAAGATTTTAATTTTAGCCTTTTATTAACTTTTTATAAAGTTTCAAATTAAATTGAGGTATGAATCTCCCATGGAATTGAATCAACCACCACTCCCTACAGAAATTGATGATGACGCTTATCATAAGCCGAGTTTTAATGATTTGGGCTTAAAAGAATCGGTTTTAAAATCCGTTTATGAAGCCGGTTTCACTTCCCCAAGCCCCATTCAAGAAAAGGCCATTCCGGCTGTTTTGCAAGGCCGAGATGTCATCGCACAAGCCCAAACAGGCACAGGAAAAACCGCCGCTTTCGCTCTGCCCATTATCAACAACCTTAAAAACAACCACACCATAGAGGCCTTAGTGATCACGCCCACCAGAGAATTAGCCATGCAAATTAGCGATGAGATTTTTAAATTGGGCAAACACACCAGGACTAAAACCGTGTGCGTGTATGGAGGCCAGAGCGTTAAAAAACAATGCGAATTTATTAAGAAAAACCCCCAAGTGATGATCGCTACACCAGGAAGGTTGTTGGATCATTTAAAAAACGAACGCATCCATAAATTTGTGCCTAAAGTGGTCGTTTTAGATGAAAGCGATGAAATGCTAGATATGGGGTTTTTAGACGATATTGAAGAGATTTTTGACTACCTTCCTAGCGAAGCGCAGATCTTGCTTTTTTCAGCCACGATGCCAGAGCCGATTAAAAGACTAGCGGATAAGATTTTAGAAAACCCTATTAAAATCCATATCGCTCCTTCTAATATCACCAACACCGACATCACCCAACGCTTTTATGTGATCAACGAACATGAAAGATCTGAAGCGATCATGCGCCTTTTAGACACCCAAGCGCCCAAAAAGAGCATTGTTTTCACGCGCACTAAAAAAGAAGCCGATGAATTGCACCAATTCCTTGCTTCTAAAAATTACAAAAGCACCGCCTTGCATGGGGATATGGATCAAAGGGATCGCCGCTCTTCTATCATGGCGTTTAAAAAAAATGACGCTGACGTGTTGGTGGCTACAGATGTGGCGAGCCGTGGGCTAGATATTAGCGGTGTAAGCCATGTGTTTAATTACCATTTGCCCCTAAACACCGAGAGCTATATCCATCGCATTGGGAGAACCGGGCGAGCGGGCAAAAAAGGCATGGCGATCACTTTAGTAACCCCCTTAGAATACAAAGAGCTTTTACGCATGCAAAAAGAAATTGATTCAGAGATTGAGCTTTTTGAAATCCCCACCATTAACGAAAATCAGATCATCAAAACCTTGCATGACGCTAAAGTGTCTGAAGGGACTATCAGTCTTTATGAACAGCTTACCGAAATTTTTGAGCCGTCTCAATTGGTTTTAAAACTTTTGAGTTTGCAGTTTGAAACCAGCAAAATTGGCTTAAACCAGCAAGAAATTGATGCGATTCAAAACCCTAAAGAAAAAACGCCAAAAACCTCTAACAAAAAAACGCACCAGCATGAGCAAGCGCGTTCTTTCAAAAAGGGTCAGCACAAAGACAGACACCCTAAAACAAACCACCATTCTAAAAAACCCAAACGCCGTTAAAATATTTAAAAAGGAAATCCATGCCCATTGATTTGAACGAACATTTAAAAAAGAAAAATTCTCAAAGAGAAACCCCCACGCCTAATACGCCTAATGATGGGGGGCGTTTCATCCCGCCGTCTAATTCTTTTAATTCTAAAAAACTATCGGTTTTAATTGTCATTGTCCTTTTAGGCGTTATCGCTTTTTTGGCCAAGCCTTTTGAAGTGATTAGTTCAGGAGAAATTGGCATTAAAATCACCGCCGGGAAATACGAACCCACCCCCTTACAGCCAGGAATCCACTTTTTTGTGCCTATCATTCAAGACATTCTCATTGTAGATACAAGGATTAGAAATATCAATTTTTCACGCACCGAAGACATGGGCGTGG
Organism: Helicobacter pylori; assembly: GCA_008032955.1. Lineage (NCBI taxonomy): Bacteria > Pseudomonadati > Campylobacterota > Epsilonproteobacteria > Campylobacterales > Helicobacteraceae > Helicobacter > Helicobacter pylori. The sequence goes on from CP032046.1 coordinate 103,893, forward strand.
CGGGTAAAAACCAAGGGATTTTTAGAAACGACGCTATTAATGTGATGGATAGTAGGGGCTTGACCGTTTCTATTGAACTCACCGTGCAATACCGCCTAAACCCTCAAACCACCCCCCAAACGATCGCTACTTATGGCTTATCTTGGGAGCAAAAAATCATCAACCCTGTGGTGCGCGATGTAGTGCGCTCTGTCGTGGGGCGCTACCCGGCTGAAGATTTACCCATTAAGCGCAACGAAATCGCCGCTCTTATCAATAGCGGTATCAATAAAGAAGTTTCTAAGCTCCCCAACACCCCTGTGGAATTAAGCTCTATCCAATTGAGAGAAATCGTCTTGCCCGCTAAGATTAAAGAGCAAATTGAAAAAGTCCAAATCGCGCGCCAAGAATCAGAAAGGGTGAAATATGAGGTGGAGCGCTCTAAACAAGAAGCTCAAAAACAAGCCGCTCTGGCTAAAGGGGAAGCGGACGCTAACAGGATTAAGGCTCAGGGCGTGGCTGATGCGATCGTGATTGAGGCTAAGGCAAAATCTCAAGCCAATTTAAGCATTTCACAAAGTTTGAGCGACAAACTTTTAAGACTGCGCCAAATTGAAGTTCAAGGCCAGTTTAATGAAGCGTTAAAAACGAACAACAACGCTCAAATCATGCTCACTCCAGGTGGGGCTGTGCCTAACATTTGGATTGACACTAAAAGTAAGGTTAAATCTAGCGTTGCCGAGACTAAAGAGCCTTAAAAACGCATGGCGTCTCTTGCCTTTGTTCAAGCTTTTTTAGAGTCTTTTAAGGGATTTTTAAGCCAAGCGACCTTAATTAGCGTTTTAATAGCGAGCGTTTTAATCCTTTTTTGCGCGATTTTGCTCCTTTTGGCTCTGCTTTTAAGAAACCGCTGGGCCAGTTATATAACAACAGCAGCTTTTTTGGGCACGTTTTTAAGCATGCCTTTTGTTTTGAACGTTTTACTCACTCAAGCGATTTACCCCATAGAAACGCGCATCTTGCACGCTAACCCTTTAAGTTATAGCAACGCCTTTTCTTTGCAAGTGGGAGTCAAAAATATTTCCAAATTCAGTCTAAACAAATGCGTTTTACGCCTAGAAGTCCTTAAAAACCCTCACAATTTTGTGGAAGAGCGAGCTTTTAAATGGTTTGTCAAAAAAAGCTATGAAAAAATTTTTAAAGAAAAGATTTTGCCCAAAGAATCCAAAGTCTTTTCATTCTTTATTGACGACTACCCTTATTCAAAAACAGCCCCTTATCAAGTTTCTTCGTTTTGTTTATAGAAAATGAAAAGATAACGCCCATGCGTTTGAGTATTTTTTAAGAGCTAGCCCCCTTAAAGCCTAGATTCCAACAAACGCTTGGTATAAGCGTGCTTAGGGTTGTCAAACACTTCTTCAATAGCGCCTGTTTCTACGATTTTCCCCTCACTCACCACTAACACCCTATCGCAAAAAGCTTTGATCACATCTAAATCATGGCTGATAAACAAATAGCTCAAATCCTGCTTTTCTTGTAAATTCAACAATAATTCCAACACGCTTTTTTGAATGCTCTTATCCAAAGCGGAAGTGGGCTCATCTAAAAGAATGATTTTAGGTTTTAAGGCAATCGCTCTAGCGATCGCCACTCTTTGGCGCTCCCCTCCGCTGAGCTCATAAGCGTAAAAGTCAAGCAATTCAGGGTTTAAACACACTTCTTCTAAACAAAGTTCAGCTAAATGGTACCATTCTTGTTGTGAAGCCTTAGGGTAAGCAAAGCGCAAAGCTTCTATTAAAATACTTTGAATGCTTAAGCGAGGGTTTAATGAGGCGTAAGGGTCTTGAAACACCATTTGCAAGATCTTGCGGTAGGGTTTGAACGCCTTAGAATTTAAAAGCCCCACGCTTTGGCCTAAAATCTTTTCTTCCCCGCTATTTAAAGCGAGTTTTAAAAGCCCTAACGCTAAAGAGCTTTTCCCGCTCCCGCTTTCGCCAATGATGCCGATGTTTTCTTTAGCTTTGAGGGAAAAATCCACTGATGCGATAAGGGGTTTTTTTAAAGAAGATCTAAAGAAGCGTTTTTGCAAGTAATAAACGCTAAAATCCTTCACCTCTAAAAGCGTCTCGTCTAGCGCTTTTAAGTTTTTAGCGGGCAAATTTGAAGCCTGAATCAAGAGTTTTGAATATTCGTGCTTGGGGTCATTAAAAAGCTCTTTGGTGGAATTGGTTTCTACTATCTCGCCTTTTTTTAGCACATAAACCCTATCAGCCAATCGTTTAACCGCTTTTAAATCATGGCTAATGAATAAAAGGGCGATGTTTTTTTCCACGCTCAATTGCTTGAGCAAGTCTAAAATTTGGTTTTGGATTTGTGCATCTAGCGCGGTGGTAGGCTCATCGCAAATGAGCAGTTTGGGCACATTAATGATCCCCATAGCGATACACACCCTTTGGCGTTGCCCTCCGCTCAATTCATAAGGGTAACGATCCAAAAATTTTTCATCTAATTGGACTTGTTTCATGGCGTTTAAAACTTGTTCTTTAAGGAGCGTTTGAGAAGCGTTTTTATGGTGTAAGAAATAGGCTTCACTCATTTGCTTGCCGATTTTATGCAAGGGGTTTAGGCTGGATAGGGGGTCTTGAGCGATGTAAGCGATAATATTCCCCCTTAAATGCTGCATGAACGCTTCGCTTTCCTTTAAAAGATTGGTTGTTTCAAACAGGATTTCGCCATTATGAGGCTTGAATCTAGGGTTTAAACGCATGATGAGATTAGCGATAGAGCTTTTACCGCTCCCGCTCTCGCCCACGATCGCCACCCTTTCACCATAACTTAAAGAAATATTGATGTTTTGGAGCGAAAAATGCGCGTTTAAAACGCAGTTTAAATTCTTGATTTCTAGCATGTAACCCCCTTATTTGAGCATGTTAGCGTTGAAAGCATCGCGCACCCCTTCGCCAATGAACACCAAAACAGAAAGCAACAAACTGATGGCTACAAAGGCTACAACCGCTAAATGAGGCGTAGTGAGGTTATCCTTGCCTTGATTGACCAATTCGCCCAAACTCGCGCTCCCTATAGGCATGCCAAAACCCAAGAAATCTAAAGACACTAAAGTGGAAATGCTAGCCGCCATTAAAAAAGGAATGTAAGTGATCGTTGCCACTAAAGCGTTGGGTAACACATGGTAGAAAATGATTTTTAAATCATTCACCCCAAGCGCTCTAGCGGCTTTGGTGTAGTCCATATTCCTTGCTTTTAAAAATTCCGTGCGCACGACTTGAGAAAGCCCCATCCAGCTAAAGAGCAAGACTAAAAACAAGATGATCCAAAAATTAGAATTGAACGCGCTAGAAATTACAATGAGTAAAAAAAGCATGGGAATGGCACTCCAAATCTCGCTCAACCTTTGCCCCACTAAATCTATTAACCCTCCATAATACCCCTGAAACGCTCCCAAACTCACGCCAATAAGAACGCTAAAAAGGGTGAGTAAAATCCCAAACACTAACGAAACACGATAGCCATAAACAAGCCTAGCTAACACGTCTCTGGCTTGATCGTCTGTGCCTAAAAGGTGTTTGAAGCTTGGGGGGGTGGGGGCAGGCGAGTCTAAATCCATAATGATCGTATCATAGCTATAAGGGATGAGCACATGGATGATGAAAGCGTCTTTTAAAAGCGTGTTTTTCACATAAGGATCGTTATAATCCGTAGGGGTGAAAAAATCGCCTCCAAACTCCACTTCCGCATAATTTTTAAACATGGGGAAATACGCTTTATTGTCTTTATAGATGAATAAAGGGCGATCATTCACCCACAAGGGGGCTAAAAGAGAAAGCGCTAATAAAGCGATAAAAAGATAGAGCGAAAACACCGCCCGCTTATTCTTTTTGAAACTAAGAATGCGCATTTTAAACAAACTGCTCACGCTCAAACTCCCTTGATGAAAAACAATTCCTAAGATTATAATTAATTATGGGTAATACTAGCAAGAAAACGGGTTTGATCAATAAAGAAAAAGGATAAGCGTAATAAATGATGGTGGAGTGTAGGGGGTTCGAACCCCTGACCTCAACGCTGCCAGCGTTGCACTCTCCCAACTGAGCTAACACCCCAAATAAAATTAAGCGAGCATTATAACATTTTGCTTAAAAGATGTCAATTTGATGCTTTTTTGAAACACTTAATAGCAAATTAAGAATGATTATCTTAAAATTAGAAAGTTTCTTTTATGGATTAAGTAAAATCACTTATCAAAGCAAAAAGGATATTTTTGAAAAACCACTCCTTTAAAAAAACGATCGCTCTTTCCTTACTAGCGGGCATGTCTTTGTGTAACGCTGAAGAAGATGGGGCGTTTTTTGTCATAGATTATCAAACGAGTTTGGCCAGACAGGAATTGAAAAATCCAGGCTTCACCCAAGCGCAAGAATTAAAGCAGTTAATCAGAGATGGGGCTGTGAGGTTGCAAACTTCTGCCATTCCCTTATCTTATTATTTGGATATTTTAGGGAATAAAACAAAAATTCTTTTGAGTGAAAGCCTGAAAAACGGCTCACAAACGCAACCATCGCAACCAAACCAAGCACAACCAAACCAAGCCTTAGTCAATTTAGAACAATCTCTAGGGATTTTAGGAAAGCTATTGGATCTATCCCAGCAATACGCCAATCAGGGTGTCATTAAGCCTTTGGTGGTGGATGTGAAGGGTCAAGAAGTCGGTATCACTGATAGCATGCTCTTAGTGGCTCAAAACATCGTTTTAGCTTTAGGGCAAGTGGATTTGAGCAAAATCCAACAAAACAATAACGAACAGCTATACGAAAATATTATGAAAGTCATGCTTTTAGGCGCAGGCGGGACTAATGGAGCGTATAATGGCGTGAGCGTGGGCGATATTGCCACAGGCATGCAAAATTTTTCTTCGCAAACGGGCTTGATAGGGGCTAATTCTACGGTGAGCGAACTCAACGCTTTGATTAAGAGCGGGATTTCTTTAGATCGTGAGACTTTGAGATTAGGGAGTTTTATTGAAAAAAATATTTGTAGCAGTGCATCGTCTTGTTTTAGTGGGAATCAGCTTATCTATAAGAAAGGGCTAGATAGAGTCATAAATATTATTAACGCGAGTTTAGGCCAGTTTGAATCTTCGGCTAGTTCTCTTTATAAGATTTCTTATATCCCTAATCTCTTTTCTCTCAAAGATTATCAGTCAGCGAGCATGAACGGCTTTGGGGCTAAGATGGGCTATAAACAATTTTTCACCCATAAGAAGAATATTGGCTTAAGGTATTACGGGTTTTTGGATTATGGCTATGCGAACTTTGGCGATACGAATTTAAAAGTGGGAGCGAATCTTGTTACTTATGGGGTAGGAACGGATTTTTTATACAATGTGTATGAACGCTCTAGAAGGAGGGAAAGGACTACAATCGGCCTTTTCTTTGGCGCTCAAATCGCAGGGCAAACTTGGAGCACTAATGTAACGAACTTGTTGAGCGGGCAAAGGCCTGATGTCAAGTCTAGCTCGTTCCAATTCTTGTTTGATTTGGGCGTGCGCACCAACTTTGCAAAAACCAATTTCAACAAGCACAGGCTAGACCAAGGGATAGAATTTGGGGTGAAAATCCCTGTTATCGCTCATAAATATTTTGCAACCCAAGGCTCAAGCGCGAGCTATATGAGGAATTTTAGCTTCTATGTGGGCTATTCAGTCGGTTTTTAAGGAAGGCTCTTGATGAAACATACCAATACAAAAGAGATAGAGAATACAAGAATGAAAAAAGGTCAATACCAAGCACTCAAAAAAGGGCTTTTAAAAACCGCTCTGCTTTTTAGCCTTCCCTTAAGCATGGCGTTAGCTGAAGACGATGGTTTTTATATGGGAGTGGGCTATCAAATCGGCGGCGCACAACAAAATATCAATAACAAAGGCAGCACCCTAAGGAATAATGTCATTGATGATTTCCGCCAAGTGGGCGTGGGTATGGCAGGGGGTAATGGGCTTTTAGCCTTAGCGACAAACACGACCATGGACGCTCTTTTAGGGATAGGCAACCAAATTATCAATACTAATACAACTGTTGGCAACAATAACGCAGAATTAACCCAGTTTAAAAAAATACTCCCCCAAATTGAGCAACGCTTTGAAACGAATAAAAACGCTTATAGCGTTCAAGCCTTGCAAGTGTATTTGAGCAATGTGTTGTATAACTTGGTTAATAATAGTAATAATGGCAGCAACAATGGAGTCGTTCCTGAATACGTGGGAATTATAAAAGTTCTCTATGGTTCTCAAAGTGAATTCAGTCTCTTAGCCACGGAGAGTGTGGCGCTTTTAAACGCGCTCACGAGAGTGAATCTGGATAGTAATTCGGTGTTTTTAAAAGGGCTATTAGCCCAAATGCAGCTTTTTAATGACACTTCTTCAGCAAAGCTAGGCCAAATTGCAGAAAACTTGAAGAACAGTGGTGCAGGATCAATGCTCCAAAAGGATGTGAAAACCATCTCGGATCGAATCGCTACTTACCAAGAGAATTTAAAACAGCTAGGAGGGATGCTGAATAATTACGATGAGCCCTACTTGCCCCAATTTGGGCCAGGCAAAAGCTCTCAGCATGGGGTTATTAATGGCTTTGGCGTTCAAGTGGGCTATAAGCAATTTTTTGGGAGCAAGAAGAATATAGGCTTACGGTATTACGCTTTCTTTGATTATGGCTTTACGCAATTGGGCAGTCTTAGCAGCGCTGTTAAGGCGAATATCTTTACTTATGGCGCTGGCACAGACTTTTTATGGAATATCTTTAGAAGGGTTTTTAGCGATCAGTCCTTGAATGTGGGGGTGTTTGGGGGCATTCAAATAGCGGGTAACACTTGGGATAGCTCTTTAAGAGGCCAAATTGAAAACTCGTTTAAAGAATACCCCACTCCCACGAATTTCCAATTTTTATTTAATTTGGGCTTAAGGGCTCATTTTGCCAGCACCATGCACCGCCGGTTTTTGAGCGCGTCCCAAAGCATTCAGCATGGTATGGAATTTGGCGTGAAAATCCCAGCTATCAATCAAAGGTATTTGAGGGCCAATGGGGCTGATGTGGATTACAGGCGTTTGTATGCGTTCTATATCAATTACACGATAGGCTTTTAAGCTCTTTTTAGGGCTTATAAAGAGGCTCTTTACTTTTTTTTGGTATTCTAACAAGCTTTTAGACCATCCAATCTACTTTGTTTTAAGGATAATATTTTATGGCAGATGTCGTTGTGGGGATTCAGTGGGGAGATGAGGGGAAGGGAAAAATTGTTGATAGGATCGCTAAAGATTATGACTTTGTGGTGCGCTATCAAGGCGGGCATAATGCGGGGCATACCATTGTGCATAAGGGGGTTAAGCATTCTTTGCATTTAATGCCCTCAGGAGCGCTATACCCCAAATGCAAGAACATCATTTCTAGCGCGGTGGTCGTGAGTATTAAGGATTTGTGCGAAGAAATCAGTGCGTTTGAGGATTTAGAAAATCGTTTGTTTATCAGCGACAGAGCCCATGTGATCTTGCCTTATCATGCCAAAAAAGACGCTTTTAAAGAAAAGTCTCAAAACATCGGCACGACTAAAAAAGGCATAGGCCCTTGCTATGAGGATAAAATGGCGAGGAGCGGGATAAGAATGGGGGATTTATTAGACGATACCATATTAGAAGAGAAACTAAAAGCGCATTTCAAAGCCATTGAGCCTTTTAAAGAAGCGTATGATTTGGGCGAGGATTACGAAAAAGATTTGAGGGAGTATTTTAAAACTTACGCTCCAAAAATTTGCCCCTTTATCAAAGACACCACAAGCATGCTGATAGAAGCGAACCAAAAGGGTGAAAAAATCCTACTAGAAGGGGCGCAAGGCACGCTTTTAGACATTGATTTAGGGACTTACCCTTTTGTAACAAGCTCTAACACCACGAGCGCTAGCGCATGCGTTAGCACCGGCTTAAACCCTAAAGCGATCAATGAAGTCATAGGTATCACAAAAGCCTATTCTACTCGTGTGGGTAACGGGCCTTTCCCTAGCGAAGACACTACACTCATGGGCGATCATTTAAGGACTAAGGGCGCGGAGTTTGGCACGACAACCAAGCGCCCAAGGCGTTGCGGGTGGCTGGATTTGGTGGCTTTAAAATACGCTTGCGCTTTGAATGGTTGCACGCAATTAGCCTTAATGAAATTAGATGTTTTGGACGGGATTGATGCGATTAAGGTGTGCGTGGCTTATGAAAGAAAGGGCGAAAGATTAGAGGCTTTCCCTAGCGATTTGAGAGATTGCGTGCCGATTTATCAAACTTTTAAAGGCTGGGAAAAAAGCGCGGGCGTGAGAAAATTAGACGATTTAGAGCCAAACGCTAGAGAGTATGTTCGTTTTATTGAAAAAGAAGTGGGGGTGAAAATTGGCCTTATTTCTACAAGCCCTGAAAGAGAAGACACGATTTTTCTATGAAAAAATTCGCTTCTGTGTTGGTGCAATTAAAAACCCTTGCGTTAGAAAAAATAGAACAAAAACTCCAAAACAAACGCCTAGAATTGCAACAAAACGAGCGAGAAATTTTGGACAAACAAGCCCAATTGAGCGCGTTTAAAAACCCTGAGTTGGGGGGAATGAGCCTTTTTTACAAACCCAGCAATTAAAAAGCGCTTTAAGAATGGAGATAGAATATTACCAACAAGAGGGCGAGAATTTAAATAAGGATTTAAAAGTTTTAGAAAAAGATTATTTTTTGGCTAACCAAGAGTTAGAAAAAGCTAAAATCATTTTAGAAAATGAAAAACAAAAAGAAAAGGAAAATTTGGAAAAAAAAGAGCAGGCCCTTTTAGATGAAAACGCCATGATTTTACACTGGCAAAAAGGGGGCTTGCATGCGTAAAATCTTGTTAATGGGCTTGATTTTACAAGCGCTTTTTAGCGAAGAAGCCGCGCAAGAATTGTTGCAATGCTCTGCGATTTTTGAATCTAAAAAAGCCGAATTGAAAGACGATTTGCGCCAATTGAGCGAAAAAGAGCAGTCTTTAAGGATCTTGCAAACCGAAAACGCCCGCCTTTTAGATGAAAAAAGCGATCTATTAAACCAAAAAGAAAAAGAAATAGACGAAAAACTGAAAAATTTAGCGGCTAAAGAAGAAGCCTTTAAAACCTTACAAACAGAAGAAAAGAAACGCCTTAAAAATTTGATAGAAGAAAATGAAGATATTTTAAGAGAAATCAAGCAGGCTAAAGACAGCAAGATTGGCGAGACTTATTCTAAAATGAAGGATTCTAAATCGGCTCTGATTTTAGAAAATCTACCCACTCAAAACGCCTTAGAAATTTTAATGGCGCTAAAACCTCAAGAATTAGGCAAAATTCTAGCCAAAATGGATCCTAAAAAAGCGGCGGCTTTGACAGAGTTGTGGCAAAAACCCCCAAAAGAAAATAAAGAAAATAAAGAAAACCAAAAAACCACAGATCCCACGCCCCCCACACCACCCACGCCTCCTAAAGAGCCAGCCCTAAAAGATCCTAACACCAAAGAGCCAACAGGGGTATGATGTTCATTGTAGCGGTTTTAATGCTGGCGTTTTTAATCTTTGTCCATGAGTTAGGGCATTTTGTTATTGCTAGGATTTGTGGGGTGAAAGTGGAAGTCTTTAGCATTGGTTTTGGTAAAAAACTCTGGTTTTTTAAGCTTTTTGGCACGCAATTCGCTTTGTCTTTGATCCCGCTTGGGGGCTATGTGAAATTAAAGGGCATGGATAAAGAAGAAAAAGAAGTGAATGAAGAAAAAGAAGCGAATGATAGCTACGTGCAAAAAAGCCCTTTCCAAAAGCTATGGATATTGTTTGGGGGGGCGTTTTTTAATTTTCTTTTTGCGATTCTAGTGTATTTTTTTCTGGCATTGAGCGGGGAAAAAGTCTTACTGCCCATCATTGGCGGTTTAGACAAAAACGCGCTAGAAGCCGGGCTATTAAAGGGGGATAAAATCCTTTCTATCAACCATCAAAAAATAGCGAGTTTTAGAGAGATTAGAAGCGTAGTGGCACGCTCTCAAGGCGAGTTAATTTTAGAAATAGAGCGAAACAACCGGATTTTAGAAAAACGCCTAACCCCCAAAATCGTGGCGGTAATAAGCGAATCTAATGATCCTAATGAAATCATCCAATACAAAGCGATAGGCATTAAACCGGACATGCAAAAAATGGGCGTTGTCTCTTATTCCCTAATTCAGGCGTTCAAGCAGGCTTTGAGTCGGTTTAAAGAGGGCGTTGTTTTGATTGTGGATTCTTTAAGGCGTTTGATTATGGGGAGCACTTCAGTTAAGGAATTGAGTGGGGTAATAGGCATTGTGGGAGCGTTAAGCCATGCCAATAGCGTGAGCATGCTTTTGTTGTTTGGGGCGTTTTTGTCTATCAATTTAGGGATTTTAAATTTACTACCCATTCCAACGCTGGATGGGGCGCAAATGCTAGGGGTTGTTTTTAAAAATATTTTTCATATCGCTTTGCCAACACCCATACAAAATGCGTTGTGGCTAGTGGGGGTGGGGTTTTTGGTTTTTGTCATGTTTTTAGGGCTTTTCAATGACATCACTCGTTTGCTATAAAAGGGGGAGTTGATGCATGTATTGAGCGTGAGCGAAATCAATGTGCAAATCAAAGCCCTTTTAGAAGCGACTTTTTTGCAAGTTAGGGTTCAAGGGGAAGTGAGTAATTTGACTATCCATAAGGTGAGCGGCCATGCGTATTTTTCGCTCAAAGACAGCCAGTCGGTTATTAAATGCGTGCTGTTTAAAGGGAACGCTAACAGGATCAAATTCGCTTTAAAAGAAGGGCAGGAAATGGTTGTTTTTGGGGGTGTTAGCGTGTATGTTCCAAGGGGGGATTATCAAATCAATTGCTTTGAAATAGAGCCTAAAGATATAGGTTCATTAACCCTAGCTTTAGAACAATTGAAAGAAAAATTACGCCTTAAAGGCTATTTTGATGAAGCGAATAAATTACCCAAACCGCATTTTCCTAAACGAGTGGCAGTCATCACTTCTCAAAATTCAGCCGCTTGGGCGGACATGAAAAAGATCGCTTCCAAACGATGGCCGATATGCGAATTAGTCTGTATCAACACTTTAATGCAAGGGGAAGGGTGCGTTCAAAGCGTGGTGGAGAGCATCGCTTATGCGGATAGTTTTCATGACACAAAAAACGCTTTTGATGCGATTGTAGTGGCTAGGGGTGGGGGGAGCATGGAGGATTTGTATTCTTTCAATGATGAAAAAATCGCCGATGCTCTGTATTTGGCTAAAACCTTCAGCATGTCAGCTATTGGGCATGAGAGCGATTTTTTATTGAGCGATTTAGTGGCGGATTTAAGGGCTTCTACGCCTTCAAACGCGATGGAGATCTTGCTCCCTAGTAGCGATGAGTGGTTGCAAAGACTTGATGGGTTTAATGTGAAATTGCGCCGCTCTTTTAAAACTTTGCTCCATCAAAAAAAGGCGCATTTAGAGCATTTAGCGGCTTCTTTGAAACGATTGAGTTTTGAAAACAAGCACCATTTAAACGCTTTAAAACTAGAGAAACTAACAATCGCTTTAGACAATAAAACCCTAGAATTTTTACGCTTTAAAAAAACGCTTTTAGAAAAAATCTCTATTCAAGCATTAACAAGCCCTTTTTTACAAACTAAAACAGAGCGCTTAAACAGGCTAGAAAACGCCCTCAAACTCGCTTACGCAAATTTGAAATTGCCCCAATTCGGGGCGTTTGTGAGTAAGAATGATCAAGCGATAGAATTAGAGGCATTAAAAATGGGCGATAAAATTGAATTAAACAATGAAAAAGCCAGAGCGAGCGCTGAAATTTTGAGCGTGGATAGGGTGTAGGGGTTTGAAAATCACTATCAAGACTTATGACTTTAAGCGATTAGTGCGGTTAGTGAATATTGGTGTTTGTTTTTAAAAAAATTTGCTTCTTAAAACTTTGTTTTATCGTTTTAGACTTATTCTATGGCAAAACTCTTAAGAGGATAGAGGGTATTTTGAAATAACTCTTCTCTTTAATCCCTTATATAGAGCCAAAGGGATTTTAAAACACCAGCCATTATAAAAAAGTTTTGTATTATAATTTGATGGATTTCTATGGATTAAGGTGTTTGGATTGAGTTTAGCCGATATTAATTTTAGAGCGTTTTAAAGATTTTATGAGAGAATACCCTGAGCCTTACAAGTTTTTGCAGGTTTTTTACGCGCAAGAAAAAGAACGCTTTTTAAACCATAAAATGAACGATTATATGAAGCAAAATAAAAGCAAGGAAGAGGCTAGTATTTTGGTCAGACAAGGCTTTGTCAGCGCGGTTGGAAGGGCGTTAGAAAAAATCATAGAACTTTTATTAAAAGATTTTTGTATTAAAAACAATGTCAAAATGACGAATGATAAAATCTTAAGGGCTAAGCGCATTAATGGCGAGCTGGATAAAGTCAAACGGGCTTTATTGGTGCATTTTGGAGAATATAGCGTTTTGCCAGATATTATTCTTTATCAAACCAACAAGGACAATATCAAAATTCTAGCGATTTTATCGGTAAAAAATTCGTTTAGAGAGCGTTTCACAGAAACGCCTTACTGGAAATTAAAACTTTTACAATCGCCCATAACTTCTCACATTAAAGTTTTCATGATAACACCGGATAACGATGATGAAATCAGTTTTAAAGGCAAGCCTAAAAAAGCTAGGATCGTCATGGAGCATGAATTAGATGGCCTTTATTTAGCCAAAAGCCATTTTGATCAAAGCCCTAAAATTAAGGGCATAGAGAATTTGTTAGAAGATTTAAAAAGGCTTTTATGAAACCTTATTTCAGTTTGGAAAAATTGGATTTATACCATGGTGATGCGAGCGTTTTAGAGACTTTTGAAAAAGGTTTTTATGATTTGTGCGTTACTTCACCGCCCTATAATTTGAGCATTGAATATCAGGGGAGCAATGATTTTAGGGCTTATGATGATTATTTGAGTTGGTGCAAAAATTGGCTTAAAAATTGTTATTTTTGGGTTAAGGAACAGGCGAGATTGTGCTTGAATGTCCCTTTAGATACAAATAAACATGGCAAGCAAAGTTTAGGGGCTGATATTATTATAGTGGCTAAAGAATGCGGTTGGAAATACCAAAATACGATCATTTGGAATGAAAGCAATATTTCAAGACGCACCGCTTGGGGGAGTTGGCTGCAAGCTAGCGCGCCCTATGCGATCGCTCCTGTGGAGTTGATCGTCGTTTTTTATAAAAACGAATACAAACGAAAAAAACAAACTTCTACGATGAGTAGAGAGGAATTTTTGCTCTACACGAACGGGCTTTGGAATTTTAGCGGCGAATCCAAAAAGCGCTTAAAGCACCCAGCCCCATTCCCAAGGGAATTACCCAGGCGTTGCATCCAATTGTTTTCTTTTTTGGAAGACACGATTTTTGATCCTTTTAGCGGATCTGGCACGACTATTTTAGAAGCCAACGCTTTAGGGCGTTTTAGCGTGGGTTTAGAGATTGAAAAAGAATATTGCGAGTTGTCTAAAAAGCGTATTTTGGAGAGTTTGTCGTTAGTGTGAGCGTTTTAAAAACCTTTGAGGGTTAAAATAGTGTAAAATAGTAAAGATTTTAAAACTCAAAAAGGATTGATAATGAATTTATTTGAAAAAATGACTGACCAATTGCATGAGACTTTAGACAGCGCGCTCGCTTTAGCCTTACACCATAAAAACGCTGAAGTAACGCCCTTGCACATGCTTTTTGCCATGCTCAATAACTCCCAAGGCATTCTCATTCAAGCCTTACAAAAAATGCCTGTGGATATTCAAGCTTTAAAACTTAGCGTTCAAAGCGAGTTGCATAAGTTCGCTAAAGTTTCACAAATCAATAAGCAAAATATCCAATTAAACCAAGCTCTAATCCAAAGTTTAGAAAACGCTCAAGGCTTGATGGCTAAAAGGGGCGATTCTTTCATCGCTACCGATGTGTATCTTTTGGCGAATATGAGCCTTTTTGAAAGCGTTTTAAAACCTTATTTAGACACTAAGGAATTGCAAAAAACTTTAGAATCTTTAAGAAAAGGTGCGACTATTCAAGGTAAAAACGATGATTCTAATTTGGAAAGTTTGGAAAAATTTGGCATTGATTTGACGCAAAAAGCCCTAGAAAATAAGCTGGATCCCGTGATCGGGAGGGATGAAGAAATCATTCGCATGATGCAAATTTTGATAAGAAAAACAAAAAATAACCCTATTTTATTGGGTGAGCCTGGAGTGGGGAAAACAGCTGTTGTGGAAGGGTTAGCCCAACGCATTGTGAATAAGGAAGTGCCTAAAACGCTTTTAAACAAACGAGTCGTCGCTTTAGATTTAAGCTTGTTGGTGGCTGGGGCGAAATACAGAGGCGAGTTTGAAGAGCGCTTGAAAAAGGTGATTGAAGAAGTTAAAAAAAGCGCGAATGTGATTTTATTCATTGATGAAATCCACACGATTGTAGGGGCTGGGGCTAGTGAGGGGGGCATGGATGCGGCTAATATTTTAAAACCCGCGCTCGCTAGGGGAGAATTGCACACGATTGGAGCGACCACTCTAAAAGAATACCGCAAGTATTTTGAAAAAGACATGGCGCTACAAAGGCGTTTCCAACCCATTTTACTCAATGAGCCTAGCATCAATGAAGCTTTACAGATTTTAAGGGGGTTGAAAGAAACTTTAGAAACGCACCATAATATCACCATCAATGACTCCGCGCTCATAGCGAGCGCTAAACTCTCTAGCCGTTATATCACCGATAGGTTTTTACCCGATAAAGCGATTGATTTGATTGATGAGGGGGCGGCTCAATTAAAAATGCAAATGGAATCAGAGCCGGCCAAACTCTCTAGCGTTAAGCGCTCCATTCAAAGACTGGAAATGGAAAAACAAGCCCTTGAAATGGAAAAAAAAGAAAGCAATCACAAACGCATGCAAGAAATCCTTAAAGGATTGAGCGATCTGAAAGAAGAAAAAATCCAATTAGAAGCGCAATTTGAAAACGAAAAAGAAGTGTTTAAAGAAATTTCACGCTTGAAAATGGAAATGGAAAGCTTGAAAAAAGAGGCTGAGAGGTTTAAGCGCAATGGGGATTACCAGCAAGCGGGTGAAATTGAATATTCTAAAATCCCTGAAAACAAAAAGAAAGAAGAAGAATTGCAGCACAAATGGGAAGCGATGCAACAAAACGGGGCGTTGTTGCAAAACGCTTTAACCGAAAACAACATCGCTGAGATCGTGAGCCAATGGACGCATATCCCAGTCCAAAAAATGCTCCAAAGCGAAAAAAATAGGGTTTTAAACATTGAAAGCGAATTGCAAAAAAGAGTGGTGGGGCAAGAAAAAGCAATTAAAGCGATCGCTAAAGCGATTAAAAGGAATAAGGCCGGGCTTAGCGATAGCAATAAACCTATAGGGAGTTTCCTCTTTTTAGGGCCAACAGGCGTGGGTAAAACCGAGAGCGCTAAAGCCTTGGCGCAATTCTTATTTGATAGCGATAAAAATCTTATAAGAATTGACATGAGCGAATACATGGAAAAGCACGCCATCAGCCGTCTTATTGGGGCTGCTCCTGGGTATGTGGGCTATGAAGAAGGCGGGCAATTGACCGAAGCGGTGCGCAGAAAGCCTTATAGCGTGGTGCTGTTAGATGAAGTGGAAAAAGCCCATCCGGATGTGTTTAACCTCTTGTTGCAGGTTTTAGATGAAGGGCATTTAACCGATAGTAAGGGCGTGAGGGTGGATTTCAAAAACACGATTTTGATTTTAACCAGCAATGTGGCTAGCGGCGCGCTTTTAGAAGAGGATTTGAGCGAAGCCGATAAACAAAAGGCGATTAAAGAGAGCTTGAGGCAATTTTTCAAGCCGGAATTTTTAAACCGCTTAGATGAAATCATCTCCTTTAACGCCCTAGATAGCCATGCTATCATTAATATCGTGGGGATACTCTTTGAAAACATTCAAAAAAAAGCGCTTGAAAGAGGCATTAATATAACCCTAGACGAAGAGGCAAAAGAATTGATCGCCGAAGCGGGATTTGACAGATTCTATGGCGCTAGACCCCTAAAGCGCGCGCTCTATGAAATGGTAGAAGACAAGCTCGCTGAACTCATTTTAGAGGATAAAATTAAAGAGAATGACAGCGTGGCGTTTGTGGTAGAAAATAACGAAATTGTGCCTAAGATTAAGTGAAGTTTGGTTATCCTAAAAAAATAAGAAATGGTTATTTTGAAAAAAGGATTGAATGATGTTTGATAACACGCTTGTTAATCTCTTTGACACAGCGCCTCTTTTAACTTCGCTTTTAGCCGGGATTTTAACTTTTTTAAGCCCTTGCGTGTTGCCTTTAATCCCGGCGTATATGTCTTATATTTCTCAAATTTCTTTAGAGGATATTAAAGATGGTAAGGCTAAAAGGGTTTCGGTTTTTTTAAAATCCTTGATGTTTGTGGTGGGGTTTTCGCTCGTGTTTTTGGGCGTGGGCATGTCTATGGCCAAGCTCATCCATAGCTTTTCGTTTGCCTGGGTGAATTATATCGCTGGGGGGATTGTGATCCTTTTTGGTTTGCATTTTTTAGGCGTGTTTCGTTTTTCATTTTTGTATAAAACCCAAAGCGTTGGTTTAGCGAGCAAATCTAATAGCATGCAGCGCTTTTACCCCTTTCTTTTGGGCATGAGTTTCGCTTTAGGCTGGACGCCATGCATCGGACCGATATTCACTTCTATTGTGATCATGAGCGCGAGTAAGGACGCTTATGGTCTAATCCTTATGGTGGTGTTTGTAATGGGCTTGGCGATCCCTTTTTTATTGGTGGCTTTAATGCTAGAAAGAGCACTTTTATTTTTGAAATCCTTAAAGAAATACAACCGCGCAATTGAAATCGTTTCAGGGTTGGTGCTTATTTTAATGGGAATATTGATCATGACAAATTCTTTAGAAAGCTTGACTAACTTTTTACAAAATTAGGAGAGTTTGATGCTGTTAAAAAACGCTTCGTTTTATGATGATGAAGTTTTAAAAAGAGCGGATATCCGCTTAAAAGATTCTCTCATTATAGAGATTGAAGAAAACTTAAGCCCTACCAAAAATGAAGAAGTGATTGAGTGCAGGGATTTATTCGTGCTGCCAAGCTTCATTGATTTGAGCGTTACTGGTTTGGAGGGTTATGAAAATTTAAAACAGAAGGCTTTTAAAGGGGGGGTAGGGTTACTCAATGTTTTCAATGGCGATCAAAGCGGCATTAAAAATATTATGGCAATTAAAAACAACCAACTAGCCGACATCGCTACGCTTAAAAATAAAGGAGGGGAAATTTTAATCGCGCCATCTGACGCTTTTTTAGAACTCATCAGCCATTATGCTAAATCTTACAACTTACCCCTTTTAGTCTCTTTAGAAAATTCTTTTGAAGCCCTAAATAGTGGGGAATTAGCCTATGAATTGGGGCAGAATTTTGTAGACAATGCGTTTGAAAACACGCACTTGGTGCGTTTCATGGAAGTTTCTAGAGCGTTACAAATCCCCATGCTTTTAGATAAAGTGAATAGTATCACCACGCTCAAACTCATCAAAGCCTTTAATGATTTAGGAGCGAAATTACAAGCCCAAACGCCCTTAAGCCATTTAATCTTAGATGAGAGCGTGTATGAAGATTATGAGCCACGATTTAAAATCGCCCCTCCTTTAAGGGATAAGGAAGGTCAAAACGCCCTAAAAGAAGCCCTAAAAAATAACGAAATCGCCATGCTCACAAGCCTTCATGTTTTTAAAAATTCTAACGCACAGCTTTTTGAAGAAAGCGCGTTTGGGTGTGAGAGCATAGAGGACGCTTTTAGCGTGGCTTATACTTTTTTAGTTCAAAAAAAGGTTATCAGCTTCCAACAGCTCATTAAAGTCATGGCAATCAATCAAGCGAGGTTTTTAAAACTCAATGCAGGCGAGATTAAAGAAAACCAATTAGCCAATTTGATGATCGTGGATTTAAACGCTCAAACAGGAGTGAGTAATCAAAATTCGCCCTTTTATGGTTTGGAATTGTATGGCGAAGTGCAAAGAATGATCTTAAAAGGGCAAACCACATTTATTAAGGAGAATGCATGCAAATCATAGGAGCGTCTTTAGTTTTTTTATGCAATGAAAAGTGCGAAGTGTTAGAAGATTATGGCGTGGTCTTTGATGAAAAGATTGTTGAAATAGGCGATTATCAAAGTTTAACGCTTAAATACCCCCACTTAAAGGCACAGTTTTTTGAAAATTCCGTTCTGTTGCCCGCTTTTATCAACGCACACACCCATTTTGAATTTTCCAACAACAAGGCGAGTTTTAATTACGGGAGTTTTTCTAGTTGGTTA
Organism: Helicobacter pylori; assembly: GCA_008032955.1. Lineage (NCBI taxonomy): Bacteria > Pseudomonadati > Campylobacterota > Epsilonproteobacteria > Campylobacterales > Helicobacteraceae > Helicobacter > Helicobacter pylori. The sequence goes on from CP032046.1 coordinate 122,294, forward strand.
GGGAGCGTGTTAAACAATGGGGGGGCGATTTTAGAAAATTGCCAAGGGGCTATTCAAAACGCTATCAGCACGCAATTAAAAAGCGGGGTGGGGAGCGTGGGAGCGATTTCTAACCACTTGATAGAAGTTGATTTATTAAAAGAAAGCCCCTTGAGTGCTGTCGTGTTTTTAGAGTTTTTAGGGAGCAGCTATTCTTTAGAAAAATTAAAAGCGTTTGAGGCGAAATTTAAAGAGCTAAAAGATTTGGAAGATGCAAAGCTTAAAGCGGCTCTCGCTGTGCATGCTCCTTATTCGGTCCAAAAAGACATGGCTTTGAGCGTTATCCAATTGGCCAAAGATTCACAAAGCCTGCTTTCTACGCATTTTTTAGAATCGTTTGAAGAGTTAGAATGGGTAGAAAATTCTAAAGGGTGGTTTGAAAATTTTTACCAGCATTTTTTAAAAGAGTCTCATTTTAAATCGCTCTATAAGGGCGCGAACGATTACATTGACATGTTTGAAGACACGCACACTTTATTTGTGCATAACCAGTTCGCTTCTTTAGAAGCGTTAAAAAGGATTAAATCTCAAGTCAAAAACGCTTTTTTAATCACATGCCCCTTTTCTAACCGCTTGTTGAGTGGGAAAGCGTTGGATTTAAAGAGAGCTAAAGAAGCTGGTTTGAGCGTGAGCGTGGCCACTGATGGCTTGAGCTCCAACGTTTCTTTGAGTCTTTTAGACGAATTGAGGGCGTTTTTGCTCACCCATAACATGCCGTTATTAGAATTAGCTAAGATCGCTCTTTTAGGGGCGACTAGGCATGGGGCTAAAGCTTTAGCCTTAAATAATGGCGAGATAGAAGCTAATAAGAGAGCGGATTTGAGCGTGTTTGGTTTTAATGAAAAATTCATTAAAGAGCAAGCGATCTTGCAATTTTTATTGCATGCTAAAGAAGTGGAGCGCTTGTTTTTAGGGGGGAAAAGGGTGATCTAATTTGTTTTAAAGACAGAATGCGTTAAAATGGGAAATCCAAATCAATTAAGGAAAGAGTCAATGAAATTAGTTTTAGCCAAGAATACAAGAAAATCAGACGCTAAGAGCGTGGAATTAGAGGATTTGTATCACAAATTCAGTGAAGACAAGCGTTCTATTTTCTATTTTGCCCCCACAAACGCCCATAAAGACATGCTCAAAGCGGTGGATTTTTTCAAAGAAAAAGGCCATACGGCTTATTTAGATGAGGTGAGGGTCAGCACTGATGAAAAAGATTTTCTTTATGAATTGCACATTATTTAAAGGCTTGTATTGAAAGTTTATATTGAAACCATGGGTTGTGCCATGAATTCTAGGGATAGCGAGCATCTACTAAGCGAACTATCCAAACTAGACTATAAAGAGACCAATGACCCTAAAATAGCGGATTTGATTTTAATCAACACTTGCAGCGTGCGCGAAAAACCTGAACGGAAATTGTTTTCAGAAATCGGGCAATTCGCTAAAATCAAAAAACCCAACGCCAAAATCGGGGTTTGCGGGTGCACCGCAAGCCACATGGGAGCGGATATTTTGAAAAAAGCCCCAAGCGTGAGCTTTGTGTTAGGGGCTAGGAATGTGTCTAAAATCTCTCAAGTGATCCATAAAGAAAAAGCGGTTGAAGTGGCGATTGATTATGATGAAAGCGCGTATGCGTTTGAATTTTTTGAAAAAAAGGCTCAAATTAGATCGTTACTAAACATCTCTATAGGTTGCGATAAAAAATGCGCTTATTGCATTGTCCCGCACACTAGGGGGAAAGAAATTTCTATCCCTATGGATTTGATTTTAAGAGAAGCTGAGAAATTGGCGAATAACGGCACTAAAGAGCTCATGCTTTTAGGGCAGAATGTGAATAATTACGGCGTTCGTTTCAGCAGCGAGCATGTGAAAGTGGATTTTAGCGATTTGTTGGATAAATTGAGCGAAATTCCAGGCATTGAAAGGATACGATTCACTTCGCCTCACCCTTTGCACATGAATGATGTATTTTTAGAACGCTTTGCCAAAAACCCTAAAGTGTGCAAGAGTATCCACATGCCCTTACAGAGTGGATCTAGTGCGGTGTTAAAGATGATGCGAAGGGGTTATAGTAAAGAGTGGTTTTTAAATCGGGTGGAGAGATTAAAGGCTTTAGTGCCTGAAGTGGGTATCAGCACGGATATTATCGTAGGCTTCCCTAATGAGAGCGATAAGGATTTTGAAGACACGATGGAGGTTCTAGAAAAAGTGCGCTTTGACACGCTCTATAGTTTCATTTATTCCCCACGCCCTTTCACTGAGGCGGGAGCTTGGAAGGAGAGAGTGCCGTTAGAAGTTTCATCTTCAAGGTTGGAGAGGTTGCAAAACAGGCACAAAGAAATTTTAGAAGAAAAAGCCAAGCTAGAAGTGGGTAAAACGCATGTGGTGTTGGTGGAAAATAGGCGTGAAGCTGATGGGCAAATTGCGGGTTTTGAGGGGTGCAGCGATACGGGGAAATTCATTGAAGTAGCGTGTAAAGAAAAAAGAAACCCGGGCGAGCTTGTAAAAGTGGAGATTATTTCTCATTCCAAAGGGCGCTTGATAGCGGCCATTAAAGGCAACTAATAAAAATAACCAATGAAGAGCGGGTTTAAAGGCGAGAATTGAGCTTAAAATTTTTCAGGAAAAATATCGTTTTAAAGGTTGTCCCTCGTTTGGCGTTTGGAGTCCTTTGGTTGTTGCATAAAACTTGTAAAAACCGCTATTTTTTAGCTCAAAATTTAAAAGAAAAACCCTTTATTGTAAGCTGTTGGCATGGGGAGCTTGGCATGATCGGGTTTGCGTATTTAAGGCTTGAAAAACCTTCTGTTTATGTGATCGCAAGCCAGCATTTTGACGGCTCTATTGCGGCGGGTTTGTTTGAAAGCTTTGGTTTTAAAAACATTAGAGGTTCTAGCAAAAAAGGAGGGGTTAAGGTTTTGATAGAGGGGCTTAAACGCTTGAAAGAAGGTTGCGATGTCGCTATCACTCCTGATGGCCCCAAAGGCCCACGGCACAGCATAGCGGATGGGGTGATCGCTTTAGCTCAAAAATCAGGCGTGGGGATTAGCGTTTGTCGGGTGGTTTGTAAAAACGCATGGCGGTTGAACACTTGGGATCAATTTGAAATCCCTAAGCCTTTTAGCGAAGTGCATTATTACATGCTAGAATCTGTAATCATCCCTAAAGAATGGGAACTTTCAAGGGCTAAAGAATATTTAAAGACGCGCATGGATTCTGTTGGATTTGAAGAATCTCAAAGGGGTTTGGGTGCTTAAAGGGTTAAAAAAAGCGTTTAAAGAGAGGTTTTGCTCTCAAGTGTATATCTCTTTTAATGTGGATCACAATCTTTTATCCGCTCAAATTTTAAGGGTTAAAAACCACCGCATTAAAGAGAAATTTTTTAAAACTTTTGAGACTAAAGTGGAGACTAAAAATGGTGAAGTCCCTATTCAAGCCTTAAAAATCGCCAGAACTTATAGCCAAAAATACCCCTACACTTATTTCAGCGCGATGAGTAAGGCTAAAGAGGTTTTATGCGAAAAGCAGGCGTTTGAACAAATCAAACAAGAAAATCAAGATTATCATGCTTGCGAAGTCAATCAAAAGTATTGCGTTTATGTGGAATCTAAGGATTTTTTAAAGGATTTTAAGCGTTTTAAAATCCAGGATGTGGATTTTTTGTTTTCGCCTTTTAGCCTTATTTATGATTTTGTGCGTGATAATTTAGAAAATAAGCCGTTGTTGTATTTGCTTTTGGAGCGTTCAAGATTTTATTTTTTGATTGCGGATAAAAAAGAGATTTTTTTAGCCAAATCCGTGTTTTTAGAAGAACAACCTGAAGAGTTTATAGAGAGCAAGGAAGAGGATTCTATGGAAATGGATAATGAGGCTGTGAATTTGTTTTTGAGTGAAATCCAAGAAGATATTGACAGCCTTGAAGAAGCGATAGGCCTAGACAGCAGTAAGGATAGTAAAGAAAAGAATGAGGACGCTTATAGTTTGATTGAAGGCATGACGAATATCCCCTTAATTGCAGATGTTTTGCAAGAGGGATTGCGCAGCGTCTATCATTCTAGAGAGATAGACTTTGTAGAAAAGGTGGTTGTTTTAGACAGTTGTCAAATCCACCACAAAGCGTTAATGCATTTGCAAGAAACTTTGATGATAGAAGTGGATAGGCTTGATTTTTCTTTAGTGGAGCGCTTGAACATTTTAGCGCGCATGGAGAATGAAAAGCATGCGTTTTAGTTACATTGAGCCAAGAGCGAAATACCTTATCAGCAAGCTTTCTAAAATTTGGGTTTTTTACATTTTTTTATCTTTTGTGGTAATAGGGGGGTTAGTGTGGTTTATGCATAACGCTATTAAAAGCACTCAAGACAACGCGTCTAGTTTGATGATCCAAGAAAGGCTCTACCGCCATGAAATCAGCCGCTTACAGGTTAAGACTGATGAAACCTTAAAACTCATTAAAGAAGCCAAAAAGCGTTTGAATTACAACGATGATATACGAGATGTTTTGCAAGGGCTTTTAAATATTGTGCCGGATTCCATCACTATTAATAGCATTGAAATAGACCAGCAAAGCGTGGTGGTTAGCGGTAAAACCCCTTCTAAAGAAGCCTTTTATTTTTTGTTTCAAAACAAACTAAACCCCATGTTTGATTATTCTAGGGCGGAATTTTTCCCTTTAAGCGATGGGTGGTTTAATTTTGTCTCCACTAACTTTTCTAATTCCTTACTGATAAAAAACCCGGAGTCTATTAAATGAAACCATTGCATTTTTCACACCTGGACAGAGAGCAATCAGGCGATGTGGGGTTTATCATTAAAAACCTCGTTTTTTTAGGGGTTTTTTCCTTATTGGGTTGGTTGAACACCGAGTATTTTCTATGGCCTAGCATGCTGGAATTAAAAAAAATCCTTTTAGAAGAAAATCGTAAAAAAAGCGTTTTAGAATACGCACAAAGGCATTTTGAAACAGCCCTAGCAAACTATCGCAATCAAAAAGAAACCAGCGAATCTTTGTTAAAGATTTTTAATGATGAAGAGTCCAGGCGGATTTTAGAAAAGATTTTAAAAAAATGTTTTGATGCCTATAAAATCAAACCCTTGCTCTCTCAAAACCCCCTTCAAAAAACCCAATTTTTTATCATGGCCAGAGCGAGCGAATTGGAAAAGACCTATCTTTTTTTCACCCTAATCAACAAGTATTTACCGAGCGCTCAAAGCCAATTGCCCTTAAAAATTTCAAAAGATGATGAAGGGTTGTTGGTGCAATTTAGCGTGAGTATTGATCTCCAATAGGATAGGGGTAGTTTAATGCAAGATTTTGATTTCAGTTTTAATCCTAAGGCATGCGAGGGTTGTGGGGCAAAGTGTTGCGTGGGAGAAAGCGGGTATATTTTTTTGAATATCCAAGAAATGCAACAAATTAGCGCTTTTTTAAAATTAGAATTAGAAGAATTCAGTCAAAAATACGTTAAAAAGGTGGGGTATAAGTTCTCTTTACTAGAAAAAGACGCTAAAGAGTTGGGTTTGGCGTGCGTGTTTTTGGATTTGGAGACGAAAAAATGCCAGATTTATAGCGTGCGCCCTAAGCAATGCCAAACTTTTCCTTTTTGGGAGAGCGTGAAAACTTTCTCTAAAGAGCAAAAAGAAGCTTTTTGTCAAAGCTGTCCGGGCATCACACAAAAAACCAAAGAAACTAAAGTGCGCTAAAATTCACTTTAGTTACACAAAAAAGGAAATAAAATAATGAATATTCAAACAAAGAAAAGATTTTTAGCAAATATATTGTTTTTTAGTCTGTTTTCTTGCCTTAAGGCTGAAACCCTTTCAGAAGATCATCAAATCCTGTTGAGTTCAGACGCTTTCCATAGAGGGGATTTTGCAGCCGCTCAAAAAGGGTATATGAATCTTTACAAGCAAACCAATAAAGTGGTGTATGCTAAAGAAGCGGCCATTTCAGCGGCGAGTTTAGGGGACATTAAAACCGCTATGCATTTAGCCATGCTCTATCAAAAAATCACCAATAATCGTAACGATGTTTCTATCAATAAGATTTTAGTGGATGGCTATGCGCAAATGGGGCAGATTGATAAGGCGATTGAACTATTACACAAAATCCGTAAAGAAGAAAAGACCATAGCCACAGACAATGTGTTAGGGACTTTGTATTTGACTCAAAAGCGTTTGGATAAGGCTTTCCCGTTGTTGAATAAGTTTTATAACCAAGTGCATGATGAAGACAGCCTAGAAAAACTCATTACAATCTATTTTTTGCAAAACCGCAAAAAAGAAGGCTTGGATTTGTTGCAATCTCATATAGACAGGTATGGTTGCTCAGAGCAATTGTGCCAAAAAGCGCTCAACACCTTCACGCAATTTAACGAGCTTGATTTGGCTAAAACGACTTTCGCTCGTTTGTATGAAAAAAACCCTATTGTTCAAAACGCCCAATTTTACATAGGGGTATTAATCTTGTTAAAAGAGTTTGATAAGGCCCAGCAAATCGCAGAATTATTCCCCTTTGACAGGCGTTTGTTGCTAGACTTATACACCGCGCAAAAAAAATTCGATCAAGCTTCCAAACAGGCTTCTTTAATCTATCAAGAAAGAAAAGACCCTAAATTCTTAGGCTTAGAGGCGATTTATCATTATGAAAGCTTGAGCGCGAATAAGAAAAAACTCACCAAAGAAGAGATGTTGCCCATTATTCAAAAATTAGAGCAAGCCACCAAAGAGCGCCAAGCTTGGCTTGCTAAAACTAAAGATAAAGAAGACGCGCAAGACGCTTTCTTTTATAATTTTTTAGGGTATTCCTTAATAGATTATGACTTAGATATTAAAAGGGGCATGGATTTTGTGAGGAAAGCCTTAGCCTTAGATTCTGGATCAGTGCTTTATTTGGATTCTTTAGCATGGGGTTATTACAAATTAGGGAATTGTTTGGAGGCTAAAAAAATCTTTTCTAGCATCGCTAAAGAGTTTATTCAAGCCGAACCCGAATTAAAAGAACACAATAAGATCATTCAAGAATGCAAGAAATAGGGATTTTAGAAAATTTACAAAAAAGCTTAGCCTTAAAAGAGGGCATGCTCTCTTATGAAATGCTGGGTAAAAGCCTATCGTATAACCCTTACTTGCCTAGAGTCATTCCTCAAACTAAAGATTGTGTTTTTGTAACCCCTGATGAGGTTTTAGAAAAGATTTTGAAAGAAAACACCCGCACCGATTGCGTCATTGTCAATTTCAAAGGATTATACGAAATAGGCGTGCCAAGCGTGTTTGATTTAGAAGTTTTAGGGTTATTGCGCCGCCATGCGAGTTCTTTGATTGTCCATCAGGATCTTTTCATCAGCCACTACCAGCTTTTAGAATCGCTTGTTCAAGGCTCTGATGGGGTCATTTTAGATGAAGAGCTTTTAAAAGAAGATCTAAAAGGCATGGTAGAATTTTCTTGGCGTTTGGGCTTAGGCGTGTTTGTAGAAACCCACAAGCCAGATTACACCCATTTAAAAGATTTAGGGGTTTTAGGCGTGCTAGAAAAAGTCCCCCATTCTTATAATCAAAAAAAAATAGTCTTTTTAGATTGAATTTTAAGCTAATTTAGAGTAAAAATCGTATTCAAACTTTTTAAAAGGAGTTAGTCATGTCATTATTGGTGAATGATGAATGCATTGCATGCGATGCTTGCAGAGAAGAATGCCCTAGTGAGGCGATTGAAGAGGGCGATCCCATTTATAATATTGATCCAGATCGATGCACGGAGTGTTACGGGTATGATGATGAGCCTCGTTGCGTGAGCGTATGCCCTGTAGATGCGATTTTACCGGATCCTAACAACGCAGAGAGCAAAGAGGAATTGAAATACAAATACGAAATCTTAAAAGAGCAAGACTAAAGGCTAGCAATGGCTAAAATCACAACCGTGATTGATATAGGCTCTAATTCAGTGCGTTTGGCTGTCTTTAAAAAGACGAGCCAGTTTGGGTTTTACTTGCTTTTTGAGACCAAGTCTAAGGTTAGGATTTCAGAGGGCTGTTATGCGTTTAATGGAATCTTACAAGAAATCCCCATGCAAAGAGCCGTTAAAGCCTTGAGCGAATTTAAAGAAATCGCCCTCAAATACAAAAGCAAAAAAATCCTGTGCGTGGCGACCTCAGCGGTGCGCGATGCCCCTAATCGGTTAGAGTTTGTAGCGAGGGTGAAAAAGGCTTGCGGTTTGCAAATCAAAATCATTGATGGGCAAAAAGAAGCGCTCTATGGCGGGATCGCATGCGCGAATTTGTTGCATAAAAATTCAGGGATCACGATAGACATTGGAGGGGGTAGCACCGAGTGCGCGTTGATTGAAAAAGGCAAGATTAAAGATCTCATCTCGCTTGATGTTGGCACGATCCGCATTAAAGAAATGTTTTTAGACAAAGACTTAGAGGTCAAACTGGCTAAAGCCTTTATCCAAAAAGAGGTCTCTAAACTGCCCTTTAAGCATAAAAACGCCTTTGGGGTGGGGGGGACGATTAGGGCGTTGAGTAAGGTGCTGATGAAACGCTTTTGTTACCCTATTGATTCTTTGCATGGCTATGAAATAGATGCACATAAAAATTTAGCGTTCATTGAAAAGATTGTTACGCTCAAAGAAGATCAATTACGGCTTTTAGGGGTGAATGAAGAGCGTTTGGATAGCATTAGGAGCGGGGCGTTGATTTTATCAGTCGTTTTGGAGCATTTAAAAACTTCTTTAATGATCACTAGTGGGGTAGGGGTGAGAGAAGGCGTGTTTTTGAGCGATTTATTACGAAACCATTACCATAAATTCCCCCCCAATATCAACCCTTCTCTCATCTCTTTAAAAGATCGCTTTTTGCCCCATGAAAAACACAGCCAAAAGGTCAAAAAAGAATGCGTGAAATTGTTTGAAGCCTTATCGCCTTTGCATAAAATAGATGAAAAATACCTTTTCCATTTAAAGATTGCGGGGGAATTAGCAAGCATGGGTAAGATTTTAAGCGTCTATTTGGCCCACAAGCACAGCGCGTATTTTATTTTAAACGCTTTGAGTTATGGCTTTAGCCACCAAGATAGAGCGATCATTTGCTTATTGGCGCAATTCAGCCATAAAAAAATCCCTAAAGACAATGCTATCGCCCACATGAGCGCGATGATGCCAAGCCTTTTAACCTTACAATGGCTGAGTTTCATCCTTTCTTTAGCCGAAAATTTGTGCCTGACAGACAGCCATCATCTAAAATACACGCTAGAAAAAAACAAGCTTGTGATCCATTCTAATGGTGCGCTTTACTTGGCTAAAGAGATGCTCCCTAAACTCGTTAAGCCCATTCCTTTGATGATAGAGTTTGCTTGAAAATAGCGATTGTCAGGCTTTCAGCGCTTGGGGATATTATCGTGAGCGCGGTGTTTTTAACGCTGATTAAAGAGCGTTTTACTAACGCTCAAATAGAATGGTTCGTGGATGAAAGATTTGGCGCGATTTTAGAGCATTCCCCTTATATTGATAAATTACACCCCATCGCTTTAAAAAGCACTCTTACGACCTTTAACCCTTTGAAGATTTTCAAACTTTTTAAATCTTTAAGGGCTTATGAATACGATATAGTCATTGACATGCAAGGCTTGATCAAATCCGCTCTCATCACTCAAATGTTAAAAGCCCCTAAAAAAGTCGGCTTTGATTGCACTTCGGCTAGAGAGGGTTTGAGCGCGTTTTTTTACTCGCAAAAAGTTTCTATCGCTTATAATGAGCCTGTTTTAAAGCGCAATTTCACGCTCCTTTCTCATGCCCTAAACTTGCCCCAAAAAGAAATTTCAGAAGAAATTTCAGAGGGCTTAAGCTCTCGATCTAAAGTGTTTTCTTACCAAGATTCTCCAAAAGTTGATGCACTAAATTTGAATAAAAACAAGCTAAAAATCCTTTTTGTTTTAGAAACTTCTAAAATCAATAAAACCTACCCCATAGAGCGTTTTAAAGAGCTGGCTTTGATGCTAGAAAATTTTCAAATTTGCTTGCTATGGCATGCTGATGAAGATAAAGCCACTGCACTTTATGGCGCTTTAAAAAACCAATGCGATGTGTTATTGCTCCCCAAACTCACTTTAAACGAGGTTAAGGCGTTGCTCTTTAAAATGGATTTGATCATTGGGGGCGATACGGGTATTACGCATTTAGCATGGGCGTTGCAAAAACCCAGCATCACCCTTTATGGCAACACGCCCATGGAGCGTTTTAAATTAGAAAGCCCGATCAATGTTTCGCTCACCGGTAATTCAAACGCCAACTACCATAAAAAGGATTTTTCTATCCAAAACATAGAGCCTAAAAAAATTAAAGAATGCGTTTTAAACATTTTAAAGGAAAAAGAATGACTTATAAAGAACGACTCATACACGAAAAAATATTAAAACAAGGCGACAAGGGTTTTAAAACAGAACTGCGCATTTTGAGTATTTTTATCGTGGAATCTTTAGTGAATATTTTGGGGTTTATTTTAGCCAAAATGCCTCATTTGTGGTTTTTAAGGTGCATCAAAGCTGTGGCGTGGCTCATGAAAACTTTTGATAGGCGCCGTTATTTTGACGCTAAAGCCAATTTGGATTTTGTGTTTGGGGATTCTAAAAGCGAAGAAGAGAAAAAAAGGATTATTAAAAAGGGTTATGAAAATTTTGCTTTCATTATTTTAGAAACCATTAGAGTGATCTTTATCCCTAAAGATGAATACGACGCTCGCTTCACGCTCATCAATGAAGAAAATGTGTGGAAGTCTTTAAACAAGGAAGGCCAAGCGATCACTTTATGCATGCATTTTGGCTATTGGGAAGCGGTAGGCACGACTTTAGCGCAATATTATAAGGACTATGGTAGGGGGTGTTTGGGGCGTTTGACTAAATTCGCTCCTATCAATCACATGATCATGAGCAGGCGAGAGGCGTTTGGGGTGCGTTTTGTCAATAAAGTGGGAGCGATGAAAGAACTCATTAAAATGTATAATCAAGGCAATGGCCTTGTGGGGATTTTAGTGGATCAAAATGTTGCGCCTAAAGATGGGGTGGTGGTGAAATTCTTCAATAAAGACGCTACGCACACCACGATCGCTTCTATTTTATCGCGCCGTTACAATATAGACATTCAGCCGGTATTCATTGATTTTAATGACGATTATTCGCATTACACAGCGACCTATTACCCGAGTATGCGCTCTAAAATCACCGATAATGCTGAGAACGATGTTTTAGAATGCACGCAAGCCCAAGCGAGTTTGTGCGAAGAAGTGATTAAAAAGCATCCGGAAAGTTATTTTTGGTTCCATAGGCGTTTTAAAAGCACCCACCCTGAGATTTATCAAAGATAGGGTTTTGTTTTAAGTAAAAATTAAAAACTAAAGCCTTATTTTAAGAAAAACTCATTCAATGAGAGCGGGAGTGGTATTTCTCCAAAAACTCTTTTTTAAAACTCAAAAACCGCTTTTCTAAAATGGCGTTTCTGGCGTTTTTAACCAGCTCTAAATAAAAATGCAAATTGTGCAAACTGGCCAAACGAGCGTAAGTGAGTTCTTTAGCCCTAAACAAATGGTGCAAATAGGCTTTAGAATAGCGTTTGCAAGTATAACATGCGCAATTTTCTTCAATAGGGGTATCATCCAATTTATAGGGCGCGTTTTTGATAGAAATCTTGCCAAAATGCGTGAAAAGGGTGGCGTTTCTGGCGTTTCTGGTGGGCATCACGCAATCAAACATATCCACCCCTAAACCGATAGCGTCTAAAATGTTTTCAGGCGTGCCTACGCCCATTAAGTAGCGAGGCTTGTCTTTGGGGAGCAAGGGGGCGGTGTGCGCGATGGTTTCTAGCATTTCATCTGCGCTTTCCCCCACCGCTAAACCGCCTATAGCATAGCCATCAAAACCCTCATGCGTTAATCCCACGCTAAGGCTGCGCATTTTCAAATGCGTCCCACCTTGGATAATGGCAAAAAGGTTGTTGTTGGGGCGGTTTTTTTGCTTGTGGTATTCTAGGCTAAGATTCGCCCATCTAGCGCTTCTTTTAATGGATTCTTCAAGGCGCTTTAAGGGAGCGGGCAAGCCCACTAAATCGTCTAAAACCATCATAATATCGCTATTTAAAGAATATTGAATGTCCAAAACTTTAGCGGGCGTGAATAAATGCTTGCTCCCATCAATATGGGATTTAAAAACAATCCCGTCTTCTTGCAATTTGACATTATCGCTCAAACTAAAGGCTTGAAACCCTCCACTATCGGTTAAAAAACTCCCATGAAATTGAGCGAAACGATGCAAGCCCCCTAATTGTTCAACCACTTTCTCACCCGGCCTTAAATACATGTGATAGGTGTTGGCTAGAATGAGTTTAGCACCTAAAATTTCTTGCATATCCATAGCGTCTAAAGATTTGATACAGCCTTGCGTGCCTACAGGCATAAAAATGGGTGTCTCTACTTGAGAGTGGGCTAAATTTAAAAGACCAGCTCGCGCGTGTTTGTCAGTCGCTTGGAGTTGAAAATCCATCGTTTAAGCCTTAATCTTGGATATAATGGCGTAATCATTTTTTAGGAAGTTTGGAATTGAAAAAAATCGCCCTTATTTTAGATGGCATTGTAGCAAAAAATTTTTTAGACTTGGTGCTAAGGCATTATTCTAATCATAATTTTTATATAGTGGTTGTCAAAAATGAGAGCCTTATCCCTAAAAACTACCCGAGCACTTTCGCTTTTTATTGTTTTGATGCGACTTCTAGTTTCAGGCTTTTGCAAGTGTTAAACGATGAGGTGAGCGATGCGTTTTTAATCATACAAGATTTTAAAGAACAGCGCATCATTCATAAAATCATTCAGACCCATTTCAAACGCATGCGCGTGGTTTTGAGCGTGAAAAAAGATGGTGAAAAAACTTTAGAAAATAATGAAGAAAATAAAGATGAAAAGCTTATTTTGATTGATGAATTTGAAGTTTTAGCCAATAAATTCATTTCTCGTTTGCCTAATATCCCTAGCACCCCTAGAGAGTTTGGGTTAGGCAAGGGCGAGATCATGGAGATTGATGTGCCTTTTGGGAGCATTTTTGCTTACAGGCATATTGGCTCTATCAGGCAAAAAGAATATAGGATTGTGGGGCTTTATCGCAACGATGTTTTGTTGCTTTCCACTAAATCTTTGGTTATCCAGCCGCGAGACATTCTTTTAGTGGCGGGCAATCCGGAAATTTTAAACGCGGTGTATCATCAAGTCAAAAGCAATGTGGGGCAGTTCCCAGCCCCCTTTGGTAAGAGCATTTATTTATACATTGATATGCGTTTGCAGAACAGAAAAGCGATGATGCGCGATGTGTATCAAGCCTTGTTTTTGCACAAACATTTAAAGAGCTACAAGCTCTACATTCAGGTTTTACACCCCACTAGCCCTAAGTTTTACCATAAATTTTTAGCGCTAGAAACCGAAAGCATTGAAGTGAATTTTGATTTTTACGGGAAAAGTTTTATCCAAAAACTCCATGAAGACCACCAAAAAAAAATGGGCCTAATCGTGGTAGGCAGAGAGCTTTTTTTGTCTAAAAAACACCGAAAGGCCTTGCATAAAACAGCCACCCCGGTTTATAAAACCAACACTTCCGGTTTGTCTAAAACCTCTCAAAGCGTGGTGGTTTTGAATGAAAGCTTGGATATTAATGAGGACATGTCTTCAGTGATCTTTGATGTGTCTATGCAAATGGATTTGGGCTTGTTGCTTTATGATTTTGACCCTAACAAGCGCTATAAAAACGAGATTGTCAATCATTATGAAAATTTAGCCAACACGCTCAACCGCAAGATTGAGATTTTCCAAACCGATATTAAAAATCCTATCATGTATCTCAATTCTTTAAGAAATCCCATTTTGCATTTCATGCCTTTTGAAGAGTGCATCACGCACACGCGCTTTTGGTGGTTTTTATCCACTAAAGTGGAAAAATTAGCGTTTTTAAACGATGATAACCCTCAAATTTTTATCCCTGTAGCGGAGTGAAAGAATGCAAGAAATTGTAATCCCTTTAAAAGAAAAAAGCTATAAAGTGTTTTTGGGGGAACTGCCTGAAATAAAATTGAAACAAAAAGCCCTCATCATTAGCGATAGCATCGTGGCCGGGTTGCATTTGCCCTATTTATTAGAACGCTTGAAAGCCTTAGAAGTCAGAGTGTGCGTGATAGAGTCCGGAGAAAAATACAAGAATTTTCATTCATTAGAGTGCATCTTAAACAACGCCTTTGAAATGCAATTAAACCGCCATTCTTTAATGATAGCCCTTGGTGGGGGAGTGATAAGCGATATGGTGGGGTTTGCGAGCAGTATTTATTTCAGGGGGATTGATTTTATTAATATCCCTACGACTTTACTCGCTCAAGTGGATGCGAGCGTGGGAGGGAAAACAGGGATTAATACGCCTTATGGTAAGAACTTAATCGGATCGTTCCACCAGCCTAAAGCGGTTTATATTGATTTAGCTTTTTTAAAAACCCTTGAAAAAAGGGAATTTCAAGCAGGGGTTGCTGAAATCATTAAAATGGCGGTGTGTTTTGATAAAAACTTGGTAGAAATATTAGAAACAAAGGATTTGAAAGATTGTTTAGAAGAGGTGGTTTTTCAAAGCGTCAGTATCAAAGCTCAAGTCGTTGTTCAAGATGAAAAAGAGCGAAACATCAGGGCTGGGTTGAACTATGGGCATACCTTTGGGCATGCGATAGAAAACGAGACCAATTACGAGCGATTTTTGCATGGCGAAGCGATCGCTATTGGCATGCGCATGGCTAATGATTTAGCCCTTTCTTTAGGCATGCTCACTTTAAAAGAATACGAACGCATAGAAAATTTATTGAAAAAATTTGATTTGATATTCCATTACAAAATCACCGATATTCAAAAATTTTACGAACGCTTGTTTTTAGACAAAAAAAGCGAAAATAAGACAATCAAATTCATTCTGCCTAAAGGCATTGGAGCGTTTGAGGTTGCCTCTCATATCCCTAAAGAAGCGATCATAAAGGTGTTAGAAAAATGGCATTAAGGGTATTATTATTCTTTTGTTTTTTGTTTTTACAAGCAGAAGATAAAAGCCAAGAGCTATTGTCCATACAAAAACAAATGGCTTTGGTGGATAAAAAACTCGCCAAAGACGATAACGTGTGGTTGAAAAAATTTGAAAACTACAAGATCTACAACCAAATTTATACCGAAAAAGAGAGCGTGAGGCAGGAATTAAGGCGCTTAAAAAATAAAAAAAGCAAGGATTTATTAAAGATTAGCACCTTAGAGCATACCCTAAAGGCTTTAGAGTCCCAACAAAAAATGTTTGAAAGCTACGGGGTCAATCCTTTTAAGGACTTGATAGAGCGCCCCAATATCCCCAATATCCCTAATATCGCTAACCCTATTGCGATCATTGATGGCATTTCTTTCATTAAAAGCATGCGTTTAAAGCATGAAAGTCTCAAAAGCAATCAGACTGCTTTAGAAGAAGTTTTAAAGCTTTTAGATCAAAAACACCAGCTTTTAAATCAGTGGCACGCTTTGGATAAAAGCGCGAAACTAAGCGATGAGATTTATCAAACTCAAGCCAAACGCTTAGAATTGCAAGGGGCTCAAAACATTCTAAAAACCACGATCGGGATTTTCCAAAAAGACAGCGATGAAGCCGTTAGTATTGTCAAATCTCAAGTTAAAAACCAGCTTTTTAAACTGATTTATGTGTTTTTAGCGGCCCTTTTGAGCGTGGTGTTTGCGTGGATTTTAAAAATCATTTCCAGTAAATACATTGAAAATAATGAGCGCGTCTATACCGTGAATAAAGCCATTAACTTCGTGAATGTGAGCGTGATCATTTTAATTTTTCTTTTTTCTTATTTGGAAAACGTTACTTACTTGGTAACGGTTTTAGGCTTTGCGAGCGCGGGTTTAGCGATTGCGATGAAAGATTTGTTCATGAGCTTGCTCGGGTGGTTTATCATTTTAATTGGGGGGAGCGTGCATGTGGGCGATAGGGTTCGTATCGCTAAGGGGACGGATATTTTTATTGGCGATGTGTTGGATATTTCTATGTTGCACATTACGATTTTAGAAGACGTAACCTTTACCACTTACACGAATAACAGGAGAGCGGGCCGAATTATCTTTGTGCCTAACAATTATATTTTCACCACCATGTTCGCCAATTACAGCCATTTTGGGATGAAAACGGTTTGGGATGGGGTGGATTTTTGCGTTACATTTGATTCTGATTTTAAAAAAGCTTCTAAAATTGCGCTCAACATCGCTACAGAATTGTCTAAAGAATACACGGATATCACCTATAAACAGCTCAATAAAATGCGCGACCGGTATTCTTTAAGGAGTTTGAGCGTGAAACCACGATGCTTTTTGATGCCTGAAAGTAACGGGATAAAAATCTCGGTGTGGTATCAAACCAATTCGTATGCGACCATGTCTTTAAGGAGCAAGATTGTGGCTGAAATCGTTGAAGCTTTTTTGAAAGAAGAAAATATCCATATCGCTTATACGACCAGCAAGCTGCTTAAAGTGGATGCTGATGCTCTAGGCGATGGCTTTGGGAATAAAAGGGAACAAAAATGAAAAAAGTCTATTTCAAAACTTTTGGGTGCAGGACGAATCTTTTTGACACGCAAGTGATGGGCGAGAATTTAAAGGATTTTAGCGCGATTTTAGAAGAACAAGAAGCCGATATTATTGTGATCAATTCTTGCACCGTGACTAATGGGGCTGATAGTGCGGTAAGGAGTTACGCTAAAAAAATGGCGCGATTGAATAAAGAAGTGCTATTTACTGGCTGTGGGGTGAAAACTCAAGGCAAAGAGCTTTTTGAAAAAGGGTTTTTAAAGGGTGTTTTTGGGCATGACAATAAAGAAAAGATTAACGCGCTTTTACAAGAAAAAAAGCGTTTTTTCATAGATGACAATTTAGAAAACAAGCACTTAGACACCACGATGGTGAGCGAGTTTGTGGGCAAGACTAGGGCGTTTATTAAGATTCAAGAAGGCTGTGATTTTGATTGCAATTATTGCATTATCCCAAGCGTGAGAGGGAGGGCTAGGAGCTTTGAAGAAAGGAAAATTTTAGAGCAAGTGGGTCTTTTATGCTCTAAAGGCGTTCAAGAAGTGGTTTTAACCGGCACTAACGTGGGGAGCTATGGGAAAGATAAAGAAAGCAATATTGCAAGGTTGATTAAAAAATTAAGCCAGATTACCGGATTAAAACGCATAAGGATTGGGAGCTTAGAGCCTAATCAAATCAACGATGAATTTTTAGAGCTTTTAGGAGAGGATTTTTTAGAAAAACATTTGCATATCGCTTTACAGCACAGCCATGATTTCATGCTAGAGAGAATGAACCGAAGAAACCGCACTAAAAGCGATAGGGAATTATTAGAAACAATCGCTTCTAAGAATTTTGCTATTGGCACGGATTTTATTGTAGGGCATCCGGGCGAGAGCGGAAGCGTTTTTGAAAAAGCGTTTAAAAATTTAGAAAGCTTGCCTTTAACGCACATCCACCCTTTTATTTACAGCAAACGAAAAGACACCCCCTCTAGCTTGATGCATGATAGCGTGAGTTTGGAAGATTCTAAAAAGCGTTTGAATGCGATTAAAGATTTGATTTTTCATAAAAATAAGGCGTTCAGGCAATTGCAACTCAAACTCAACACGCCCCTAAAAGCCTTAGTGGAAGTGCAAAAAGACGGCGAATTTAAAGCCCTAGATCAATTCTTCAACCCCATTAAAATCAAAAGCGATAAGCCTTTAAGGGCTAGTTTTTTAGAAATCAAAGAGTATGAAATTAAGGATAGGGAAAATCATGCCGTTTTCTAAATTTTTAGAAAACCTCACCGCTCCCTTTAAACGCATCAAAAACCGCTCGCTTGTTTTGGCGTTAGGGTTTTTGATCCTTACTTTTTGCTTGCTTCTTTTTTTAATCTTAAGCGATGTTTCTAGGCTCATATCGGGTAAGGACTTTTTTTATGTGATCCAGTCTCACCCTAAACAAACTCTAATTGAAGATGAAAATTATTTTTATGCTAACAAGGGTCTTTATAAAACCAACAAAGAAGCTTTTTTAAGGGTTTATAAAATCCCAGAAAGCATGCCCGTAGAAAAACGAGAAAATTTAAACAAGGTTTCTAAAATCTTTTTGGCGTTGCTTTTTTTCATTTCTAGCATGCTTTTTGGGATCTTTTGGCGTTTGCCCAAACGACTGGACACTAAAATGAGTTTAGAAAGTGCGACTAAAAACGAATTAGAAAATGCATTCCAACGATACGATGCGCTAGGGGTGCGTTTTGAAGATATTGCAGGAGTGGATGAAGTCAAAGAAGAATTATTAGAAGTGATAGATTATTTAAAAAACCCTAAAAAATACCAGGATTTAGGGATTTTCCTCCCTAAAGGCGTTTTATTAGTGGGGCCTCCTGGAGTGGGCAAAACCATGATCGCTAAAGCCTTAGCGAGTGAAGCCAGAGTGCCGTTTTTTTATGAAAGCGGGAGCGCGTTTTCTCAAATTTATGTGGGGGCTGGGGCTAAAAAAGTGCATGAACTTTTCATGCACGCTAAAAGGCATGCCCCTTCTATTATTTTTATTGATGAAATTGACGCTTTGGGTAAGGCTAGGGGAGGGCATAGGAGCGATGAAAGAGAGGCCACGCTCAATCAGCTTTTAACCGAAATGGATGGGTTTTTGCAAAACGATGAGGTGGTGGTGATAGGAGCGACTAACCAAATGGAAGTGATGGATGAAGCGCTATTAAGGAGCAAACGATTTGATCGGCGCATTTTCATTTCTTTACCGGATTTACTAGAAAGGCAGAGCATTTTAGAAAAGCTGTTAGAAAACAAAAAGCATGTGCTCAATTACCTTAAGATCGCTAAAATTTGCGTGGGTTTTAGCGGGGCGATGTTAGCGACTTTAATCAATGAAAGCGCTCTAAACGCCCTAAAACACCAACGAAACGAAATCACTGAGAGCGACATTTTAGAAGTGAAAGACAAGATCGCTTACGGCAAGAAAAAGCCCCAAACCTTAGACGAAAACCAAAAGGAATTAGTCGCTTTGTATCAAAGCGCGAAAGCCTTGAGCGCGTATTGGCTAGAAATTGAATTTGATAAAGCACCAATATTAGGGGAATTTATCGCCTTTAATGAGAATAAAATCCATAGCGAAAGCGAGATTAAAAATTATATTAAAGTGTATTTGAGCGGGACGATTATTTTAGAGCTGCTTTATAAGGAGCGTTATAGTCTGTCTAAACAAGACTTGCAAAAAGCGAAATTTTTGAACGAATTTATGGCCAGTGAGCTTCTTTTAGCCCCTACAAAAGAGTCTTTAAGCGTTCTTTATGAAGAGCAACTGGAGTTTTTAAAGCCGCAAATTGCAGCTTGCAAGCGATTAAGCGCTCTACTATTAGAGCAAGAATATTTAGAACATTCCAATTTGTATGATTTATTGAACGGGTGAAAATGCGTTTTTTTAGTGGTTTTGGGTTTGTTAATGAAAGCGTTTTGTTTGAAGAGTGGCTTTTAAAAGGGGCTTATGATATCTCAGGCTTTTCTATGGGGGCGATTAAGGCGATAGAATACGCTTATAGTGAAGTCTTACAACAGCGGCGCATCAATTCTTTGTTATTGTTTTCGCCTTGCATGTTAGCGCATAAGAGTTTGGCGTTCAAACGCTTGCAACTTTCTTCGTTTCAAAAAGATCCGCAAAGCTACATGGACAACTTTTATCAGGAAGTGGGATTGAGCGCTCAATTGGAGCGTTTTAAAAAAATGGGTTCTTTAGAAGAATTGGAATTTTTATTGGATTACAAGTATAGTGATTCTATAATTAGACTTTTATTAGAAAAAGGCGTGAAGATTGAAGTGTTTATCGGTTTAAAAGACAGGATCACTGACATTCAAGCCCTTTTAGAATTTTTTATGCCTTTAGTTCAAGTGTGGCAGTTTAAGGATTGTAACCATTTGTTGCAAAAATCTTAAAAAAGGTGGAAGATGAAAAAATTTGGTTTAGGGGTGTATTTGCTTCTTTTAGGTATTTTGGGTGGCTCTTTGATCATTCTAGGAGCGATAGTTGCACCCATTGTTTTCAAAGCTTCAAGCATTTTACCCGAATTGAATCTGACTCCCTTTGAGAGCGGGAAACTCATGGCGCAAATCTTTGTGCGTTTCAATTATGTTTTGGGCGCGATCGGTTTTGTGGTGTTACTTTATGAAATCGTTTCGTTTATTTATTATAAAAGATCGTTAGTGTATTTGATCCTTGGCGTGGCGATAGGGGCGTTGTGTTTTCTCTTTGTTTTTTATTACACGCCTTATATTTTAAACGCTCAAAAAATAGGCGAAGTTGCGCTTCAAAGCACTGAATTTGCCCGCTCGCACGCTCAAAGCGAATGGCTGTTTAAGGAATTGTTTGTGCTGGTGTGCGCTTTGTTTTTTTGGCGTTTGCTTGGAAAAAATGCGCTTTGATGTAAAGGGGAGGATTTTTAGTTACTATTTAGGAAATGAGAGGGTAGCATTTAATGAAAAAGTTTAAAAAGAAACCAAAAAGTATCAAACGATCGCATCAAAATCAAAAAACAATCTTAAAGCGTCCTTTATGGCTTATGCCTTTACTGATTGGCGGGTTTGCTAGTGGGGTGTATGCTGATGGAACGGATATTTTGGGGTTTAGTTGGGGGGAAAAAAGCCAAAAGGTATGCGTGCATCATCCATGGTATGCTCTATGGAGTTGCGACAAATGGGAGGAAAAAACACAACAATACACAGGAAACCAACTCATCACAAAAACTTGGGCAGGGGGTAATGCGGCTAACTACTACCACTCTCAAAACAACCAAGACATCACAGCCAATTTAAAAAATGATAACGGCACTTATTTTTTAAGCGGTCTGTATAACTACACCGGAGGGGAATATAATGGGGGGAATTTAAATATTGAATTAGGCAGTAACGCTACCTTTAATCTAGGTGCGAGTAGTGGGAATAGCTTCACTTCTTGGTATCCTAATGGGCATACTAATATTACTTTTAGCGCTGGGACTATCAATGTGAATAACAGCGTAGAAGTGGGCAATCGTGTGGGATCGGGAGCTGGCACGCACACGGGAATAGCCACTTTAAAATTGAACGCTAATAAGGTCAATATCAATTCCAATATCAGCGCGTTTAAGACTTCGCAAGTGAATATAGGCAACGCTAACAGCGTTATTGCCATCGGTTCGGTTTCTTTAAGTGGGAATACTTGCAGTTCTTTAGCCAGTGTGGGCGTAGGGGCTAATTGCTCTAATTCAGGGCCTAGCTATTCTTTTAAAGGGACGACAAACGCTACTAACACGACTTTTAGCAACGCAAACGGCAGTTTCACTTTTGAAGAGAACGCCACTTTTAGCGGGGCGAAATGGAATGGGGGGGTATTCACTTTCAATAAAGAGTTTAACGCTACCAATAACACCGCTTTTAATAGCGGTAGTTTCACTTTTAAAGATACAAGCTCTTTTAATAACGCTTCGTTTAGTAACGCCACATACACTTTTGACAATCAAGCCACCTTTCAAAACAGCTCCTTTAATGGGGGGACTTTTACTTTTAACAACCAAACTAATCCAACTAACAGAGCTCAGCACCCCCAAATTCAAAACAGCTCTTTTAGTGGTGGCGCTATTACTCTTAAGGGCTTTGTGGATTTCCAGCAAGCTTTTAACAATTCAAACCACCAACTAACAATCCAAAACGCTTCCTTTAATAACGCCACTTTTAACAATACTGGTAAAATCACTATAGAAAAAGATGCGAGTTTTAATAACACGACATTCAACACTTCTGTTAATACAAACAACATGATCATTAGTGGTGGTGTTACTTTAAGCGGTAAAAATGACTTGAACAATGGCTCAACCCTTGATTTTGGGAGTTCTAAAATCACTCTCACTCAAGGGACGACTTTTAACCTTACAAGTTTAGGCAGTGAGAAGAGCGTAACGATTTTAAATTCTAGCGGTGGGATCACTTATAATCATCTTTTAAACCATGCAATCAACGGCCTGACAAACGCCCTAAAAACGAATGAAAGCCCTTCAAAGCCGCAAAGTTTCGCTCAAGGTTTGTGGGATATGATCACTTACAATGGGGTTACCGGACAGCTTTTGAGCGAAAACGCTGCAACACCTAAACCCGCTGACTCTTCGCCCTCTGCACCCACTAAAGACTCCCCACAAGTCTATCAAGTGGGCTACAAAATAGGGGATACTATCTACAAACTGCAAGAAACTTTTAGCCATGATTCTATTATTATCCAGGCTTTAGAGAGCGGGACTTACACGCCACCCCCTGTCATTAACGGCTCCAAATTTGACTTATCCGCTTCAAATTATATTAATGCTGACATGCCTTGGTATGATCATAAATATTACATCCCCAAATCTCAAAACTTTACAGAGAGCGGGACTTATTACTTGCCGAGCGTTCAAATATGGGGGAGCTACACCAACTCGTTTAAACAAACCTTTAGTGCTAGTGGTAGTAATCTGGTGATCGGGTATAACGCAACATGGACTGATCATAATGTTTCTTCTAGCGGCACGGTGTCTTTTGGGGACACTTCAGGGAGCGCTCTTAATGGGCATTGCGGGCCTTGGCCCTATTACCAATGCACAGGCACGACTAACGGCACTTATAGCGCTTATCATGTCTATATCACAGCGAATCTGCGTTCTGGCAATCGTATAGGCACCGGTGGGGCAGCCAATCTGGTCTTTAATGGGGTAGATAGTATCAATATCGCTAACGCTACCATCACGCAACATAACGCCGGGATTTATTCAAGCTCTATGACTTTTTCCACGCAAAACATGGACAATTCGCAGAATTTGAGTGGCCTAAACGCTAACGGCACGCTTTTGGTGTATGGCACAACTTTCACTAACCAAGCCAAAGATGGGAAATTCATTTTCAATGTAGGGCAAGCGGTTTTTGAAAACACCAACTTTAATGGAGGGAGTTACCAATTCAGCGGTGATAGCTTGAATTTTTCAAATAACAACCAGTTCAATAGCGGTTCGTTTGAAATTAGCGCAAAAAACGCTTCGTTTAATAACGCTAACTTTAACAACAGCGCTTCTTTTAATTTCAATAATTCTAACGCAACCACTTCGTTTATGGGGGATTTCACTAACGCTAATTCAAATTTGCAAATCGCCGGGAACGCTGTTTTTGGGAACTCTACTAATGGCTCTCAAAATACCGCTAATTTCAATAATACCGGCTCTGTTAATATTTCCGGGAATGCAACCTTTGATAATGTGGTATTTAACAGCCCCACAAACACGAGCGTGAAAGGGCAAGTTACTTTAAATAACATCACTTTAAAAAACCTGAACGCTCCTTTGTCTTTTGGCGATGGAACGATTGCTTTTAGCGCTCATTCGGTGATTAATATTGGTGAAGCTATCACTAATGGCAACCCTATCACCCTTGTAAGCTCTTCTAAAGAAATTGAATACAACAACGCTTTCAGTAAAAATCTATGGCAGCTCATCAACTACCAAGGGCATGGGGCAAGCAGTGAAAAGCTCGTTTCTAGCGTGGGTAATGGCGTCTATGATGTGGTGTATTCTTTCAATAACCAAACCTACAATTTCCAAGAGATTTTTTCACAAAACAGCATTTCTATCCGGCGTTTGGGTGTTGGCATGGTGTTTGATTATGTGGATATGGAAAAATCGGATCATTTGTATTATCAAAACGCTCTCGGTTTTATGACCTACATGCCTAATAGCTATAACAATAATTTAGGGAATTTAAACAACACCATTTATTATTACGACAACAGCATTGATTTTTATGCGAGTGGGAAAACTCTATTCACTAAAGCGGAATTTTCTCAAACGTTCACCGGGCAAAACAGCGCGATCGTTTTTGGGGCTAAAAATATATGGACGAACGCAAGCGATGCGCCGCAATCTAGTGTGATCATTCGCTTTGGGGACAATAAGGGGGCAGGGAGCAATGATGCGAGCGGGCATTGCTGGAACTTGCAATGCATAGGCTTTATCACAGGGCATTATGAAGCGCAAAAGATTTACATCACCGGCAGCATTGAAAGCGGGAATCGCATTTCTAGCGGTGGGGGCGCGAGCCTTAATTTTAACGGGCTTCAAGGCATTCTTTTAACGAACGCGACTCTGTATAACCGCGCCGCTGGGACGCAAAGCTCTTCTATGAATTTTGTTTCTAACAGTGCGAACATTCAAGCCCAAAACTCCTATTTTATAGACGATACCGCGCAAAATAAAGGCAACCCTAATTTTAGTTTCAACGCTTTGAATCTGGATTTTTCTAACAGCTCTTTTAGAGGCTATGTGGGGACAACGCAATCTGTTTTTCAATTCAATGCCGTTAATGCGATCAGTTTCACTAACAGCTCTAATTTAAGCTCTGGTTTGTATCAAATGCAAGCTAAAAGCGTGTTGTTTGACAATTCCAATTTAAGCGTTTCAGTGGGGACAAGCAGCATTAAAGCCAATGCGATCAATCTTTCTCAAAACGCCTCAATCAATGCGAGCAACCATTCAACCTTAGAACTTTCTGGCGATTTGAATTTGAACGACACCAGTTCGCTCAACCTCAACCAAAGCACTATCAATGTGTCTAACAACGCCACGATCAACGATTATGCGAGCTTGATTGCGAGTAATGGCTCTCACCTTAATTTTAATGGGGCGGTTAATTTCAATTCAGCGAATATTACTACGAGTTTGAATAATTCCTCTATCGTGTTTAAGGGAGCGAGCTCTTTAGGAGGGCAGTTTAATTTAAGCAATAACTCTTCTTTAGATTTTCAAGGCTCTAGCGCTATCACCTCTAACACGGCGTTTAATTTCTATGATAACGCTTTTTCTCAAAGCCCTATCGCTTTCCATCAAGCCCTTGACATTAAAGCGCCCTTGAGTTTGGGAGGCAACCTCTTAAACCCT
Source organism: Helicobacter pylori (assembly GCA_008032955.1). NCBI lineage: Bacteria > Pseudomonadati > Campylobacterota > Epsilonproteobacteria > Campylobacterales > Helicobacteraceae > Helicobacter > Helicobacter pylori. Next base: position 147,347 of record CP032046.1, read on the forward strand.
AACAACAGCAGCGTGCTGAATTTGAAAAACAGCCAGCTTGTTTTTAGCGATCAAGGGAGCTTGAATATCGCTAACATTGATTTACTAAGCGATCTGAACGATAATAAAAATCGTGTGTATAACATCATTCAAGCGGACATGAATAATAATTGGTATGAGCGTATCAGCTTCTTTGGCATGCGCATCAATGACGGGATTTATGATGCTAAAAACCAAACTTATAGTTTCACTAACCCTCTCAATAACGCCCTAAAAATCACCGAGAGCTTTAAAAATAACCAACTGAGCGTTACGCTCTCTCAAATCCCAGGCATTAAAAACGCGCTCTATAACATTGGCTCTGAAATCTTTAACTACCAAAAAGTTTATAACAACGCTAATGGCGTGTATTCTTATAGCGATGACGCAGAAGGCGTGTTTTATCTCACTAGCAGCGTGAAAGGCTATTACAACCCCAACCAATCCTATCAAGCCAGCGGCAGTAATAACACCACGAAAAATAACAATATAACCTCTGAGTCTTCTGTCATTTCGCAAACCTATAACGCGCAAGGCAACCCTATCAGCGCGTTACATGTCTATAACAAGGGCTATAATTTCAACAATATCAAGGCGTTAGGGCAAATGGCGCTCAAACTCTACCCTGAAATCAAAAAGATATTAGGGAATGATTTTTCGCTTTCAAGTTTGAGCGATTTAAAAGGCGATGCGCTAAACCAGCTTACCAAGCTCATCACGCCTAGCGATTGGAAAAACATTAACGAGTTGATTGATAACGCAAACAATTCGGTGGTGCAAAATTTCAATAACGGCACTTTGATTGTAGGAGCGACTAAAATAGGGCAAACAGACACCAATAGTGCGGTGGTTTTTGGGGGCTTGGGCTATCAAAAGCCTTGCGATTACACCGACATTGTGTGCCAAAAATTTAGAGGCACTTATTTGGGGCAGCTTTTGGAGTCCAGCTCGGCTGATTTGGGCTATATTGACACGACTTTTAACGCTAAAGAAATTTATCTTACCGGCACTTTAGGGAGCGGAAACGCATGGGGGACTGGGGGGAGCGCGAGCGTAACTTTTAACAGCCAAACTTCGCTCATTCTCAACCAAGCCAATATCGTAAGCTCGCAAACCGATGGGATTTTTAGCATGCTAGGCCAAGAGGGCATCAATAAGGTTTTCAATCAAGCCGGGCTCGCTAATATTTTGGGCGAAGTGGCGATGCAATCCATTAACAAAGCCGGGGGATTAGGGAATTTGATAGTAAATACGCTAGGGAGTGATAGCGTGATCGGGGGGTATTTAACGCCTGAGCAAAAAAATCAAACCCTAAGCCAGCTTTTAGGGCAGAATAATTTTGATAACCTCATGAACGATAGCGGTTTGAACACGGCGATTAAGGATTTGATCAGACAAAAATTAGGCTTTTGGACCGGGTTAGTGGGGGGATTAGCCGGACTAGGGGGCATTGATTTGCAAAACCCTGAAAAGCTTATAGGGAGCATGTCCATCAATGATTTATTGAGTAAAAAAGGGTTATTCAATCAGATCACTAGCTTTATTTCCGCTAACGATATAGGGCAAGTCATAAGCGTGATGCTGCAAGATATTGTCAAACCGAGCAATGCTTTACAAAACGATATAGTCGCTTTAGGCAAACAAATGATTGGCGAATTTTTAGGGCAAGACACGCTCAATTCTTTAGAAAGCCTGTTGCAAAACCAGCAGATTAAAAGCGTTTTAGACAAAGTCCTAGCGGCTAAAGGTTTAGGGTCTATTTATGAACAAGGCTTGGGGGATTTGATACCTAGTCTTGGTAAAAAAGGGCTTTTCGCTCCTTATGGCTTGAGTCAAGTGTGGCAAAAAGGGGATTTTAGTTTCAACGCGCAAGGCAATGTTTTTGTGCAAAATTCCACTTTCTCTAACGCTAATGGAGGCACGCTCTCTTTTAACGCAGGGAATTCGCTCATTTTTGCCGGCAACAATCATATCGCTTTCACTAACCATTTTGGAACGCTTCAATTATTGTCTAATCAAGTTTCTAACATTAATATCACTACGCTTGATGCCAGCAACGGCCTTAAGATTAATGCCGGTAGTAACAATATTTCTGTGTCTCAAGGCGATCTGTTTATCAACGCTAGTTGCACGCAACAAAGCACTCCAACGACAGCTAGCGCTGCAAACCCTTGTGCATTTAACGCCCAAAGCGCGAATGGCGCTTCTTCTAATAGTGCATCAAATAACGCGCCAATCGCCTTGAATAATAACGATGAGAGCTTGATGGTTACGGCGAATGATTTCAATTTTTCAGGCAATATTTACGCTAACGGGGTGGTTGATTTTTCAAAAATTAAAGGTTCTGCAAACGTTAAAAACCTGTATCTTTACAATAACGCTCAATTCCAAGCCAACAACCTCACGATTTCCAACCAAGCGGTGTTAGAGAACAACGCTAGCTTTGTAACGAATAACTTAAACATTCAAGGGGCGTTTAACAACAACGCCACGCAAAAAATAGAGGTGCTTCAAAATTTAGTGATCGCTTCAAACGCTTCTTTAGGCACTGGGATTTATGGGTTAGAAGTAGGGGGGGCGTTGAATAATTTGGGAACGATCCATTTTAATTTAGAAAACATTCAAACGCCTGTAAATCCGCTCATTCAAGCAGAGGGGATCATTAATCTCAACACCACCCAAACGCCTTTTATCAATGTCAATAACAGCATGGCCAATAACACGACTTACACCTTATTGAAAAGTAGGCGTTACATTGATTACAATATCAACCCTAACAGCTTGCAATCGTATTTGAAGCTCTATACCTTAATCAATATCAACGGAAACCACATAGAGGAAAAAAATGGCGTATTGACTTATTTGGGCCAACGGGTTTTATTACAAGATAAGGGGTTATTATTAAGCGTAGCGTTGCCTAACTCAAATAATGCCTCTCAAAACAACATTTTAAGCCTTTCTGTTCTTTATGACCAGATTAAAATGTCTTATGGCGATAGGATCATGGACTTTACCCCCCCTACTTTACAAGATTACATTGTGGGCATTCAAGGGCAAAGCGCGCTCAATCAAATTGAAGCGATAGGGGGGAATAACGCTATCAAGTGGCTTTCAACATTGATGATGGACACTAAAGAAAACCCGCTTTTTGCACCGATTTATTTAAAAAACCACTCTTTGAATGAAATCTTAGGCGTAACAAAAGATCTTCAAAACACCGCAAGCTTGATTTCTAACCCTAATTTTAGGGATAACGCTACCAACCTTTTAGAATTGGCGAGTTACACCCAACAAACCAGCCGTTTAACGAAACTCTCTGATTTTAGGGCTAGAGAGGGAGAGTCTGATTTTTCTGAGCGCTTATTAGAGCTTAAAAACAAGCGTTTCAGCGATCCTAACCCTGGAGAGGTTTTTGTCAAATACTCTCAACTTAGCAAACACCCCAATAACCTTTGGGTTCAAGGGGTGGGGGGAGCGAGCTTTATTTCTGGGGGCAATGGCACGCTTTATGGCTTGAATGCGGGCTATGACAGGTTGGTTAAAAACATGATCCTTGGGGGTTATGTGGCTTATGGGTATAGCGGTTTTAACGGGAACATCATGCATTCTTTGGCCAATAATGTGGATGTGGGGATGTATGCGAGGGCTTTTTTAAAAAGAAACGAATTCACTTTGAGCGCGAATGAAACTTATGGGGGCAATGCAAATAATATCAATTCTTCTAATCCCTTGCTTTCTGTGTTGAACCAACGCTACAACTACAACACCTGGACAACGAGCGTGAATGGGAATTACGGTTATGATTTCATGTTCAAACAAAAAAGCGTGGTGCTAAAACCTCAAGTGGGCTTGAGCTATCATTTCATAGGCTTGAGCGGGATGAAAGGCAAAATGCAAAATCCAGCCTACCAACAATTCGTCATGCATTCAAACCCTTCTAACGAATCGGTTTTAACGCTCAACATGGGGCTAGAGAGCCGTAAATATTTTGGCAAAAATTCCTATTATTTTGTAACGGCGAGGTTGGGCAGGGATCTTTTGATCAAATCTAAAGGCGGCAATATGGTGCGTTTTGTGGGCGAAAACACTTTATTGTACCGCAAGGGGGAAATTTTTAACACTTTTGCGAGCGTGATCACAGGGGGCGAAATGCATTTGTGGCGTTTGATGTATGTGAATGCGGGGGTGGGGCTTAAAATGGGCTTGCAATACCAAGATCTTAATATCACTGGGAATGTGGGCATGCGAGTGGCGTTTTAGCTTTTTTGCTATAATGCTTCGTTCAAATTTTATGGTTAGGTTTTTCCATGTTTAATTATGAAGAGCTGTTTCAAACTTATAAAACCCCTTTTTACCTCTATGATTTTGACAAGATCAAACAGGCTTTTTTGAATTATAAAGAAGCGTTTAGGGGGCGTAAATCTTTGATTTGCTACGCTTTAAAGGCGAATTCTAATTTGAGTATCCTCTCCTTATTGGCAAATTTAGGGAGTGGGGCAGATTGCGTTTCCATAGGCGAGATACAAAGGGCTTTAAAAGCCGGGATCAAGCCTTATAAAATCGTGTTTAGCGGGGTGGGTAAGAGCGCATTTGAAATAGAGCAAGCCCTAAAACTCAACATTTTATTTTTGAATGTGGAAAGTTTTATGGAATTAAAAACGATTGAAACAATCGCTCAATCTTTAGGGATAAAGGCTAGGATTTCCATTAGAATCAACCCTAACATTGACGCTAAAACGCACCCCTATATTTCTACCGGTTTGAAAGAAAATAAGTTCGGCGTAGGAGAAAAAGAAGCTTTAGAAATGTTTCTTTGGGCTAAAAAAAGCGCGTTTTTAGAGCCTGTCAGCGTGCATTTTCATATCGGATCGCAGCTCTTAGATTTAGAGCCGATTATAGAAGCGAGCCAAAAGGTGGCTAAAATCGCTAAATCTTTGATCGCGCTAGGGATTGATTTGCGCTTTTTTGATGTGGGTGGAGGCATTGGTGTGAGCTATGAAAATGAAGAAACGATTAAGCTTTATGATTATGCGCAAGGGATTTTAAACGCGCTTCAAGGCTTGGATTTGACCATTATTTGTGAGCCGGGTCGATCCATCGTGGCTGAGAGTGGGGAATTGATCACGCAGGTTTTGTATGAAAAAAAGGCTCAAAACAAGCGCTTTGTGGTTGTGGATGCGGGCATGAATGATTTTTTACGCCCCAGTTTGTATCATGCTAAACATGTCATAAGGGTCATAACGCCCTCTAATGGGCGTGAGATCTCGCCTTGCGATGTGGTAGGGCCTGTGTGTGAGAGCAGCGACACTTTTTTAAAAGATGTCCATTTGCCAGAATTAGAGCCAGGCGATAAAATAGCGATTGAGAAGGTTGGGGCTTATGGCTCTAGCATGGCCAGTCAATACAATTCGCGCCCCAAACTTTTAGAATTAGCCCTAGAAGATCACAAAATCAGAGTGATAAGAAAAAGAGAGGCTTTAGAAGATTTATGGCGGCTAGAAGAAGAAGGCTTAAAAGGGGTTTGATTAGATGCAAAAGAATTTGGATAGTCTTTTAGAAAATTTAAGGGCTGAAATTGATGCGTTGGATAATGAATTGAGCGATCTTTTAGACAAACGCTTAGAAATCGCTTTAAAAATCGCTCTCATCAAACAAGAAAGCCCCATTTATTGCCCTAAAAGAGAGCAAGAAATTTTAAAACGACTCAGCCAAAGGGATTTCAAGCATTTGAATGGAGAAATTCTTACGGGTTTTTATACAGAGGTTTTTAAGATTTCTAGAAAATTTCAAGAAAACGCCCTCAAAGAATTAAAAAAATAAAAGAGAGTTGTTATGTTTGAAAAAATTACCCTAGCGCATAAGGACTTGTTTTCAAGGTTTTTAAGCGCTCAAAAAATCGTTTTATCAGATGTGAGTTTTACGAATTGCTTTTTATGGCAGCACGCAAGGCTCATTCAAGTGGCTGTGATTAGGGATTGTTTGGTGATTCAAACCACTTATGAAAATCAAAAACCCTTTTATTTCTATCCTATCGGTAAGAGGCCGCATGAATGCGTAAAAGAGCTTTTGAAATTAGAAAAAAATTTAAGATTCCACTCCCTGACTTTAGAGCAAAAAGACGATTTGAAAGACAATTTTGTAGGGGTGTTTGATTTTACTTACAACAGAGACAGGAGCGATTACGTTTATTCTATTGAAGAATTGATTGCGCTCAAAGGGAAAAAATACCATAAGAAAAAAAACCACTTAAACCAGTTTCTAACCAATTGCGCGAATTTTGTTTATGAAAAAATTTCTCCTCAAAATAAAAAGGAAGTTTTAGAAGCTTCCAAAGAGTGGTTTTTAGAAAGCCAGACTGATGATATAGGGTTAATCAATGAAAATAAGGGCATTCAAAGCGTGTTAGAAAATTATGAAAGCTTGGATGTGAAAGGGGGGCTTATTAGGGTTAATGGAGAAATAGTCTCGTTTAGTTTTGGAGAAGTCTTAAACGAAGAGAGTGCACTCATCCACATTGAAAAAGCCCGCGCAGATATTGCAGGTGCGTATCAAATCATCAACCAGCAATTGCTTTTGAATGAATTTAGCCATTTGACTTACGCTAACAGAGAAGAAGATCTGGGATTAGAGGGCTTAAGAAGGTCTAAAATGAGCTATAATCCGGTGTTTTTGATAGACAAATACGAAGCGGTTGCTAGAAATTAAATGATTTTTGGGGATTTTAAATATCAAAAAAGCGTTAAAAAACTCACCGCCACCAATCTTAATGAGCTTAAAAACGCCCTGGATTTTATCTCTCAAAATAGGGGGAAGGGGTATTTTGTGGGGTATCTTTTGTATGAAGCGCGTTTAGCGTTTTTAGATGAAAATTTTCAAAGCCAAACCCCTTTTTTGTATTTTGAACAATTTTTAGAAAGAAAAAAATATTCTTTAGAGCCTTTAAAAGAGCATGCGTTTTACCCTAAAATCCACAGCCCTTTAGATCAAAAAACTTATTTCAAGCAGTTTAAGGCCGTTAAAGAGCATCTCAAAAACGGCGATACCTATCAAGTGAATTTGACAATGGATTTATTGTTAAACACTAAAGCCAAACCAAAGCGCGTTTTTAAGGAAGTGGTACACAACCAAAACACGCCTTTTAAGGCTTTGATAGAAAATGAGTTTGGGAGCGTTTTAAGCTTTTCGCCGGAATTGTTTTTTGAATTAGAGTTTTTGGACACAGCGATTAAGATTATTGCAAAACCCATGAAAGGCACGATCGCTCGCTCAAATAACCCCTTAATAGATGAAAAAAACCGATTGTTTTTGCAAAATGATGACAAAAACAGAAGTGAAAATGTGATGATTGTGGATTTATTGCGTAACGATTTGAGCCGCTTGGCCTTAAAAAATAGCGTGAAAGTCAATCAATTGTTTGAAATCATCAGCTTGCCGAGCGTGCATCAAATGATAAGCGAGATTGAAGCTCAATTGCCCCTAAAAACCAGTTTGTTTGAAATTTTTAAGGCGTTGTTCCCTTGCGGCTCGGTGACCGGATGCCCTAAAATCAAAACCATGCAAATCATTGAAGAATTAGAAAAACGCCCTAGGGGGGTGTATTGCGGGGCGATAGGCATGGTTGAAGGAAAAAAAGCCCTTTTTAGCGTGCCTATCCGCACTTTAGAAAAAAGAGCATGCGAAGATTTTTTGCATTTGGGGGTAGGGAGTGGGGTAACTTATCAAAGTAAAGCGCTAAAAGAATATGAAGAGAGCTTTTTAAAAAGCTTTTTTGTGATGCCTAAAATAGAATTTGAGATTATAGAGACGATGAAAATTATCAAAAGGGATCAAAAATTAGAGATTAACAATAAAAACGCCCATAAAGAACGCCTTATTAGTAGCGCTCAATATTTTAACTTTAAATACGATGACAATCTTTTAGACTTTGAATTGGAAAAAGAAGGGGTTTTAAGGGTTTTACTCAACAAAAAAGGCAAGCTCATTAAAGAATACAGAACCTTAGAGCCTTTAAAAAGCCTAGAAATCCGTTTGAGTGAAGCCCCCATTGATAAACACAATGATTTTTTATACCATAAGACCACTTACGCCCCTTTTTATCAAAAGGCTCGAGCGCTCATTAAAAAAGGCGTTATGTTTGATGAAATCTTTTATAACCAGGATTTGGAACTCACTGAGGGCGCTAGGAGCAACCTTATTTTAGAAATCCATAATAAGCTTTTAACCCCTTATTTCAGTGCAGGAGCGTTAAACGGGACGGGTGTTGTGGGGTTGTTAAAAAAGGGTCTTGTTGAGCATGCCCCTTTAAAATTACACGATTTGCAAAGAGCGGCTAAAATTTATTGCATTAATGCTTTATATGGCTTAGTGGAAGTGAAAATCAAATAACTATAAAAATAGAGTAACTAAAACCTCATTTTCAGAAATAGGTTACCCAATGGAGTAAAAAAGTTAAAACTCGCCCACAATAATCATAATGATTAAAGTTTTCATATTCATTATAAATCCGTTTACACAATTATTTTATAAATTCAACAGAGGGTTTTTAGGAACTCTCATCAAAAAAAAAATAAGGAACATAACATGAGACATGGAGATATTAGTAGCAGCCCCGATACTGTGGGCGTAGCGGTAGTCAATTATAAGATGCCTAGACTCCACACTAAAGAACAGGTGTTAGAAAATTGTCGCAATATCGCTAAGGTGATTGGTGGGGTCAAACAAGGTTTGCCCGGATTGGATCTGATTATTTTCCCTGAATACAGCACGCATGGGATCATGTATGACAGACAAGAAATGTTTGACACCGCTGCGAGCGTTCCTGGAGAAGAAACTGCAATCCTTGCTGAGGCTTGTAAGAAAAACAAGGTTTGGGGAGTGTTCTCTTTGACTGGTGAAAAACACGAGCAGGCTAAAAAGAATCCTTATAACACTTTGATTCTTGTCAATGATAAGGGTGAGATCGTGCAAAAATACCGCAAAATCTTGCCTTGGTGCCCTATTGAATGCTGGTATCCTGGGGATAAAACCTATGTGGTTGATGGGCCTAAGGGCTTGAAAGTTTCTTTGATCATTTGCGATGATGGGAACTACCCTGAAATTTGGCGCGATTGCGCGATGCGTGGGGCAGAACTCATTGTGCGCTGTCAAGGTTACATGTATCCGGCTAAAGAGCAACAAATTGCGATAGTGAAAGCTATGGCGTGGGCTAATCAATGCTATGTAGCGGTAGCGAATGCGACCGGTTTTGATGGGGTGTATTCCTATTTCGGGCATTCCAGCATTATTGGTTTTGATGGGCATACTTTGGGCGAATGCGGGGAAGAAGAAAATGGCCTTCAATACGCTCAACTTTCTGTGCAACAAATCCGTGATGCGAGGAAATACGACCAAAGCCAAAACCAACTCTTCAAACTCTTGCACAGAGGTTATAGTGGGGTTTTTGCTAGTGGCGATGGGGATAAGGGTGTGGCGGAATGCCCTTTTGAGTTCTATAAAACTTGGGTTAATGACCCCAAAAAAGCTCAAGAAAATGTAGAAAAAATCACTCGCCCAAGCGTGGGTGTGGCCGCTTGTCCTGTGGGCGATTTGCCCACGAAATAAGGGGCGAAAGGAGGGGGGCTTCATAGAAGCTTAAAGCATTTTTAATATCTCTTTTTAGAACGCTTAAAAACCACCAAAAGACTATAAATACTTCGTTAAAGACAGATTATTGATTTTGTTCGTGGAAGCCAGAACGGCGTTATAGTTGTTAGTGAGATTGGAAAACTTGTTATAAGTTTCTGCCATATCCGTGCCGGTCGTTTCCCCACGAATACTTTGAACTTGCGTTTTTAAAACTTCATTACGCCTGATAATGTTTTCAAACGCCTTACCATGAGCGCCGTTTTTAGCGATCATTTTTTCTATGTGATCGCTCAAGTGGTCTATAAGGGTGATGCCGTTTTGAATGCCTAAATTACGCATGTCGCTAGAATAAGTATCCCCTAAAGCGTCCGGGCGATAAATCCCTTTTCTTACAGAAGTGATGATATTTTCTAATTGATCAAAAAAATTCACGCTGGGTTTGTCAATAATGAGAGCGTTATTAGCGTTTAATTTAAGGCTTGGTTTGTCGCTGTGCAAGGCGTTTTGAGAAAAATCATTCGCGTCTTTATCAAAAAGCATGAACTGCATTTTGGTGTTTGAGTGCATGTTATCTTGGATGATGACTTTTCCCTCTTCATTCAAATTGACAGAAAGGTTGTCTTTAGCTTGTTTTAACAATCCAATAAAGCGCTCCTTGCTTTCTTTTGAAGTGGGGTTATCGCTGATTTGTTGGTAGATTGCAGGGTCAGTGTTGCTGTAATTGAGCGCGATACTCATCGCATCCATGAGCTGCCTGTAAGTTACTTCATTGGGTTTAGACGCTTGAATATCAGCGGTTGTGGGGTCATAAAGCGGGATTTTAACGCCATTAGGCAAACTCAAAAAAGCCCCATTAGGATCCAAGATCATTTGCGCTTCTAAAAACGAACCATTCACATCGTTTAATTTCATGTTAAAAACGCTATTTTCTAAACTCCCCCTAGAGACTTCACTCAGTTTAGTAGAGCCATTAGCCGCGCCATTTTGAGCGGTTTGAGCGACATTGCTTTCTAATTTGGCTCCTTCTTTATTGAAGTAGGTTTTTTGGTATTCGCTCGCGTTATTAGTGGGGATACTGGCCACTTCTAACCCTTTTTGATCCAGGGTGCTTAAGGCAAAAGAAATAGGCGATTCTTTAGAAGAATTGTCAATGATCCTCAAACGCCCGTTCGTTTCAATTTCCACATCCACTTCATTATTGAAGCGTTCTTTGATCGCGTCTTTCAAATCTTTAATCGTAGAGTTTTTCACATCTAAAAGAATGGGAATATCCAAAGTAATAGGGAGGTTTGGGATTTTAATAGCGCTTGAATTGTCCAAACGGCTAGCGTTGATTTTTAAAGTTTCCACCTTATCGCCAAAAATCTCGCTCAATTTGGTGTTTTTGTTGGCTAAAACATTGTCTTTAGTCACAAACACGCTAGGGATTTCAAGCACCTTGGGGTTATACATGTTAGGCACCGCTTTAACTTGGCTCAAACTCCTATCCGTTACAAACGCGCTTTTGACATATTCAGTAACCCTTTTGCCGCTCGAACGCAAGGCGTCTAAATCATCAAAATCCCCATCGCTAGAAATCAAATGAAAATCCAAATTTTCACTGCCGGGGGTTAGGTTTTTGATCTCAATTTGCCCCCAATTGTTCAAACTCACATCCACGACTTTATTTTGCGAAGTGTTCCCGTAAGCATGACCGATTTTATCCAATAAATCGCTCACTTTAGTCGCGCTTTCTTGATTTTGATAGGCTTTAGAGAGCGCGAATTTTTCTTTAAAACTAGAGCCATCAGGCCTAACGCCCTGCAAATAAAAAAACTCTTTAGGGTCATTAGTGGGGTCTTTGTCGTTATCGCCGATGAGTTCTCGCAAGGTATCGCTAGGTTTAATGAAAACTTCTTCAGGCAATGAAGAATGCTCTAAAGCGTCCATCACATCAGGGTGGAGCTTGTTTTGATTGAGTAATTTAATGTTGGTGGTAATGAGTTTGTGTTTGTCTTTATCGGTGCCTAAAAACAAATCTTGCCCGCTGATATTATAAGGCACAAGGTTATCAGAGCTAATAAGCGCGTTTAAATCTTCGCCATTGCCATGGTATTTCCCATTACTATCAATGGGGGGTCTATCCACCTTACTGCCCCCAAATAAAAATTCCCCCCCTATGGAGGTGTTAGCAACATTTATCATATGCTCTTTTAAGCGTTCTAAATCGTTAGCGATAGCGGCGCGAGAAGTTTCTGAATGCACATCGTTAGCGGATTGGATGAGTTTGGTTTTAAACGCCTCCATCGTTTTAGAAAATTCTTGCAAGGCTTTGTCGGTATTGAGCGTTGAAGTGTAAGCGTTTTGAGCCACATCAATGCCTTGATCTAAGGTGTTTTCTTCGTATTGGAATTTTAAATTCTGGTTGTTAATGTCGCTGTTTTGATAACCATAACGGATTTTTAGCCCTGAAGCGATCTGCGTGTTAGCGTCGTTGATTTTATTTTGTAAAGCGTTTTGATAATTATTCATTTGGTTGTATTTTGAGCCAAAGGTAACGCGCATGATCAAATCCTTATTGGTTTTTTTAATAAACAAGCTAAAAGTATTCCAAAACAAGTTAATAATGATCATGAATGGTTTGAGTGGGGCAATGTGGAGGAATAATGGCGGGTTAAATGGGGTGTTTTTGAGTAAAAAAATTCGTTTAATATGAATTTAATCTAAATTTAAAGTTAAATTTTAGCAAATACTCACTATAATAAGCGTTTATTTTAAAAAGAGCGTTCAATTTTTAAGGAAATAGAAATGTCATACGCAATATTCAAGCATGGCGGTAAGCAATATAAAGTCGTTGAAGGCGATATTGTTTTACTGGATAAAATGAATAAAGAGCCTAGGGCTTTAGTGGAATTAGTGGAAGTGTTAGCCGTATCCAAAGAGGGCAAGCTCTCTTGTGGGAAACCATTTGTGAATGGGGCTAAAATTGAAGCGGAAGTGATCAATGAAGGGCGCGGCAAAAAAGTCATCACTTTCAAAAAACGCCGCCGAAAAGACAGCAAAACCAAGCGTGGTTTTAGAAGAGATTTCACTCGCGTGAGAATCACTAAAATTGTAGCATAAAGGAGTATTAAACAATGGCACACAAGAAAGGTCAAGGGAGCACGCAGAATAACAGAGATTCTGCAGGAAGACGCTTAGGCGTGAAAAAATTTGGCTCAGAATTTGTGAGAGCAGGGAATATTATCGTGCGCCAAAGAGGCACTAAAATCCATCCCGGTAGTAATGTAGGCATGGGGAAAGACCATACCTTATATGCGCTCATAGATGGCGTTGTGAAGTTTGAGCATAAAGACAGAAGCCGCAAAAAGGTTTCTGTAATTAGTGGGAATTTTGGGGAGTAGGGTAACCTTTAAAGGTTAATTAAACCTTTGGGTGTTTGTTAAACGCCTATAAACACCATAAAATATTTATAATTTAGATCTCTATCCTTTATAGAATTTTGTTGTGGAGACTGGCTTATGAATAATGTTTTTGTTAAGGGTTTGTTTTTTTTTCTTTTATTGTTTGGGTCTTTTTTGAAAGCTTCAGAAAGCCCAAACGCCACTCTTAATCCATCTAAAGAAAATATTTCTGTTGAAGAGCAAAAGCGTTTTGGAGGCGTTTTAGTTTTTGCTAGAGGTGCTGATGGCTCAAGCATGGATCCGGCCTTAGTGACTGATGGCGAAAGCTATGTGGCAACGGGCAATATTTATGACACGCTCGTGCAATTCAAATACGGCACGACAGAAATTGAACCCGCCTTAGCGACAAGTTGGGAAATATCCCCAGATGGTCTTGTATATACCTTTCATTTACGCAAAGGGGTTTATTTCCACCAGACGAAGTATTGGAATAAAAAAGTGGAGTTTAGCGCTAAAGACGTGCTGTTTTCGTTTGAGCGCCAAATGGATAAGGCTAAACGATACTATAGCCCAGGGGCTAAAAGCTATAAGTATTGGGAAGGCATGGGCATGTCTCATATTATTAAGAGCATTGAAGCTTTAGATGACTATACCATTAGATTCACGCTTAATGGGCCAGAAGCCCCGTTTTTAGCCAATTTGGGCATGGACTTTTTGAGCATTTTGAGTAAGGATTACGCTGATTATTTAGAACAAAATAATAAAAAAGACGAGTTGGCTAAAAAGCCTGTTGGGACAGGGCCTTTCAAATTCTTTTTATGGAATAAAGATGAAAAAATCATCCTTTTAAAAAATCAAGATTATTGGGGGCCTAAAGCTTATTTAGACAAAGTGGTGGTGCGCACCATTCCTAATTCTTCCACTCGCGCCTTGGCGTTAAGAACTGGCGAAATCATGCTCATGACTGGGCCTAATCTCAATGAAGTGGAGCAATTGGAAAAAGTCCCTAATATCGTGGTGGATAGAAGCCCTGGGTTAATTGCCAATTGGCTTTCATTGAACACGCAAAAAAAGTATTTTAATAACCCTTTGGTGCGTTTGGCTATCAATCATGCCATCAATGTTGATGATTACATCAAGGTGATTTATGAAGGTTTTGCTCAAAAAATGGTCAATCCCTTCCCGCCCACCATATGGGGTTATAACTATAATATCAAACCCTACGAATACGATTTGAAAAAGGCTAAAGAGTTACTGAAAGAAGCGGGCTATCCTAACGGCTTTAAAACCACTATTTTTACCACTTCCACTCGTAACCCAAAGGGAGCGGTATTCATACAAGCGAGCCTGGCTAAAATTGGCATTGATGTGAAAATTGAAGTGTATGAGTGGGGGGCTTATTTGAAAAGAACGGGCTTAGGCGAACATGAAATGGCGTTTGCAGGCTGGATGGCAGACATTGCGGATCCGGATAATTTCTTATACACCTTATGGAGCAAGCAAGCCGCTTCAGCCATACCCACTCAAAATGGTTCCTTTTATAAGAGCGACGCCTTTTCCGATCTGCTCATAAAGGCTAAACGGGTTTCGGATCAAAAGGAGAGGGAAGCCCTTTATTTAAAGGCACAAGAAATTATCCATAAAGATGCGCCCTATGTGCCTTTAGCTTATCCTTATTCAGTGGTGCCGCATTTGTCTAAAGTCAAAGGCTATAAAACGACCGGAGTGAGCGTGAATCGCTTCTTTAAGGTGTATTTAGAAAAATGAAAGGGGTTGTATGCTGAGTTTTATCATCAAGCGTATTTTGTGGGCGATCCCCACGCTGTTTGGAGTGAGCATTATCGTGTTTATGATGGTGCATTTAGTGCCAGGAGATCCGGCGTTAGTGATTTTAGGCGAAAAGGCCAATCAAGCCGCTATTGACGCTTTAAGGGAGCAATTTGGCTTGAATAAGCCCTTGATAGAGCAGTATTTTTCTTTATCAATAATGTGTTGCATGGCAATTTTGGCACTTCTATCATGACCGGTGAGCCTGTGATGCATGAGTTTTGGCAACGCTTCCCAGCTACGGTGGAATTGGCTTTAATCGCTTTGTTTATGGCTCTTGTTTTGGGTATTAGCGTTGGCGTGTTAGCTGCGATCAAACGCTATAGCGTGTTTGATTATTCTAGCATGACTTTCGCTTTAGCCGGGATTTCTATGCCGGTGTTTTGGCTAGGGCTTATGCTGATTTATATCTTTAGCGTGCAATTGGGGTGGTTGCCTGTTTTTGGGCGTTTGAGCGATGTGTATTATTTAGATGGCCCCACAGGTCTTTATTTGATAGACAGCCTGATTGCAAGGGATTATGGGGCGTTTGTGGATACGATCAAGCACTTGATTTTGCCTAGCATTGTGTTAGCCACGGTTTCTACCGCTGTTATTGCCAGAATGACTCGCGCGAGCATGGCAGAAGTGTCTAAAGAAGATTATGTGCGCACCGCTAAAGCTAAGGGGTGCAGCTCCTTTAGGGTGATTTTTGTGCACACTTTGCGTAACGCTTTAATCCCTGTAACGACTATCGCAGGCTTGATGTTGGCCGGGCTTTTAGGGGGGAGCATGATAACTGAAACGGTTTTCTCATGGCCTGGGATTGGTAAGTGGATCGTTAATGCGCTCAACCAGCGCGATTTCCCGATTATCCAGTCCATGTCTTTGATTATTGCCATGATGTATATTGGGGCTAATCTCTTGGTGGATATTTTATACGCTTTTATTGATCCTAGAATAAGGTTGTCATAATGGAGTCTTTTAGAGAGTTTATCCAACAATTCAAAAAAAATAAGGCGGCAGTGGTTGGGGCATGGATTGTGCTTTTATTGGTAATTTGCGCTGTTTTTGCGCCCCTTTTAGCCCCGCATGATCCTTATGTGCAAAACGCACAAGATCGCCTTTTAAAGCCTATATGGGAGCATGGGGGGAATGCTAAATACCTTTTAGGCACCGATGATTTGGGGCGCGATATTTTGAGTCGCTTGATCTATGGGGCCAGGATTTCTTTAACCATAGGGATTGTTTCTATGGGGATTGCGGTCTTTTTTGGCACGATACTAGGGCTAATAGCGGGGTATTTTGGAGGGAAAACAGATGCAATTATCATGCGTATCATGGACATCATGTTCGCTTTGCCCTCCATTTTATTGATCGTCATTGTGGTCGCGGTGTTAGGGCCTTCACTCACTAACGCCATGCTCGCTATTGGGTTTGTGGGGATTCCTGGGTTTGCACGATTGGTGCGCAGTTCTGTGCTAGGCGAAAAAGAAAAAGAATACGTGATCGCTTCTAAAATCAATGGCTCTTCGCACCTTCGTTTGATGTGTAAGGTGATTTTCCCTAATTGCATTATCCCTTTGATCGTGCAAACGACAATGGGTTTTGCTTCCACGGTTTTAGAAGCGGCCGCACTGAGCTTTTTAGGTCTTGGGGCCCAACCTCCCAAACCTGAATGGGGAGCGATGCTGATGAACTCCATGCAGTATATCGCTACCGCTCCTTGGATGCTCGTTTTCCCTGGGGTGATGATTTTTTTAACGGTCATGAGTTTTAATCTGGTAGGCGATGGCATCATGGATGCTTTAGATCCTAAACGCGCCTCTTAAAAGGAGCTTGCATGATTTTAGAAGTTAAAAATTTAAAAACTTATTTTTTTACCGATAAGGGCGTGAATAAAGCGGTGGATGGCGTGAGTTTTGGCTTGAAAAAGTCTCAAACGCTCTGCATTGTAGGGGAGAGTGGGAGCGGGAAGAGCATCACTTCGCTTTCTATTTTAGGGTTGATTGAAAAACCCGGGAAAATTGTAGGGGGGAGCATTCAATTTTTAGGGCAGGATTTGTTGCAACTCAAAGAAAAGCAAATGCAAAAAGAAATCAGAGGCAAGAAAATTGGCATGATCTTTCAAGAGCCTATGACAAGCCTGAACCCTTCCTACACGGTGGGGTTTCAAATCAATGAAGTGCTAAAAATCCACCACCCAAGCCTTAATAAAAAAGAACGCTTAGAAAGGGTGGTCTATGAATTAGAGCGTGTGGGCATTCCCCATGCAGGGGATAAATACCATGAATACCCTTTCAATCTCAGCGGAGGGCAGCGCCAAAGGGTGATGATCGCTATGGCTATGGTGTGTGAGCCTGAAATCTTGATCGCTGATGAGCCTACGACGGCGTTAGATGTAACCATTCAAGCGCAAATTTTAGAATTGATGAAAGAATTGCAACAAAAAAAAGGCACTTCTATTTTGTTTATCACCCATGATTTAGGCGTGGTGGCACAAATCGCTGATGAAGTGGTGGTGATGTATAAAGGGCATGTGGTGGAGCAAGCGAGCGCCAAAGAGCTTTTTGCTGATCCAAGACACCCTTATACCAAAGCTCTTTTAAGCGCGATCCCTAAACCGGGCAAAGAATACCGCAAAAAACGCTTAGAAACCGTGGATGAAAATGTAGATTATTTGAGTTTTCCAAAGGAGTTACGATGAAGCTCTTAGAAATTAAAGAATTGAAAAAATCCTATGCGATAGACAGGGGGTTATTCAAGCCTAAAAGAGTGATCCATGCGCTCAATGGGATCAGTTTTGAAGTGGAACAAAATGAAGTTTTAAGCATCGTGGGGGAGAGCGGTTGCGGGAAAAGCACGACAGCAAAAATTTTAGCCGGGATTGAAAGGCAAGATAGCGGGGCGATTTATTTCAATGGCAAGCGCCATTTGCATTTTAGCAAACAGGATTGGTTTGATTACCGCAAAAAGGTGCAAATGATTTTTCAAGATCCTTATTCTAGCCTAAACCCTCGGTGGAAAGTGGGCGAAATTATCGCTGAACCCTTGCTGTTAAATTCTCACTTTTCAAAAAAAGAAATCAAAACAAAAGTGCTAGAGATCATGCAGAAAGTGGGCTTGAAATTAGAATGGATCGATCGTTACCCCCACCAATTTTCAGGCGGTCAAAGGCAACGAATCGGCATTGCTAGGGCGCTCATTTTGCATCCTAGCGTGGTGATTTGCGATGAGCCTGTGTCTGCGCTAGATGTGTCCATTCAAGCGCAAGTGTTGAATTTGCTCTTGGATTTGCAAAAAGAAATGGGGCTGACTTATATTTTTATCAGCCATGATTTAGGGGTGGTGGAGCATATTAGCGATAAAATCATCGTAATGAATCAGGGGCAAATCGTAGAAACGGGGGATGTGGATAGCGTGATAAGCGCTCCAAAGCACCCTTATACGCAGAAATTACTCAATGCGGTGCCGCATTTGGAAAAATCCATGCAAAGATTTTCCAAATAAAAGAAAGGGTATTTAAGCTGTGTTTGTAGATAGCGTGGAAATCATTATCGCTTCGGGTAAGGGGGGGCCTGGAATGGTGAGTTTTAGGCGAGAAAAATTTGTCATTAAAGGAGGCCCTGATGGAGGCGATGGAGGCGATGGAGGCGATGTGTATTTTGAAGTGGATAACAATACCGACACTTTAGCGAATTTTAGAGGCACCAAACACCACAAGGCTAAAAACGGGGCTCCAGGAGGCACACGAAATTGCGCAGGCAAAAAGGGCGAAGACAAGATCATTGTTGTGCCGCCAGGAACGCAAGTTTTTGTAGGTGATGAGTTGTGGCTTGATTTGGTGGAACCTAAAGAAAGGGTGTTAGCCTTAAAAGGAGGCAAGGGGGGGTTAGGGAATGCGCATTTTAAAAGCGCGACTAAACAGCAACCCACTTACGCGCAAAAAGGCTTGGAGGGGGTTGAAAAATGCGTGCGTTTGGAATTAAAGCTCATCGCTGATATAGGGTTAGTGGGCTTCCCTAATGCGGGTAAATCCACGCTCATTTCCACCATCTCTAACGCTAGGCCTAAAATCGCTAACTATGAATTTACGACTTTAGTGCCTAACTTAGGGGTTGTGAGCGTGGATGAAAAAAGCGGATTTTTAATGGCGGATATTCCTGGCATTATTGAAGGGGCTAGCGAGGGAAAAGGCTTAGGGATTAGCTTTTTAAAGCACATTGAACGCACCAAAGTTTTAGCCTTTGTTTTAGACGCTTCCAGGCTGGATTTGGGCATTAAAGAGCAATACCAACGCTTGAGATTGGAGTTAGAGAAATTTTCACCCACTCTGGCCAACAAGCCTTTTGGGGTGTTGCTCAATAAATGCGATGTTGTAGAAAACATTGATGAGATGACTAAGAATTTTTGCGCCTTTTTAAATTTAGAAGCGCAAAAATTAGAGGCGTTTGATTTAGAGCCGTATTTAGGGTTTTTACACCCCCATTTAACCAGCGATTTTGAAAATAACCCTAATGAAAAATCAGCGCTCTTTGTCTTACCCCTTTCAGCGGTTAGCGCTCTTAATACGCATGCACTTAAATTTGTGTTGTTGGAAGCGTTACAATGAAGCCCTGTTGTATTTGAAAATAGTTTAATCAAGCCAGATACACTCCACTAAATTATAGCGTGTGGGGTGGGATTATAGAGGGTGTTTCATAAGATGTGCAAAGACACACGCATAGTATAATGGCGTGAAATTTCTGTTGTTAAAAGCGTTGCCATAAAACGCTATTTTTTAATCAATTCAAGCAAAGGCGAGAGATGAAAAGATTTGTTTTATTCTTGTTGTTCATATGTGTTTGCGTTTGCGTTCAAGCTTACGCTGAGCAAGATTACTTTTTTAGGGATTTTAAATCTAGAGATTTGCCTAAAAAACTCCATCTTGATAAAAAGCTCTCCCAAACAATACAGCCATGCGCGCAACTTAACGCATCAAAACACTACACTTCTACCGGGGTTAGAGAGCCTGATAAATGCACAAAGAGTTTTAAAAAATCCGCTGTCATGTCCTATGACTTAGCGCTAGGTTATTTAGTGAGCCAAAATGAACCATACGGCTTAAAAGCTATAGAAATTTTAAACGCTTGGGCTAAAGAGCTTCAAAGCGTGGATACTTATCAGAGCGAGGATGATATCAATTTTTACATGCCTTATATGAACATGGCTTATTGGTTTGTCAAAAAGGCATTTCCTAGCCCAGAATACGAAGATTTCGTTAAGCAGATGCGCCAGTATTCTCAATCAGCTCTTAACACTAACCATGGGGCGTGGGGCATTCTTTTTGATGTGAGTTCTGCGCTAGCGCTAGATGATCATGCCCTTTTGCACAATAGTGCTAATCGGTGGCAGGATTGGATATTTAAAGCCATAGATGAGAGTGGGGTTATTGCTAGCGCGATCACTAGGAGCGATACGAGCGATTATCATGGCGGCCCTACAAAGGGCATTAAGGGGATAGCTTATACCAATTTCGCGCTTCTTGCGCTAACTATATCAGGCGAATTGCTTTTTGAGAACGGGTATGATTTGTGGGGCAGTGGAGCCGGGCAAAGGCTCTCTGTAGCGTATAACAAAGCCGCAACATGGATTTTAAACCCTGAAACTTTCCCTTATTTCCAGCCTAACCTCATTGGGGTGCATAACAACGCCTATTTCATTATTTTAGCCAAGCATTATTCCAGTCCTAGTGCGGATGAGTTGTTAAAACAAGGCGATTTGCATGAAGATGGTTTCAGGTTGAAACTCCGATCGCCATGAATTGTTCTGTATTCAAGATCATAGCGTAGAGGTTGTTCCCTTTTCTTAAGTCATGCGCTTCAATAAAAATATTTTTTTTACTGATTCAGAAAGTTTGGTTCAGTCAGCATTATTTACAAAAAGAGTTTAAAATAAACGCAATTGTATCTCTAGGCTGTATTTAGAGTGCAAATGATTATCAAAATGAATCGTTTTAGTTGTAAGCGTGCTTGTTTACACTAAAATAATAAGCGTTATTGATAAGACCACATTAAAGGATAATGAATGAAAAAAATGGTTTTGGTATCGGTTTTACTAGCAGGGTTTTTGCAAGCGGTGAATTTGGATTTATCTTCGGCTAAGCTAACATGGACAGCCTTTAAAACTAAGGCTAAAACGCCAGTAAATGGGAGTTTTGAAAGCATTACTTATAAACTGGGTAAATCTCAAGATAGTTTGAAAACCCTTTTAGAAGGGGCGAATGCGAGCATGGATAGCTTGAAAGTCAATTTAGGCGATGAATTGAAAAATAAAAATGTTAAAGAAGCTTTTTTCGCTCTTTTTAAAAACACTAACATCAAAGTAACTTTTAGGAATGTGATAGAAGGCGATCATGCAGGTTCTCTCACGGCTTATGTGAGGATGAATGAAAAGCTGGTGAAAGTGCCTATGCAATACACGATTGCTGAGGATAAGCTCGTGGTTAAAGGGGTTTTGGATTTATTGAATTTTGGCTTGAAAAACGAATTAGCGAGCTTGGCCAAACGATGCGAGAGTTTTCATGAGGGCTTGACTTGGTCGCAAGTGGAAATCCAATTTGAAAGCATGATTAAGGGATAATGTAAAATCATGGAGTTGTTGCACAGCATTAATGATTTTAATGAAGCTAAGCAGGTGATCGCTGGGGGGGTCAATTCGCCTGTGAGAGCGTTTAAGAGCGTTAAAGGCACTCCGCCCTTTATCTTAAAAGGTAAAGGGGCGTATCTTTATGATGTGGATAACAATCATTATATAGATTTTGTGCAAAGTTGGGGGCCTTTGATTTTTGGGCATGCTGATGAAGAAATTGAAGAAAATATTATTAATGTATTAAAAAAAGGCACTTCTTTTGGTGCTCCCACAGAGTTAGAAACCACTTTAGCTAAGGAAATCATTTCTTGTTATGAAGGCTTAGATAAGGTGCGTTTAGTGAGTAGCGGCACGGAAGCGACCATGAGTGCAATACGACTCGCTAGAGCTTATAGCCAAAAAGACGATTTGATCAAGTTTGAAGGGTGCTATCATGGGCATAGCGACTCTTTATTGGTGAAAGCGGGTAGCGGGTGTGCTACTTTTGGATCGCCTTCTTCTTTAGGCGTGCCGAACGATTTTAGCAAACACACTTTAGTGGCTCGTTATAACGATTTAAACTCCACAGAAGAATGCTTTAAAAAAGGCGATGTGGGTTGTGTTATCATTGAACCCATTGCCGGGAATATGGGGTTAGTGCCGGCTCAAAAAGAGTTTTTATTGGGCTTAAAGGCTTTGTGTGAAAAATACCAAGCGGTGCTGATTTTAGATGAAGTGATGAGCGGGTTTAGAGCGAGTTTGAGCGGTTCGCAAGAATTTTATGGCGTGGTGCCGGATTTGGTAACCTTTGGTAAGGTGATAGGCGCTGGGCTTCCTTTGGCGTGTTTTGGGGGGCGTGCGGAAATCATGGACTTGCTCTCACCCATTGGAGGCGTGTATCAAGCAGGCACATTGAGCGGTAACCCCCTAGCGGTGTGCGCGGGGTTGAGTGCGCTTTATAAAATCAAAAGAGACAAAACCCTTTATACCCGCTTAAACGCTTTAGCTATTCGTTTGACTCAAGGTTTACAAAAGAGTGCTCAAAGTTATAACATCGCTTTACAGACACTCAACATAGGGAGCATGTTTGGCTTTTTCTTTAACAAAAATGCGGTGCATGATTTTGATGACGCTTTAAAAAGCGATACCGAAATGTTTGCGAAATTCCACCAAAAAATGCTCTTTAAGGGCGTGTATTTGGCGTGTTCAAGCTTTGAAACCGGCTTTATTTGCGAGCCTATGACTGAAGAGATGATTGATTTGGTGGTTGCAAAGGCCGATGAAAGTTTTGATGAAATCATAAAAGGTGTGTGAATTTTTTGAAAAAGCCAAAGTATTATAAATTCATAGAGGGGGCGAATTATTTGAGCTTGGGGCTTTCTATGGTGGTAGCGATCCTTATGGGCGTGGCTATAGGCTATGGGCTTAAAAAACTCACTCACATTTCGTGGCTTTTTTGGCTTGGGGTTATTTGGGGCGTGTTAGCGAGCTTTCTCAATGTCTATAAAGCTTATAAAAACATGCAAAAAGACTATGAAGAACTAGCCAAAGACCCTAAATACACACAAAATAAAACAAAATAAATCCAATCAAATCCCATGTGCCAAATCCAATGCTTGCTTGTTTTACTTTTTATCAATATAGTTAGTGCTACCATCGTTTATTTTTTCCAAGCGTTTCAAGGGGTTTTGAATTTTGAAGGGGGGTTTTTAGGGTTTTTTATTGTGGCGTTGTCTTCGTATTACGGCGTTAAAAAGCGTTTGGATTTAAGGAAACAAAATGGAGAAAAAGAAGAAAAGCAAAAATTCCAAAAATTCGCTCTGGGCTTGGAAATGTCTTTTAATGTGTGGCGTTTAGGGGGGTATGGGGTTTTACTAGGCATTTTAGGAGCGCTTTTATTTTCGCATCTTTTTAACGGATTGTCGTTTCTTATCGGCGTGTTTGTAAGCTCGCTCTCTAGCGCGTTATTACGATTCTTAAACAATAATGGTAAGTTTTGACACAAACGCATAAGGATTTTAACCCCTTTAACCCTCTTTTAATTTTCAATCCTATACAATAAAAAGAAAAATGGGAGTGGATTTTGAAAACAAAAAATTCCGCCAAAAGAATCCTAAAAACCGCCGTGATTCAAATGCAATCCAAACCTTACGCCTTAAATGAAAACCTGCAATTAGCGCTCAACCTAGCCAAAGAAGCCCACGACAAAGGCGCGAATCTCATTGTTTTACCGGAATTGTTTGATAGCGGTTATTTCGTGAATGATAAAGACGCGGATTTTGGGTTGGATTTTAAAGCGATAGAGCATAGCGAGCTAAAAAGCGAGACTTTGAGAGCGTTAAGCGATTTTGCGAAATCTAGCGATACGCATATTGTGGCATGCAGCATTGAAAGAACGAATAAAAAACTCTACGATAGTGCTTATATCATTCCACCAAAGGTCGGGATCGTTGGCAAGCATCGTAAAATCTATTTGTGGGGCGATGAAAAATCGCGCTTCAAAAGGGGCAAAAAATACGAGGTTTTTACGCTGGATTTTGGGGATTTTAGCGCGAAAGTGGGTTTGCAAATTTGCTATGAAATCGGCTTTGGCGTGGGTGCGAATTTGCTTGCGTTACAAGGAGCAGAGGTTTTAATCTATCCTAGCGCGTTTGGCAAAGCCAGGGCTTATAATTGGGATTTATTGAGCAAGGCTAGAGCGTTAGAAAATGGCTGTTTTGTGTGCGCGTGCAATCATAGTGGGGAAGAAACTAACGCTCAATTAAAACAAACGCTAGAGTTTGCCGGCGATTCAAGAATCATCGCACCCAATGGGAAAATCATCGCGCAAGCCACCAAGCTTAATGAAGTCATTTTCGCTGAAATGGATTTAAACGAAGTGGCGTTGCAACGCCAAAAAATCCCTTATTTACAAGATTTTGACACCAAACTCACCAAAAAGGGGTTTGGAAAATTCACTTAAAAAGGAGCGATTATGGCAAAAGAAATTTTAGTGGCTTATGGTGTGGATATTGATGCGGTGGCTGGTTGGTTAGGGAGCTATGGTGGGGAGGATTCGCCTGATGATATTTCGCGCGGACTTTTTGCTGGGGAAGTGGGGATCCCACGGCTTTTGAAATTGTTTAAAAAATACCATCTCCCGGCGACTTGGTTTGCGCCGGGACATTCTATTGAAACTTTCCCTGAACAAATGAAAATGATCGTGGATGCAGGGCATGAAGTGGGTGCACATGGGTATTCGCATGAAAACCCTATCGCTATGACGGCCAAGCAAGAAGAAGATGTTTTGTTAAAAAGCGTTGAATTGATTAAAGATCTCATCGGCAAAGCCCCCACAGGCTATGTGGCGCCGTGGTGGGAGTTTTCTAATATCACTAATGAATTGCTTTTAAAACACGGCTTCAAATACGACCACTCGCTCATGCACAATGATTTTACGCCCTATTATGTGCGCGTGGGGGATAGTTGGAGCAAGATTGATTATAGTTTGGAAGCTAAGGATTGGATGAAGCCTTTAATCCGTGGGGTGGAAACCGATCTGGTGGAAATCCCTGCGAACTGGTATTTGGACGATTTACCGCCGATGATGTTCATCAAAAAGTCCCCCAATAGTTTTGGTTTTGTAAGCCCGCATGATATAGGGCAAATGTGGATCGATCAATTTGATTGGGTTTATCGTGAGATGGATTATGCGGTGTTTAGCATGACAATCCACCCTGATGTGAGCGCCCGTCCGCAAGTGTTGCTCATGCATGAAAAAATCATTGAGCATATCAACAAGCATAAGGGCGTGCGTTGGGTAACATTCAATGAAATCGCTGATGATTTCTTAAAACGAAACCCTAGAAAAAAATAGCGATTGAGATTGTGTATAAGTTGGTGTGAATTTAATGGGATTCATACCAACTGCTACAAATAAACTTTCAATTCATTTTCCATTAGTTTGATTGTTTTATTCAGATTCTCTTCTTCTAAAGGTTTGAAATTTTTGTGTATGGGTTGGTTTATGTCTCTTTCGCCTTTGAGTAAGGTTACTATATTTAGATTCACGCTTTCAAAGTAGCTCATTATAGAATGCGTGGATTTTGATCCCAATAGGGTTTTTGGCAAAGCTGAATAATCCCCTCCTAATTGACTTTCTAGCTGAAATAAATAACAAGATATATTTGGATATAAAGTCTTAAGGAGATGAAAATCCACTAATATTCGCTTTAGCATGGCGTTTTCTGTATAAGCTTTACATTCTATCCCCATAACCAATTGATTATCCACAAATACATGTTTATCAACGCTCAATCCGTAATAATAATCTTTCTTATGCTCTAATATGTATTCCTTTACTTGTTGGTTGGCTATATTTTCTATGTAGCTGTCTTTGATAGGAATCTTTATTTTATTAGAATTTATTTCAAGTCTATCGGCTTTAGCACCAATATTTTGCCACG
The DNA here is from genome assembly GCA_008032955.1 of Helicobacter pylori. Taxonomy (NCBI): domain Bacteria; kingdom Pseudomonadati; phylum Campylobacterota; class Epsilonproteobacteria; order Campylobacterales; family Helicobacteraceae; genus Helicobacter; species Helicobacter pylori. Next base: position 173,232 of record CP032046.1, read on the forward strand.
CTATTTTTACAATCTCTTCGCTGATATCTTCTAGTAATTTGCCTTTAGAACTTCTTATAACTCCGCCATATGCCCTGCTATCTTGCCTGTGAGCATCTTTATCAATATCTTTAATCACGCTATTATAAAGTTCTATAATATCTTTTATAGAAACCACATTAAGCCTCCGCATTAAAGAGATTTGTTGCCTCTTTTAATCTCTCTTTTGCCACTTCACAATACTTTTCGCTAATGTCTATGCCTATGAATCTACGCCCTAATTGTTTGGCGACTTTTGTAGTTGTCCCTGCACCATTAAATGGGTCTAATACAATATCATTTTGATAGGAAAATAGTTTTAAACACCGCTTCACTAATTCTTCTGGGAACATTGCATCATGCCCGTATTGTTTCATGTTGCGTTCTGGGGCAAAGTTCCACTTGCCATAAACCCACTTTTTAAACTCATCATCGGTTATGTCAATGCTGTCTTTATCGCCCTCTTTTTTAAGGCTATTTTTGCAAAAAATTTCAATAAACTCCCATGAATATTTTAAATATGGTGCAGCAGGACTTTTCCAGCTTCCCCAAGTGCAGTATTTGCAGTTGTAGTTATTTTTTCCCATAAAATCTCGCCTTTCCAAATAAGCCCTTCATCAATGAAAAATTTGCTGATAAAATGGTGCGTAGGGATATAATCGCTAAACATAGGCTGGATATTGACAATGATTCGCCCTCCACTTTTTAATACACGAATACACTCTTTAAAAATGGCAAAAAGCGTGTTGAAATACTCTTGCCAAAGATTTGCATCCTTTGTTGCATTGTAATTGATGCCAAAGTTGTAAGGTGGGGAAGTTAGCACTATATCTATGCAATTATTTGGGAGCTTTTTTAGAAACTCCAAACTATCGGCACAATAGATTTGATTAAGGTGGTTTTGGATTTCATTCGTCTCTTTGCTAAAATCTTTTTTGTAAGACTCATAAGCCAATCTTGCTTTTGCGTTTTGCTTTTTGTTGGCGACTTTTTTAGCTTTGTTGAAGCTCTTAAATACGATTTTGCCATTTTGACTAGAAAATGAGCGAATTTTATACAACTCCTCTAATGTCTTTTGAACCAGCGTATTTTGTGTAGTAGATTCAAGCATTTTTAAATCCACAATGTCAAAATTAAGCGTGATATTTGAAGGATTGACAATCGATTCAATACCGCAAGATTGTAACAATGAAAGCGCATCTGTTATTTCATCTGGTGCGTAAATATTTTCTAGCGTAAGAGTTCTATAATCCTGCATTAAATTTCCTATAATAAACAATTAAACAACACTAGATTTATTCTTGTTTTTTTCAGTAAAATTGTAGCATGATTTAGGTTTAAAAGGTTGAAAGATGTGCGTTTTATGCGGGGAGCTTATCAGTTCTTTTCATTGGACCGATGGGACCGATGAAAATTATGGGGGCGATGAAAATTTGAGAGAGCCAAATGCGGTTATTAGTGCGAATGAAAACGCCAGGGAACGCAAAAGAGCGCGGCTCAAGCGAGTGGGATTGCTCAATCAAATTCTAGCGTTTTATGGGCTAAAAATTGGTGATTGGCAAGGCACGAAATTTGTGCTGTGCGATAAAAAAGGGCAGAGCGTGATCGTGAATGATTTAGGCGATTTGTGGGATAAGGCACAAAATTTAGCCAAAAAAAAGATGGACGCGCTAGATTCTAATCTACTAGCGTTTTTAAATCAAAACCCACACGCCACTCGCTGATGCCCAAAATCCCTATCACGCTCATCGCAGGTTTTTTAGGCAGCGGTAAAACGAGTTTTTTAAGCGAATATTTAAACCAAACAGATCACCAAGGCGTTGCCCTTATTATCAATGAAATCGGGCAAGCCGCTTTGGATCAGCGCATCTTAAGCGTTCAATATTGCGGTGAAAAAATGCTCTATCTTAACGCAGGGTGCGTGTGTTGCAACAAACGCATGGATTTAGTGGAGTCTCTAAAAGCCACGCTCAATAACTATGAATGGCGCGGCGAAATTCTAAAGTGCGTCATCATTGAAACCACCGGTTTAGCCAACCCAGCACCGATTTTATGGACGATTTTGAGCGACACTTTTTTAGGGGCGCATTTTGAAATTCAAAGCGTGGTGGTTTGCGTGGATGTTTTGAATGCTAAAACGCATTTAACCAACAACGAAGCTAAAGAGCAAATCGTTTTTGCTGATAGCGTTTTATTGACCAAAACGGATTTGCAAAACGACAGCAGGGCTTTAATCAAATTAAAAGAGCGGATACAAGCCCTTAACCCTAGCGCAGAAATTTTTGACAAGAAAAATATAGATTACGAAAGCTTTTTTTTACGCAACAATAGGGCGCGAAATTTTATGCCAAGAATGCCAAAAGATTCACACTCGCAAGGTTTTGAAACTTTAAGCATTAATTTTGAAGGCGCGATGGAATGGAGCGCGTTTGGGATTTGGCTGAGTTTGTTATTGCATCAATACGGCACACAGATTTTACGCATCAAGGGGATTATTGACATTGGAAGCGGCTTTTTGGTGAGTATTAATGGTGTGATGCATGTCATTTACCCGCCTAAGCATATTTTAAAGGATCAAAACGGCTCTAACCTCGTTTTTATCATGCGCCATTTAGAGCGTGAAAAAATCTTAAATTCCTTAAAGGGTTTTAAGGATTTTCTCGGCATCAAGGGTTTTGAAACCCCATAATTTTTCTATTTATTGGTAGCTGTTTGCATTTTAATGGGGAAAAGAACGATGAAGCTTAAAACCAAACACACCCCACAAATAACAAAAATCAAAACATAGCCCAAATCCCCTAAAAAGATCGTAAAAAGATACGAGAAAAGCGCTTGGAAAATGCCAAAAGAAAACACCACCCACGAAGACGCTTGAGCGAAATGCTTTGCGCCTGCAATTTTTAAAGCCATCATGCTGAATAAATTGATATTGGCGGTTGTGGCCGCTCCCATTATAAAGATGCTTAAATTGAGTAAAGAGATTTGGTGGAAAAAAATAGGCAAAAAGCATGCGATAGATTTTAAAATAAGGATAAAGATGTTGGCGTTTTTAGCCCCTAGTTTTTGAGCCATGGGACCACTGATTAAAGAGCCAAGCGTAGCACCAAAGCCAAAAAACGCCCATGAAGTTCCAGCGATAGTGGGGGAGATATTTAAATGACGGATCAAATAATCCACCCAAAAAAGCGTGTGCGGTAAAAAACCAATCGCATTGAGCGCGCAAGAAATGAGCAATAACCACAAATGAAAGGGGATTTTAAACGCGCTTTCTTCTTTTTTAACGGATTTTTTCCTTAAAGAACGGGTTTTTAACCCCACTAAGGAAAGGATAAAGGCTATCAAACAACTGCCCCCTAAAAAAATCCATGCCCATTTGATATTATAAGAGCTGATCCAAGGCAGAACAAACCCGCTAAAAACAGATCCAATGCCTACAGCGCTAAAAATAAGCCCTCCCACTAAGGCTTTTTTATGTTCTTTGACATAGGGCAAAGAGAGAGGAGCGACTAAAATCATTAACGCGCTGCTGGCCACACCGGCGATAAAACGCCAGATCCAAAGCCAAAAGAAAGGGATACTATCAAAATAACAGACTAAAAAACTCAAAGCGATCAAGCCAAAACTGATTTTAGCGATGCTTTCTAATGACATTAACGGGCTTAAAAATTGGATTAAAAAACTCCCAAAAACATAGCCCATTAGCACCGCAATACCCAGTTGGAAGCTTTGGTGTGGGGTTAAACTCCCTGATAAAATGAGTAGGGGGATTAAAACCACATAGCCAAAACGAGCCAAGCCGTTAGACACAAAAACCCCTAAAAAGCAAACAAACACGCGCATTTTAATCCTTAACAAAGTTATAAAAAAACAAGATCTTATATTATATTGAAACTTGTTAATTGATAGTGCATAATGGGAGCGAGATGAGAATAAATTTAAGGAGCGTTCATGCTATTTAGTGAGCGTGCGTATTATTAAAGAGGCCTCACGATTGAATAAAAAAGAGTTGGTTATTAGTGTTATAGAGCTTGTGTCTAAAGTGCTTCATAAAAACAAGGCTTCTACTAGAATAAGGCTTCTTTGCGGTGGTTTTCATTGCTGAAACAGACGCTAATAACTATGGGCTAGGCTTGAGGAGAGCATCACTGAATAGCATAAAAGCGTTTTTTTGTCATTTGGAGAAAATTTTGTCATTTTTTTGATTTTGATGCTTTTTGTTTGGTGTTAGCCCATAAAAAGGCTTTTAGCATTTTTTAAGGTTAAATAGTAAAGAGCTTGATTTTGCCATAACCTCTTTAAAAAGCGGTCTTTTGGGGCGTTTGCCCCTTATTAGTGAGAAAGTTTATTTCTTGTGAGCGAAATTGTGTGGGTTGCCTTTATCCCCAACATAAGCGATTTTGTCGCCTAAAATGTCATAAGCCTGACCAAAGCCTTTCACAAAACGCCCTTCTTTGAAATCCAATGCGATCAAATGGAAATCTTGCATGGTGCGAATGGTTTTAATGCCCCCAGCGCCACCGGTTTTTTCAATGAAAGAATCAAACGCTTTGTCAAACTCCGCCCCTCTTTCAATAAAACGAGCGTTGGTTTTATAACGCAAGCGTTTTCTCAAAATAGCTGATTTAGCCTTGCTTTCGTCTTCTAAAAACATCACTTCCACATTGTTGGGGTTGTGTTTAAGGCCGGCAAAATGTTCAGCCACTTCGCTCACATAAATGTAGTATTGTTTGCCATCTGTCATTAAAGGCGCATAAGAGCATACCACATGCCCATTAGGGTGTAAGGTCGCTAAACAAACAGAATCAAAGCCTTCTTTAAAGGCTTTAACTTCTTCTCCCACGCCTTTTAAATCATGGGTTTTTTCTACGCTTTGACACAATTCAATGATAGCGTTTTTATAGTCTTTGGGGTCTTTGACTTCGTGGTTAAATTCAATCCTTAAGGTTTGATTGTTGTTATAACCAATCACAACGCCTTGAGAATCCACGCTTTTAAAGGCGACATTTTCAGCGTGATGGACTTGCCCGAATTTTTTCAACAAACCCTTCATGTCTTCTACATGGTGAGCGTTCATGTGTTCTATAATACGATTAAGCAAAATATTCTCCTTAATTTCAAAAAATAAGAGGAATGTTATAACAAAAAATTAAATATTAGCTTAATCTTTAGCGGAAATTTTGGTTTTTATCTCTATGCCTAAAAGTTTGAAAGCGTTGCTCAAACTCAAGCTCACCATTAAACAAATTTTTAAAAGCTCTTTAGCTTTAGGGGTGTTTAAAATCTTGCCAGCGTTATAGAAGCGGTGGAATTCTGAGGCGAGGGTTTTTGTGTATTCGCACATTTTTTGCAAGCCGTATTCTTCAAAAGAAGATTCAATCGCTTTAGGCAAGCTTAAAGCGCTAAAAAGCAGGTATTTTTCTTCAGCGTTTAAATTTTTTAAAGGGGTTTGTAAGATTTCTTCTTTAGAAAAGGGGGATTTTTCTAGCATGGTGTGGATGCGCGAATTAGCGTAATGGATATAGTAAATAGGGTTTGAGCTGTCCTGCTTTTTTAAAGTATTGACATCAAATTCTAAATGGGTGTCAAGCCGTTTGCTCAAAAAAATAAACCTCAAAGCGTCCTTACCCACATCATCAACCACATCTTTAATCAAAATAAAATTACCCGCTCTTTTACTCATCTTGTAAGGCTCGTTATCTTTGAGCAAGCGCACCATTTGAGCGAGCAAGACTTCAAGCTTGTTGGAATCATAGCCCAAAAACTCAAGGCTGGCTTTCACTCTAGCGATATAGCCGTGGTGGTCTGCCCCCCAAATGTTGATATATTTGGTGTAATTTTGTTGGAATTTTTCATCATGATAGACAATATCGCCGGCTAAATAAGTGTAGCTCTTATCTTCTTTAATCAGCACCCGATCGCTTTCATCTTGGTATAGGGAGGATTTGAGCCAGATTTTAGAATCCTTTTCATAAAGGGCGTTCGCTTTTTCTAATCGCTCAAACACCGCATCTTTATGTTTAAAAACTTCTTTTTCGCTCGCATAGGAATCAAAATGAATGCCTAAAGCGTCTAAATTATCTTTAATTTCTAAAAGCATTAAATCTTTAGCGTAGCCACTTAAAACTTCAATGATAGTCTCTTCGTTTTCTTTAAAAAGGCTTGGCTCTAAATCGTTACTCGCCTTTTTGGCGATTTCAATGATGTATTCGCCTTTGTAAAAGACTTCCGGATAAGTTACGCTTTCTTTTAAAACATGCTCTCTGTAAGCGAGCCATACCGAAAGCCCTAACAAGCGGATTTGAGAACCCATGTCATTAACATAATATTCGCACAAAACTTCATGCCCTAAAAAGCGAGCGATTTTAGCCAAACTATCGCCAAAAACCGCCCCTCTAGCATGCCCTATGTGTAAAGGCCCTGTGGGGTTAGCGCTCACAAATTCTAAAAAGATTTTTTGAGAATGTTCGCTTTTAACTTGAGAGCCAAATTGTTCTTTCAATTCCAAAGCCCTTTGGGTGAAACGCTCCAAAAGATCTAAAGAAAGCGTGAAATTAATATAGCCCTTACAAGCCACTACGCTGTCAAAAAACCCTTGAGTTTTTTTGTGCGTGCTGATTTTAAGGGCTAACTCTTCAGCGATAACTAAGGGCGATTTTTTAAAAACTTTGGCGAGATTGAAAGCAATGGGCGTAGCGTAATGCCCATGCTCTCTGTCTTTAGGGTATTCAATAATGACTTCAGTCTCTAAAATCTCTTCTAAAACGCCCTTAATGAGAGTGTGCATGTTCAACTTTCTTGTTTGCTTTTAATCTCGCTACTCTCATGCACTTTGGTTTGCATTGCTTGAGCGTCTAGGGTTTTTGGCTCGTTTTTAGCCTCTTCTTCATCGTCTTTCACGGCTTTTTTGAAATTCTTAATCCCACTGCCTAAACCCTTAGCCAACTCTGGGATCTTTTTAGCCCCAAACAACAACACAATCACTAATAAAACAATGACCCAATGCCATATACTTGTGAATCCGCCCATATTTTACTCCTTAATCTATTGGTTGGTTTTTATTTGAATTATAGCTTTTTTAAAAAATAATTGATAGGTTTTATAAGGATTCGTTTTTCCAGGCCTTGCATATTTTTTCAAAATTAAACGCTTTTAAGCGATAGACTAAAGTTTTTGCGATGCTTAAGATGATTTCTTTGGATTTTTCTAAATCTTCATTGATGATGAGGTAATCAAAGCTTTCCAAGCACTGCATTTCCTTATAAGCGTTGATCAAGCGTTTTTCTATCGTCTCTTTAGAATCCGTTCCCCTTAAAAGCAAGCGCTCTTTTAAAATCTCTTGGTTTTTGGTGCTAATAAAGACTGAGCATGCGTTAGGGTAATGCTTTTTAAGGATCTCATGCCCTTGCACATCAATATCAAAAATAACGATTTTGCCCTCTTTTAAGGCTTTTTCTACAGGGATTTTAGAAGTGCCATAGTAGTGGTTATGCACGATCGCCCATTCTAAAAACTGCCCTTTTTCTATGCCTTGTTTGAATTCTTCTTCGCTGACAAAATTGTAATGCAAGCCATCAACTTCGCCCTCTCTAGGTTTCCTCGTGGTGGTGGAAAGGGAAAAATGGGTTTTTGGGATTTTTTCTTGCAAATACTTTGTAAGGGTGCTTTTACCCGCTCCGCTAGGGCCTGAAAGGATGAGCAAATTAAAATCGTTATGCATTAGGTTTTTTATCCTCTAAAGTGATTTTAATGCTTAAGGTCTTGTTTTCTAAAAGGCTTTTTAAGGACTCTTGATTCAGGCTTTTTAATAAGTCCTGCAAATTCAAGCGCAATTCTAGGGGGCTGGAAGTTTTATCGCTTTCTTCTTTTTCTTGCGGGGTTTCTGTGGCGTTTTCATTCTTGGAGATTTCTGTGGCGTTCTTTTTAGGGGTTTCTGTGGCGTTCTCATTATTAGGGGTTTTTGCAACGGCTTCATTCAAAAAGGGCAATTCTTCCCCCATCGCTTTAGCCATCACCGGCTCAGGAATGTCTTCAATGCTTTCGTAATGGTCTTCTTGGGGTTTTTCATCTTGGGTTTGTGGGGTTTCTTTTTCTTGGGTTTCTTCTTGTGGGGTTTCTTTTTCTTGCGCTTGGAGGATTTCTACATCTTGTGGTGTTTCTGCGATTTCTTGTTTTTCTTTTTCTTGTGGGGTTTCTTTTTCTTGGGTTTCTTCTTGTGGGGTTTCTTTTTCTTGCGCTTGGAGGATTTCTACATCTTGTGGTGTTTCTGCGATTTCTTGTTTTTCTTTTTCTTGTGGGGTTTCTTTTTCTTGCGCTTGGAGGATTTCTACATCTTGTGGTGTTTCTGCGATTTCTTGTTTTTCTTTTTCTTGTGGGGTTTCTTTTTCTTGCACTTGGGTTTTTTCGGTAACAACTTCTTGGATTTTTTGCGTTTCTTCTTTATTCTCTTGGCCGTTAGAGTTTTCTTGGATTTCTTTGACTAATTCTTGCATGGCTTCTAATTCTTGCACGCTTGGGGAATCTTGTGTTTCTTCTTGTTTTTCCTCCTTATTTTCTTGTGTTTCTTCTTTGATTGGCTCTTGTTCTTGCGTTTCTTCTTTGGGGGTTTCTACTTGTTCTTGCGTTTCTAATTCTTTAGAAACTTCTTCATCTTTGGGGGTTTCAACGCTCCCTTGCGTTTCATCATCTTGGGGCTTTTCTTTATCTTGGGGGTTTTCTGCAACTTCTTGTTCTTCTTTTTCTTTAATTTCTTCTTGCATTTCTTTAACTTCTTCTTTTTTAACCTCTTCTTGCGTTTCTTCTTTAAGAGTTTCTACTTCTTGGGCGTTTAAAGTGGGGAGTAGTTGCTCTTCATTGTTAGGCTCTTCTTTGGTTAGGGCCTCTAAATCGCCTAAACTTTCTAACTCGTCCCAATTGGTTTCTAAAACTTCTTGAGTTGGGTCTAAATTCTGGCTAGGCTCTAGCTCGCTTGCGTTAGAACCAAGCTTTTTTTGAAGGACTTTTAACATTTCGGTGGGTAAAAAGGTTTTTTGATTTTCATCTCAAAGCCTTCTAAAAAGGGCTGCGTTTCATTGCCCTTTTTATACATGCACACGCTGTTTTTATTTTGAGAGATGGTTTCTTTTAATTCTAGCCAATCTATTTGGTCTAGTTTTTCCAAACATTCATCATCGGCTATCAAAAGCCATTCCTGATTTTCTTTAAGGCGTGCGGACAGCTCTTGATAGTGGTTAAAATTTTCTATAGATAATTCTAATTTCTTAGAGACACTCTCAAGCAGTTTTGTGATCATGGGGTTTTGGTTGAATAGAATCATTTTCATTTTAGGGACTCCTTATTTTATTAAGAAACGCTTCTTTAAGCCTATCCATTTTTATCGCTTTTTTTAAATCTTTTATTATAATCAAAAATCCACTTGGTTGGTTGTTTTTATCATAGAGTGTAATTTAGAATAAGGATCATTTGATGTTCAACAAATTTAAAAAAATCGTTGGCGTGGGTGTGTTAGTGAGCTGTTTAGGGGTTTTGCAAGCTAAAAGCAGTCTCTTTGTCTTACCTTATGAGCAAAGAGACGCTCTCAATTCTTTAATTTCTGGGATTAGCAGCGCTAGAGAGAGCGTGAAAATCGCTATTTATAGTTTCACGCACAGAGATATTGCAAGAGCGATTAAAAGCGTAGCGAGTAGGGGGATTAAGGTGCAAATCATTTATGATTATGAAAGCAATCACAATAACAAGCAATCCACTATTGGCTATTTAGACAAATACCCTAACACGAAAGTGTGCTTATTAAAAGGGCTTAAGGCTAAAAACGGGAATTATTACGGCATCATGCACCAAAAAGTGGCGATCATTGATGATAAAATCGTGTTTTTAGGCTCAGCGAATTGGAGCAAAAACGCTTTTGAAAACAATTATGAAGTGCTTCTAAAAACCGATGACACAGAGACGATCCTCAAAGCCAAGAGTTATTATCAAAAGATGCTAGAAGGTTGCGTTGGGTTTTAAAAGCCCTTTAGAAGTGGTAATTATACCCCACATAAAAGGCAAAAACCCTACGCATTTGAACCCTAAGTGCGTCGGTGGTGTAGTATTTGTTGTTAAGAGTGGGGAATTTAAACCCGATTTCAAATTCATGTTCATCTACGAATAAAGCTTTGAAACCAAAGTTAAAGAGGAATTGAAAAGAGGTGTTATCAACCCTACTACTATTAGTGATGCCTAATAATTCCTGCCCTTTATTGCCAATATACCAACTATTCCCAGCAATCGCAATCCCCCCAAAAACGCCAATATCCACGCCAATATCATCTTGATAAAAACTCCCTTGGAAGAAATTCCATATCGCATCCACGCCCACGCCATAAGTGATCATGTTGTTGCCCCCATAATAGCCTTTAGGGTATCTCATGCCATAGCCTTGCCAATCTAAAAAAGCAAAATAGCGCAAACCTAAGACTTTATCTGGATGGAAAAAGTGGTTATAGCCCATGACTAAGCCAATCCCATTAGAACCCATGTTAGTGAGTTTTTTAACGCTATTAATGCTAGTCATTACATTGGTGTAACCGGTTTGATAGCTAGTAACTTCTCTAACTTCGTGAATATCAGTCATTAAATTGATAGAACCTGTTTGGTAATTGAATCCCATATACAAATTTTTCGTCCAAGAAGGTGCAGCGCTTTCTTCATCAGCCCCTAAAGCATGTGCTAACAAGCTTGCGCTAACCAACATTTTTAATAAGGTCCTCAAGATTTATACTCCTAGCGTTAAAGTTGGGTTTTTAATTTTTTGTTATCAGCTCTAAATTTTACAACAACTTACTCAAAATTAAGCATTTATTCTTTATAAGAGAGTATAATTCAAGGCTTAAAATAACTCAAAAGTAAGGCTAGTGGATGAAAAAAGCGCTTTATTTAGGGGCTGTTGTGTTTGGCGTTATATTCAGCATGGCATCAGCCAATGAGCCAAAAATTGATTTTAACCCTCCTAATTATGTAGAAGAAACCCCCTCTAAAGAATTTATCCCTGAATTGAACAAGTTAGGGAGTTTGTTTGGGCAGGGTGAGCGCCCCTTATTTGCGGACAGGAGGGCGATGAAGCCTAACGATTTGATCACAATCATTGTCTCTGAAAAAGCGAGCGCGAATTATTCTAGCTCTAAAGATTATAAAAGCGCTTCAGGGGGTAATTCCACGCCCCCAAGACTCACTTATAACGGGCTAGATGAAAGAAAGAAAAAAGAAGCACAGTATTTAGACGATAAGAATAATTACAATTTCACCAAATCTAGCAATAACACGAATTTTAAAGGCGGTGGCTCGCAAAAAAAGAGCGAAGATTTAGAGATCGTGTTGAGCGCTCGCATCATTAAGGTGCTAGAAAACGGGAATTATTTCATCTATGGGAATAAGGAAGTGCTAGTGGATGGGGAAAAGCAAATCCTTAAGGTGAGCGGGGTGATCCGCCCTTATGATATTGAAAGGAATAACACTATCCAATCCAAGTTTTTGGCTGACGCTAAGATTGAATACACGAATTTAGGGCATTTGAGCGATTCCAATAAAAAGAAATTCGCCGCTGATGCGATGGAAACCCAAATGCCTTATTAATAAAGAGCGTTTGAAAGCCTAGCATGAGAGCGATCGCTATTGTTTTAGCCAGAAGTTCCAGTAAAAGGATTAAGAATAAAAATATTATTGATTTTTTCAATAAACCCATGCTCGCTTACCCCATTGAAACAGCGCTAAATTCCAAGCTCTTTGAAAAGGTGTTTATCTCTAGCGATAGCATGGAGTATGTGAGTTTGGCTAAAAATTATGGGGCGAGTTTTTTGAATTTACGCCCTAAAAATTTAGCGGATGACAGAGCCACGACTTTAGAGGTGATGGCCTACCACATGAAAGAATTAGAGTTAAAAGATGAAGATATTGCGTGTTGTTTGTATGGCGCTTCAGTATTTTTACAAGAAAAGCATTTAAAAAACGCTTTTGAAACTTTAAAACAAAATCAAAATGTGGATTATGTTTTCACATGCTCTCCCTTTAGCGCTTCGCCCTATCGTTCTTTTAGCCTTGAAAACGGCGTTCAAATGGCTTTTAAAGAGCATTTAAACACGCGCACGCAAGATTTAAAAACGCTCTATCATGACGCAGGGTTGCTTTATATGGGGAAGGCTCAAGCCTTTAAAGAAATGCGGCCTATTTTTAGCCCAAATTCCATCGCTTTAGAATTATCGCCCCTAGAAGTCCAAGATATTGACACTTTAGAAGATTTAGAATTAGCCAAGCTCAAATACAGCCGTTTGAAAAACGCATGCTAGTAAAAATTTTGTGCGATTCGTTTTTAACAAGCGGTTTAGGGCATGTGAGGCGTTGTGAAAAAATCCTTTCTTTTATAGAAAAATTAGGGGTTGAAGCGAGCCTTTATTTACACAAGCAAAACGATATAGGTGCTTTTTTAGAGGGCGTTGGCAATGATGATTTTTTGATTGCAGACAGCTATTGTTTAAATTCAAAGGATTTTTACCTTTTAAAAGAAAAAGCTAAAAGCCTTATGGTGATAGAAGATGAAGAGCATGTTAAGGGGTTTTACCCTAAAAACACCAAGATCATGAATTTCACGCTGAACGCCTTAAAACACTACCATCATTTATCAAAAGATTATCAGTATTATTTGGGGGTGGGGTTTTACCCTGTTGATGCTCGTTTTATTTATGAGCGCCCTATCAATACAGAAAACAAAGAAGTGCTAATCACTCTAGGGGGGAGCGAGCAAAAAACGCTCAAAGAGATAGTCAAAATTTTAGAAAATAAGAATGTGAATTTGCATATCATTTCATCTTATACGCCCAAAAATCCTCCCAAAAACACGCATTATTACAGCCCTTTAAACCCTTTAGAGTTCAGTTCTTTGATGAAATCTTGCGCTTGCGCTATTGGCGCTGCGGGTCAAACCCTCTATGAATTGGCCCTTTCTCAAACGCCCTCTCTTATCCTTCCCATTGCCTCTAATCAAATCCTTCAAAGCAAAGAATTTGAAAGCTTGGGCATTTTCAAGCAAACGAGCTTAAAAACTCTAGCTAAAGATTTTGAAAAATTACAAATTCAAAAAAATCAAGCCTGGGCAAAAAACCTGGCCTTTGGGAGTGAACTAGAGGGCGCATTAAGGGAGTTTTTAGAAATTTGAAGAAAAATTATTCTTATGGAAATATCCAAGCGATTGATTTTACTAATTTAAACGATGGAGAAAAGCTGTTGGTTTTAGAATTTCGTAACCACCCAAACACTGCCTTATGGATGTATAGCGCTAATATTTCTTTAAAAACGCATTTGCAATTCATAGAAGATCTCAAAAATTCGCCTAGCCACCGCTATTTTTTGTTTAAAGAAGAGGGCGTTTATTTAGGGGTTGGCTCTATCACTAAAATCAATTTTTTTCATAAGCATGGGTATTTGGGGATTTATAAAAACCCTTTTTTGAAAAATGGGGGAGAAACGATTTTAAAAGCTTTAGAATGCATCGCTTTTGAAGAGTTCCAATTGCATTCTTTGCACTTAGAAGTGATGGAAAACAATTTTAAAGCGATCGCTTTTTATGAAAAAAACCATTATGAGTTAGAGGGGCGTTTGAAAGGCTTTATTTCTAAAGATAAGGAGTTTATAGACGTTCTTTTGTATTACAAGGATAAGAAAAAATATAATGGTCAATCTTCTCTAAAACTTTAGGGCAAATTTCTAATCTTAAATCCAATACGCTTAAAGGCAATTTGCAATCTTGTAATTTGACGAGATCTTTTGAAGTAACCAATAAGGAAGTGGCGTTATTTTGATAAAACTCTTTTTCTAAAAGCTCCAAATCAAAAGGGGCATGGTCTCTAAAATACATTTTTTTAACCACTTCTTTGGGTAAAAACGCATCAAGTCTACTGGGATTAGCGATAGCCGTTACTAAAAGCATGCGTTTGGTGGGGTGAGAAATAGAGGTGATTCTTTTATAATCCTTATCCTCTGTAACGACTAAATGGGCTTCTTTATAGCTTTTGATGCTTTCTCTATACAACCCGCTTGGCAAACAAAAGGGGTAGTAGGGGGGACTTTAGGCTTTAAAAGCGCATTGAATTGGTTGAAATTAAACCTAAAACCATCGTCTAAAAACACGATTTTTGCCCCTAATTCAAGGGCTTTTAAAACGCCTAGCTCTCTTTTTTCGCTCACAATCACGCTCGCTTGTTTTAAATTTAAGGCTAAAAGATAGGCTTCATCGCCCGCTGTTTTTTGAGAAACTAAAATGTTTCCCTTAACGCTCACCACCACTAAGCCTTTAGAATCCCGTTGATACCCCCTAGAGACAATAGCCACTTCTTGGTATCTTGGAGCGATTTCTAAAATAAAGGGCGTTTTACCGCTTCCTCCGGCGATGAGGTTGCCTATACTGATAAGGGGGATTTTAAAATCATGTTTTTTAGCGGTTTTTCGTTTAAGGGTGGCGATGCCTTGATAGATTAAAGAAAAAGGATAGAGCGCGAAAATCAACCCCTTTTGCAGGAGAGTTGGGTCATAAAAATAGCACTCTAAAAAGGGTTTATCGCTTTTCATTCAGGGTTAAATCGTTTAGCGATAGTGGGTAATTCCAATTTAAAAGCGTTTTTTTGGATACGGCTTATGATGCTTTTTACTAAAATTTCATCATAGCCTAATTGGGTGAGCGTTTCTAAATGGATGGGCTTTGTTTGGAATAACGCTTCAATATCCTTCAATAAAGGATCGATCACGCTATAAGGATAGCCCAAATCCTTTTCATCGCTTTGCCCTACAAATAAATCCGCACTAGGGGGCTTGTTTAAAATCTTTTTAGGGATATTTAAATGGAGAGCTAGTTCATAAACTTCGGTTTTAAATAATTCCCCAATCGGGTTAATCGCGCACGCCAAATCCCCAAATAAAGTGCCATAGCCTAACATTCTTTCACTTTTATTGCTCGTGCCAATGACTAAAGAATCGCTTTTTAAAGAATAATCGTATAAAAAAGCCATGCGCAACCTTGCACAAAAATTCCCCTTTCTAGTAAGGCTTGCGTCTTTAAAATGAGAGCCAAAGATGGCATCATAGGGAGCGATAGAATATTCTGTATAAGGGATAGAAAACGTTTCGCACAAATCTAGGGCGTCTGTTTTACTTTCTGGCATAGAGACTGAAGAGGGCATTAAAAGGGCATGAGCGTTTTCTTTAAAAACCTTTTGGCACAGCACCCCAACGACCGTGCTATCTAGCCCCCCGCTCAGCCCGTAAACGACTTTTTTAAAGCCGCGTTTTTGAACTTCTTTTTCTAAAAAATCGCATAAATAGACGATGAGTTTTTGGTAATCTTTTTGCATGCCTTAAATTATAATAGAAAAAACGCACCGCTTAAGTGAAAAATTAGCTTTTCTTGCTATAATTATCGTTTCACTCCTTTAAAAGTGCTCGTAGCTCAGCTGAATAGAGCAACAGGTTGCGGTCCTGTAGGTCGGGGGTTTGAATCCCTCCGAGCACACCATTTCTTAATATTCTGTATGTTTTTAAACATTATCGCTCCCATTATGGTAAAATAAATACTTGCTTAAACACGCTAGGAGATTTGATTTTGGCATTACCCATTTATTATGATAAAGACATTGATTTAGGCGTTATCCAATCCTTACAAGTGGGCATTATTGGCTATGGCGCTCAAGGAGAAGCCCAAGCGCTCAATTTGAGGGACTCTAAAGTAAAGGCGCGTATTGGCTTGTATCAAGGGAGTTTGAGCGTTTCAAAAGCAAAAAAAGAGGGTTTTGAGGTGCTAGGAGTCAAGGAATTAGTCCAACAATCGGATGTGATCATGGCGTTACTTCCGGATGAATTGCATAAAGAAGTGTTAGAAAAAGAAGTGATCCCTTTTTTAAAAGAGGGGCAGATTGTGGGCTTTGCTCATGGTTTTAGCGTGCATTTCAATCAAGTTGTTCTTCCAAAAGGCGTGGGCGCAATTTTAGTCGCGCCAAAAGGGCCCGGGAGCGCTTTAAGAGAAGAATACCTTAAAAATAGGGGCTTATACCATTTAATCGCCATAGAGCAAGAAAGCTCAAAAAATAACGCTAAAGCGGTGGCTTTAAGCTATGCTAAAGCGATGGGTGGGGGGAGAATGGGGGTTTTAGAAACGAGCTTTAAAGAAGAATGCGAGAGCGATTTATTCGGCGAGCAAGCGGTTTTGTGCGGAGGGTTAGAAGCGATTGTGAGAATGGGGTTTGAAACTTTACTCAAGGCAGGATACCCTGAAGAATTAGCCTATTTTGAATGCGTGCATGAAGTGAAATTAGTGGCGGATTTATTGCATTATAAGGGGGTAGAGGGCTTAAGGAAGCACATTTCTAACACCGCTGAATTTGGGGCGATTAAAAATAGAGAGCCTATGGGAAAGCTGTTAGAAAAACGCATGCAAAAAATCTTAAAAAAGATTCAAAACGGCTCATTCGCTAAAGATTTTTTACTAGAAAAGAGCTTGAATTACCCCAGG
Organism: Helicobacter pylori; assembly: GCA_008032955.1. NCBI lineage: Bacteria > Pseudomonadati > Campylobacterota > Epsilonproteobacteria > Campylobacterales > Helicobacteraceae > Helicobacter > Helicobacter pylori. Next base: position 189,778 of record CP032046.1, read on the forward strand.
TTAAACACAGAGAGGAAAGCCCTTAAAGAGACTAAAATAGAACAAATTGGGGAAATTTTATGCGCCCCATTCAACCATAAAAAATAAATCATTAAATTAAAAGGAATAAATATGGCAATAGTAGTTACTATCACTTCAGGTAAGGGGGCGTGGGTAAAAGCACCACCACGGCTAATTTGGCGATTGGCTTGGCTGAAAGCGGTAAAAAAGTCGTAGCGGTTGATTTTGACATAGGCCTTAGGAACTTGGATATGATTTTAGGCTTAGAAAATCGTATTGTTTATGATGTGGTGGATGTGATGGAAAAAAATTGCAACCTTTCGCAGGCTTTAATCACGGATAAAAAGACGAAAAACCTTTCTTTTTTAGCGGCCTCACAAAGCAAGGATAAAAATATTTTAGATAAGGAAAAAGTAGCGATTTTAATCAACGCTTTAAGGGCGGATTTTGACTATATTTTGATTGACTCACCGGCTGGGATTGAAAGCGGTTTTGAGCATGCGATTTTGCATGCGGACATGGCGTTAGTGGTGGTAACGCCGGAAGTGAGTTCCTTAAGGGATAGCGACAGAGTGATTGGCATTATTGACGCGAAGTCTAATCGGGCCAAAAGGGGCGAAGAAGTGCATAAGCATTTGATAATCAATCGCTTAAAACCTGAATTAGTGGCAAATGGCGAGATGATTCCCATAGAAGAAGTGCTTAAGATCTTGTGCTTGCCTTTAATTGGGATCATTCCTGAAGACAGCCATATCATTTCAGCGACCAACAAGGGCGAGCCGGTGATTCGCACGGACTGCGAGAGCGCGAAGGCTTACCAACGCATCACCAGACGGATTTTAGGTGAAGAAGTGGAATACGTGGAATTTAAGGCTAAAAGAGGCTTTTTTGGGGCTTTAAAAGGGATATTTTCATGAGTTTGTTTGATTTTTTTAAAAACAAAGGGAGCGCGGCTACCGCAACAGACCGATTGAAATTGATTCTAGCCAAAGAGCGCACCTTAAATTTACCCTACATGGAAGAGATGCGTAAAGAAATCATTGCCGTCATTCAAAAATACACTAAATCTTCAGACATCCATTTCAAAACCCTTGACAGCAACCAGAGCGTGGAAACGATTGAAGTGGAAATTATATTGCCTAAATAGTTTAAAATGAAAAGCCACTTCCAATACAGCGCGCTAGAGAACATCCCTAAAGCCTTTGACATTCTCAAAGACCCTCCTAAAAAGCTCTATTGTGTGGGCGATACCAAGCTTTTGGATACGCCTTTAAAAGTGGCGATCATAGGCACAAGAAGACCCACCCCTTATAGCAAGCAACACACCATCACTCTGGCCAGAGAGCTTGCTAAAAATGGTGCGGTTATTGTGAGCGGGGGAGCGTTAGGCGTGGATATTATCGCTCAAGAAAACGCCTTGCCAAAAACGATCATGCTTTCGCCTTGCAGTTTGGATTTCATCTATCCTACGAACAATCATAAAGTGATCCAAGAAATCGCGCAAAACGGCTTGATTTTAAGCGAATATGAAAAAGACTTCATGCCCATTAAAGGCTCTTTTTTAGCGAGAAACCGCCTGGTGATCGCTTTAAGCGATGCGGTCATTATCCCCCAAGCGGATTTACAAAGCGGCTCTATGAGCAGCGCGAGATTAGCCCAGAAATACCAAAAACCCTTGTTTGTTTTACCCCAACGCTTGAATGAGAGCGATGGCACTAATGAGCTTTTAGAAAAAGGGCAGGCTCAAGGGATATTTAATATTCAAAATTTTATAAACACCCTTTTAAAAGATTACCATTTAAAAGAAATGCCTGGAATGAAAGATGAATTTTTAGAATATTGCGCGAAAAACCCTAGCTATGAAGAAGCGTATCTCAAATTTGGGGATAAGCTTTTAGAATACGAGCTGTTAGGTAAGATCAAGCGCATCAATCATCTCGTGGTGTTAGCATGATTTTAGCGTGCGATGTGGGGTTAAAACGCATTGGCATCGCTATGCTTTTAAACGGCGTTATCTTGCCTTTAGAAGCGATTTTACGCCACAACAGAAATCAGGCCTCTAGGGATTTGAGCGATTTGTTGAGAGAAAAAAACATTCAAGTGCTAGTGGTGGGCAAGCCCAATGAAAGCTATGCGGATACGAACGCACGCATTGAGCATTTCATCAAGCTTGTAGATTTTAAGGGCGAAATCGTTTTTATTAATGAAGATAATTCTAGCATAGAAGCTTATGACAATTTGGAGCATTTGGGTAGGAAAAATAAGCGGCTCGCTATCAAAGACGGCCGGCTAGACTCTTTGAGCGCTTGTAAGATTTTAGAGCGCTATTGCCAGCAGGTTTTAAAAAATCATTAGATCTGATTGTAATTTGATTATAATAAAGTCTAAATTTTTTAATAAAGAGAGAAGCGTCATGCTAGAAAATTTCAAAAAAGCCATTTTTAGGGCTTTGTGCTTGGGTTGTGTGTTGATTGGGGGGGGGTTAATGGCAGAGCCAACCCCTAAAGAGCTTGTTGATTTGGGCGTAAAGAGTATTGAAGCGAAAGATTACATTCAAGCTAAAAAATATTTTGAAAAAGCATGCGATTTGAAATATGGTGGGGGTGTGGTGCTTTAGGGGATCTATATGATGATGGAAAAGGCGTAGAAAAAAACTTAACAAAAGCCGCTTATCTTTATTCTAAAGCATGCGATTTAAAAGAGGGTTTGGGATGTTTTAATTTAGGGGCGTTATATTATAATGGAAAAGGCGTAGAAAAAGACTTAATAAAAGCCGCTTATTTTTATTCTAAAGCATGCGAGTTAAAAGAGAGTTTTGGGTGTGGTGCTTTAGCGGTGCTTTATATTAATGGTCAAGGGGTGGAAAAAAACTTAACAAAAGCCGATCAATATATCTCTAAAGCCTGCAAATTAGGAGATCAAGAAGCATGCGAGGCGCTCAAAGAAAAATAAGGGACAAAAAGCATGCGATAGCCTCACCTAGAAACTATCCCGCAAAAGCCCTATTTTAGGGGGTTAAGAGCATCGCCAAAATGCCACCTATTCTTTTAAGAAGGCATTTTACTAGAGAGTTTTAATCTTTTTTTGGTATCCTTTTAGGGGTCATTAGTCTTAAAAACTCTTTAAAAACGGATAACCATGAAAATTATGCATCAAGTCAAGGATTTTTTAGATTTTTGCAAACAAACGATCCACAAAAATTCTAATGAAGCGTTTCAAAAAACCAAACGAGCGCTTTTTAAAGAAAAATCTCAAAAAATCAGGGAGCAAGCGGTTAAAATCGTGGAAAAACGCTTGGCAAAAGAGGGCATGCAATTGAGCGATTTTAATGAAGAAGAATTAAAAATCATGTTTGAAGCCGAAGAAAAAAGGTTGTTAGAGCAAATCCACGCTAAAGAATTGAAAGAAAAACAAGAAAAAACCACCAAGCATTTTAAAGAAGTTTGGGAAAAGGGCGACAATGAACAAGAAAAATAGCGTAATTTCTGGTTTAATGAATTTTTTTAGCGAAAAGAATGAACGCTGGCTGTTAGCCCACAGGCACACGAGGGGGTTTGTGATAGTGGCGTGGCTTTTTAGGTTTAAAAGCATTGCGTTTTCTATTTTGATCACTCTGTTGGTTATTTTAGTGGATATTTGGGTGTATAGCGATGTGCGCCAGTTTTTATTGGACACTTCTAGCTCTTTTATTTGGCTTTTAATCGCTTTACTAATCAAGTGGGGCGTGATCATTATAAGCGTGCGTAAATGCTACCAATTCAGCCAAAAAATGTTTGCGTTAATCCAAAGAAAAAGGCAAATCAGAGAGAATTTAAAAAACCGCTCCACTCGCAAAGACACTAAAAATTTTGAAAAACTCTCCAACATCGCTGAAGAAATCATTTCAAAAAAACAAGAAGAGTCCCACCACAAAGAAGATTCTAATGATGAAAACCATAAAGACAAGCTTTCTAGTATTACCGAAGAAATGATTCTTAAAAAACAAGAGGAATTGAAAGCTAGAAAGGATAAGGGGGATTAAAAAAAGCGTATAGGAAACCTTAATCAAAAAAAACTCCCCAAAAAATAATCAATAAAAGTAATTAGGGGATAATCAATAAAAAAAGGGTCAATCTTTTAAAAACGGCATGAAGCGTTCGGGTATTTGAGAAGCGATTTGATAGATCGCCCCTTTAAATTCAAACTCTAAACTAGAGGCATGGAGCATGAGTAATGGGGCGTGATTTTCGCGCTTTAATTGAAGGTATCCTCTCGCTTCTTCATCGGCCACCCCATAAAGCCCCTCGCCCACGATCCTGTGATTTATACTGCTTAAATGCAAGCGGATCTGGTGCGTGCGCCCGGTGAGCGGGGTGATTTTGAGTAAGCTTATATCCAAAAAAGGGTTATAGCTTAAAGGCTCAACAAGCGTGATTGAAGGCTTACCCAAGGGAGAAATTTGAGATCGAATGCGCAAATCTTTTTGAATGTTTTCTGGCGTTAGAATGGGCTTATTTATGATGATACTTTTATCCACCAACCCATGCGCTAGCGCCAAATAAGTTTTTTTCACTTTTTTTTGCATAAAAAGCGCTTTTAAATCCTTAGTGCTTTGTAAAGTCTTGCCCGCTAAAACCAACCCGCTCGTTTCATAGTCCAGTCTATGGGCTGGGTGGGCGTTTTTGCTCAAATGCGATTGGATGCAATCTAATAAGCTTTCATGGTAAAAATAGCCTTTAGGGTGGGTATAGACTTGATGGGGTTTGTCAAACACGCCAAAATCCTTAGTCTCAAAAACAAGCTTTTCTTGTTTTTCATTAGGCTTGAAATAAATCAAGCGAACGACCCCTTGAATGATTTGAGATTTACGCACGGCTTGTTGGTTTTGTTTTAGGCGTTGTTTGTCAAGGTGCCGTTGGGCTTCTTTTAGAGAGCATTTTAAAACATCGCGCACCAAAAACAAGGCTTTGGTGGGTTTTAAAATTTCAAATTCTTCTTCAACAAAAGGCACTATAATAAACTTTTAACAAACATTTTAGGCTCATTAGAACACTCATCTAATTCCACGCTAAAAAGCACGCTCACCTTTTCGCCCGCTTTCAAAAACCGCTCAGCGTTAAAATAAATAGCCTCTTTGACGCATTCTTTATCCTTAAAACGCAAAACCTGGTGGCTTTCTTTAATGATTCTTTCTTCTATGACTTCTAAATTTTTTGCTTGAAATAAAGGCTCAGGGTTTTCTTGCCCATAAGGTTCGCCCGTTTCTATAATCTCTAAAAGCTCTCTGTCAATGTCTTTTAAATTGATCGTTAAAGGGGGTTCTTTTTCATAAAAGGGTAAGACTTTAAAATCAAAATTTTCTAAAGTTTCAAAGAGTGAGACGATATTGTTTTTTCCAACGCTCAACCCGCAAGCTTGCGCATGCCCCCCATAGCCAAGCAACAAAGAAGAAACCCCATTCAAAGCGTCAATCAAGTCAATATTTGGAGAGCTGCGAGCGCTCCCTTTATACACCCCTTCTTTAAAAGTGAAAACCAGGCTTGGCTTTTGGGTGGCTTCCACTAATTTTGAAGCCACGATCCCAAGCACGCCTTCATGCCAATTATCCTTAAAAGCGATGATGATTTTTTCTCCAACCATCGCATGCTTAAAGGCTTCTTCAAAAACCTGCTGTTGGATCATTTTGCGCTTCGTATTGCATGCTTTCAAGCGTTCATACAAAGAATAGCCATCTTGAAAATTATTCGCGCTTAAAAAATCTAAAGCCATTTTAGCGTCTTGCATGCGCCCTGCGGAGTTGATTAAAGGGGCGATATTAAAAGAAATATCGCTCGCTTTTAAAGAGCGTTTTCTAAAAACTTCTCTTTGGCGCAAAAACCCCATCGCCCCTAAGGATTCTTTTTGCAAAAAATACAAGGCTTTAGAAACTAAAAAGCGGTTAAAAAAAGTCAAAGGCATCATGTCAGCGATAGTTGCCACGCCCACTAAACACAACAACTCGCTAGAATGGCTTTTTTCTTTTCCTAAAAGTTGGTGGATTCCATAGCACAAATAAAACGCCACTAACGCCCCGCACACTTCCTTTTGGATAAAATCACAATCCGGTTGCTTGGGGTTGATTACCGCATAAGCGTCTGGAATTTTATCATGGTGTAAGCAATGGTGATCGGTGATGATTAGGGTGTAGTTTTTTTCCTTGCAAAATCGTGCGGCCTCAAAGGCGCTGATCCCGTTATCCACCGTGATGATTAAAGGGGCGTGGTGTTTTTCTAAAAATTTTTTAGAAATCCCATAGCCATCCATGAAGCGATTAGGGATTGCAACGCGAACATGTCTATAATTTAAACTTTTAAAGAATTTTGCCATGATAGCAGAGCTAATCACGCCGTCAGCGTCATAATCGCCCACCACTAAAATTTCTGTGTTTGCGCGCATGGCTTCTATGATTTTGAGTGCGGCTTTTTTCAAGTCTTTAAACAAAAGGGGCTAGGAAACCCTTTTTCATTATAGGCGATAGAAGCCACTCGCTCTTTGATTTGAGCTTTAAGCTTTTGTTTCATTCTTTTAGATTAGGATTTATGAAGAGCGCTCTTAATGAAATCCAAAATAATAGGGTTAGGGCTTTGCAACCTGGAGGTGAATTCCGGGTGGAATTGCACCCCCACAAAGAAAGGGTGATCTTCTAACTCAATCGCTTCAATCAAATGATTCGCTCCAAAACCCACCACTTTCAAGCCCTTATTTTCCCACTCTTGGCGGTATTTGGGGTTGATTTCATAACGATGGCGGTGTCTTTCTTTAATATTGGGTTTTTTATAGGCTTTTTCTAGCAAGCTGTTAGGCATGATTTCGCATTCGTATTCGCCTAATCGCATGGTGCCACCCAATGGCGAATTATAGGTGCGCACCTGTTTTTGGTGGTTTTGATCCATAAAATCTTCAATCAAATACACCACAGGGTATTCGCAGCGTTGGTTAAACTCCGTAGAGTTAGCCCCTTTTAAGCCTAAAACATTGCGGCAAAATTCCACGATCGCTAATTGCATGCCCAAACAAATCCCTAAAAAGGGGAGTTTTTCTAACCTAGCCCTTTGAATGGCGCAAATTTTGCCCTCAATCCCCCTTTCTCCAAAGCCCCCCGGCACTAAAATCGCATCAACGCCCTCTAAATCAGTCTTTTCATTAAAATTCTCGCTATCCAGCCATTCAATATTGACTTGCGTATCCAGATGCGCCCCCGCATGGATTAGGGCTTCAATCAAGGATTTATAAGATTCTTTTAAGCTTAAATACTTGCCCACAAAACCAATTTTGACTTTGTGTTTAGGAGCGATAATCTTTTCTACTAAAGTGTTCCAAGCCGCCATTTTGGGGTGTAGTTTATTCAAATTAAAGCGTCTGGCAATGGGGGTCAAAATGCCTTCTTGCAAGAAAAGAATGGGGCATGCGTAAATGCTTTTAGTGTCTGTGGCCACAATCACGCTGTCTTGCTCCACATCGCAACTCAAAGCGATCTTTTTTTTCAATTCTTTATCCAAAGGCTTAGGCGATCGCGCCAAAATGATTTGAGGGGTTACGCCAAGACGCCGTAATTCTTGGACGGAATGCTGCGTGGGTTTGGTTTTTAATTCGTTAGTGGTTTGGATATAGGGGATCAGGGTTACATGCACATTGATGACTTTTTCATTCCCCAATTCCAATTTAAGCTGGCGGATCGCTTCCAAATAAAACATGCCCTCCATATCGCCCACGGTTCCGCCCACTTCCACGATTAAAAAATCCAACCCCTTAGCCGCGCTTTTAATGCGCCTTTTGATTTCATCGGTTACATGGGGGACGATTTGAATGGTTTTGCCTAAATACTCCCCTTTCCTTTCGTTTTCTATTACGCTTGAAAAAATCTGCCCGGTAGTGAAATTATTCAACCTTGTTAAATTCCTGTTCAAAAAGCGTTCATAATGCCCGATGTCTAAATCCGTTTCAGCGCCATCGCTAGTTACAAACACTTCCCCATGCTCTAAAGGACTCATGGTGCCTGGATCAATATTAATATAAGGATCAATCTTCAAAATAGAAACCTGGTAATTGCAATGCTGTAAAAGCGTAGCGATTGAAGAAGATGAAATCCCTTTCCCTAGAGAGCTTAACACGCCCCCTGTAACGAATATAAATTTGGCTCTATCCATTATGTCGTGTTCCTTTGATTTTTACTCCTTACATTGTAGTCTAAAAAGGGTTAAAAAGCTTTAAAAGAGGGCAAAAATTAAAGCGATTTCAAAAAAAAAAAAAAACAATTTCAGTTTCTTATTAGCTAGGTTTGATTAAAATGAAAAGCTTTTATGTGTTTAAACTTCATTGTCTTAAAACTTTTAAGAGCAATTTTAAAATTCGTTGGCGTATAATATAAGTTTTGAATTAACTACTAGAAGGGTTTTAAATAATGGCTGAAAATTCTTTCAAAAATGTTTCTACACAACCCAAAGCATTTTTTTTATTACCAGTTAAAACCCTGTTTCTTTTAGGAGGTGTTTTTAGCGCGTTTTTTATTATGATTGCTGGTTTAGTCCTTTTTGGTTACACCAACTCAATGGATAATGCCATTTTTAGCTTGATGCGTTCAAATTCTTCTAGCCCCATTTTAGATCAAGCACTCCGACGCGTTGTTTTTTTAGGCTCTTCTCAATTCGTGTTGCCTTTGAGCTTGTTAGTGGGGGTGTTTTTAAGCCTTTATCGTAGGAATTTAGCGCTTGGGGTGTGGTTTGTGCTAAGCGTGATCTTATTTGAAGCCCTTTTAGAATCTTTAAAACACCTTTTGGCACACTCCATTCAATGGCTTTCGCACAGCGCTAATTTCCCTAGCGCTATTGCGCTTTCTTTAACGCTATTTTATGGGTTGCTTGTTTTATTAATACCCCATTTGATCGCGCATCAAATATTTCAAAACATTCTTTCTTATAGTTTGCTTGGTTTGATTTTTTTAATAGGCTTAGCGCTGATTGTTTTAGGGGTGTCTTTTAGCAGTGTTTTAGGAGGGTTTTGTTTAGGGGCGTTAGGGGCTTGTTTTTCCATAGGGATTTATTTGAGCGTGTTCCAAAAGATCTAAGCGAACGGCTTAAAAGAATGAAAATTTTATCAAGGTTTTAATATTGGATTTAAAGGTATTATTGCAACGGATTGTTGATTTTTTCATCAAGCTCAATAAAAAGCAAAAAATCGCCCTGATTGCAGCCGGGGTTTTAATCACCGCCTTGCTTGTGTTTTTATTGCTCTACCCCTTTAAAGAAAAAGACTACGCGCAAGGGGGTTATGGGGTTTTATTTGAAAGATTGGACTCTAGCGATAACGCTTTAATCTTACAGCACCTTCAACAAAACCAAATCCCTTATAAAATCTTAAAAGACGACACCATTCTCATCCCTAAAGATAAAGTGTATGAAGAAAGGATTACGCTGGCTTCTCAAGGGATCCCTAAAACGAGTAAAGTGGGCTTTGAAATCTTTGACACTAAAGACTTTGGGGCGACTGATTTTGATCAAAATATCAAACTCATTCGCGCCATTGAGGGCGAATTGTCGCGCACGATTGAAAGTTTAAACCCCATTTTGAAAGCCAATGTGCATATTGCAATCCCTAAAGACAGCGTGTTTGTGGCTAAAGAAGTCCCTCCTAGCGCTTCGGTGATGCTCAAACTCAAGCCTGACATGAAGCTTTCACCCACTCAAATTTTAGGGATTAAAAATTTAATCGCTGCAGCTGTGCCTAAACTCACGATAGAAAACGTGAAAATCGTGAATGAAAATGGCGAATCAATAGGCGAGGGCGATATACTAGAAAACTCCAAAGAATTAGCCCTAGAACAATTGCATTACAAACAAAATTTTGAAAACATTTTAGAAAATAAGATTGTCAATATCTTAGCCCCTATTGTGGGGGGTAAAAACAAGGTGGTCGCAAGGGTCAATGCGGAGTTTGATTTCAGCCAAAAGAAAAGCACTAAAGAGACTTTTGATCCCAATAATGTTGTAAGGAGCGAGCAAAATTTAGAAGAAAAAAAAGAAGGTGCTTCTAAAAAACAAGTCGGTGGCGTGCCTGGGGTTGTGAGCAATATCGGGCCCGTGCAAGGATTGAAAGACAATAAAGAGCCAGAAAAATACGAAAAGTCTCAAAACACGACCAATTATGAAGTGGGTAAAACCATTAGCGAGATTAAGGGCGAGTTTGGCACTTTAGTGCGTTTGAATGCGGCGGTTGTGGTGGATGGCAAGTATAAAATCGCGCTTAAAGATGGGGCAAACGCTTTAGAATATGAGCCTTTGAGCGATGAATCGCTTCAAAAAATCAACGCTCTAGTGAAACAAGCCATTGGCTATAATCAAAATAGAGGCGATGATGTGGCGGTGAGCAATTTTGAGTTTAACCCTATGGCACCCATGCTTGATAACGCTACTTTGAGCGAAAAAATCATGCACAAAACTCAAAAAATCTTAGGCTCATTCACGCCTTTAATCAAGTATATTTTAGTGTTTATAGTGCTATTTATTTTCTATAAAAAAGTGATTGTGCCTTTCAGCGAACGCATGCTGGAAGTAGTGCCTGATGAAGATAAGGAAGTGAAATCCATGTTTGAAGAGATGGATGAAGAAGAAGATGAATTGAACAAACTCGGCGATTTGAGGAAAAAAGTAGAAGATCAATTAGGGCTTAATGCAACCTTTAGCGAAGAAGAAGTAAGATACGAAATCATTTTAGAAAAGATTAGAGGGACCCTTAAAGAGCGCCCTGATGAAATCGCCACGCTCTTTAAACTCCTAATCAAAGATGAAATCTCTTCAGACAGCGCGAAAGGTTAAAAAAGGTTAAAAATGGCAACCAAGCTTACCCCCAAACAAAAGGCTCAATTAGACGAACTTTCCATGAGTGAAAAAATCGCCATTTTACTCATTCAAGTGGGCGAAGACACCACAGGCGAGATTTTAAGGCATTTAGACATTGATTCTATTACAGAGATTTCTAAGCAAATCGTGCAATTAAACGGCACAGACAAGCAAATCGGCGCGGCGGTTTTAGAGGAATTTTTTGCGATTTTTCAGTCTAACCAATACATTAATACCGGCGGTTTAGAATACGCTAGAGAGCTTTTAACCAGGACTTTAGGGAGCGAAGAAGCCAGAAAAGTGATGGATAAACTCACTAAAAGCTTGCAAACGCAAAAAAACTTCGCTTATTTAGGCAAAATCAAGCCCCAACAACTCGCTGATTTCATCATTAACGAACACCCTCAAACCATTGCCTTGATTTTAGCCCACATGGAAGCCCCTAATGCGGCTGAGACTTTGAGTTATTTCCCTGATGAAATGAAAGCCGAGATTTCTATCAGAATGGCGAATTTAGGCGAAATATCGCCCCAAGTGGTTAAAAGGGTTTCCACGGTGTTAGAAAACAAACTAGAATCGCTCACTAGCTATAAAATTGAAGTGGGCGGTTTGAGAGCGGTGGCTGAAATCTTTAACCGATTAGGCCAAAAGAGTGCTAAAACCACGCTCGCTCGCATTGAAAGCGTGGATAACAAGCTCGCCGGTGCGATTAAAGAAATGATGTTCACTTTTGAAGATATAGCCAAACTAGACAATTTCGCTATCAGAGAGATTTTAAAAGTAGCGGATAAAAAAGACTTGTCTTTGGCACTAAAAACCTCTACCCAAGATTTAACCGATAAATTCTTAAACAACATGAGCAGCAGGGCTGCAGAGCAATTTGTAGAAGAAATGCAATATTTAGGGGCGGTTAAAATCAAAGATGTGGATGTGGCCCAAAGAAAAATCATTGAAATCGTGCAGAGCTTGCAAGAAAAAGGCGTGATCCAAACCGGTGAAGAGGAAGATGTCATTGAATAGCCGTAAAAACTTGATCCAAAAAGACCATTTGAATAAGCATGACATTCAAAAATACGAATTTAAGAGCATGGCAAATTTACCCCCTAAAACTAATCCTAATGGCGCGTCTTTAGAAACGCCTAACCACCCCCAAGAGCCTTTGGAAAAAAAAGCGATAGAAAATGATTTGATTGATTGCTTGTTGAAAAAAACCGATGAGCTTTCAAGCCATTTAGTGAAATTGCAAATGCAATTTGAAAAAGCCCAAGAAGAGAGCAAAGCTTTGATTGAAAACGCTAAAAACGATGGCTATAAAATCGGCTTTAAAGAGGGCGAAGAAAAAATGCGTAACGAACTCACCCATAGCGTGAATGAAGAAAAAAACCAGCTTTTGCATGCGATCACGGCTTTAGATGAAAAAATGAAAAAATCACAAGATCATTTAATGGCTTTAGAAAAGGAACTGAGCGCGATTGCGATAGATATAGCTAAAGAAGTGATCCTTAAAGAAGTGGAAAACAACAGCCAAAAAGTAGCCCTTGCTTTGGCTGAAGAGCTTTTAAAAAATGTTTTAGACGCAACGGATATTCATTTAAAAGTCAATCCCTTGGATTACCCTTATTTAAACGAGCGTTTGCAAAACGCTTCCAAAATCAAATTAGAGAGCAATGAGGCCATTTCTAAAGGAGGCGTTATGATCACTAGCTCTAACGGGAGCCTTGATGGGAATTTAATGGAGCGCTTTAAAACGCTCAAAGAAAGCGTGTTGGAAAATTTTAAGGTGTGATTTTGCAAAATAAAACTTTTGATTTAAACCCTAATGATATTGCAGGCTTGGAGTTGGTGTGCCAAACACTAAGGGAGCGTATTTTAGAAGTGGTGAGCGCTAATGGGGGGCATTTAAGCTCTTCTTTAGGGGCTGTGGAGCTGATTGTAAGCATGCATGCCTTATTTGATTGCCAAAAAAACCCTTTCATTTTTGACACTTCGCACCAAGCTTACGCCCATAAGCTTCTAACCGGGCGCTTTGAAAGCTTTAGCACTTTAAGGCAATTCAAGGGTTTGAGTGGCTTTACTAAGCCTAGCGAGAGCGCATACGATTATTTCATCGCTGGGCATAGCTCCACTTCGGTATCCATAGGCGTGGGGGTGGCTAAAGCCTTTCGTTTGAAACAAGCGTTAGGCATGCCTATCGCTTTACTAGGCGATGGCAGTATTAGTGCGGGGATTTTTTATGAAGCCTTAAACGAACTGGGCGATAGGAAATACCCCATGATCATGATTTTGAACGATAATGAAATGAGTATCAGCACGCCTATTGGAGCCTTATCCAAAGCCCTTAGCCAGCTGATGAAAGGCCCGTTTTACCAGTCTTTCCGCTCTAAAGTTAAAAAAATCTTAAGCACCTTACCTGAAAGCGTGAATTACTTAGCGAGCCGTTTTGAAGAATCTTTCAAGCTCATCACCCCGGGCGTGTTTTTTGAAGAATTAGGCATTAACTATATAGGGCCTATTAATGGGCATGATTTGAGCGCGATTATTGAAACCTTAAAATTAGCCAAAGAGCTTAAAGAACCGGTGCTAATCCATGCGCAAACCTTAAAAGGCAAAGGCTATAAAATCGCTGAAGGGCGCTATGAAAAATGGCATGGGGTGGGGCCTTTTGATTTGGATACCGGCTTGTCTAAAAAATCCAAAAGCGCGATTTTATCGCCCACTGAAGCGTATTCTAACACCCTTTTAGAATTGGCCAAGAAAGATGAAAAAATCGTAGGCGTAACCGCGGCGATGCCTAGCGGCACAGGATTAGACAAACTCATTGACGCTTACCCTTTGCGTTTTTTTGATGTCGCTATCGCTGAACAACACGCTTTAACTTCTAGCAGTGCTATGGCTAAAGAGGGGTTTAAACCTTTTGTGAGTATTTATTCTACTTTTTTACAGAGGGCTTATGATTCCATTGTGCATGACGCTTGCATTTCTAGCTTACCGATTAAATTAGCCATTGACAGGGCTGGGATCGTGGGCGAAGATGGCGAGACGCACCAAGGGCTTTTAGACGTGTCGTATTTGCGTTCTATCCCTAACATGGTCATTTTTGCCCCACGAGACAATGAGACTTTAAAAAACGCCGTGTATTTTGCTAATGAACACGATTCAAGCCCTTGCGCGTTCCGCTACCCTAGGGGGTCGTTTGCGTTAAAAGAGGGGGTTTTTGAGCCTAGCGGTTTTGTTTTGGGGCAAAGCGAATTATTGAAAAAAGAGGGCGAAATTTTACTCATAGGCTATGGTAATGGCGTGGGGCGGGCGCATTTAGTCCAACTGGCTTTAAAAGAAAAAAACATAGAGTGCGCGCTTTTGGATTTGAGATTCCTTAAACCTTTAGATCAAAATTTAAGTGCGATCGTTGCCCCTTATCAAAAGCTCTATGTTTTTAGCGATAATTACAAGCTTGGGGGGGTGGCTAGCGCGATTTTAGAGTTTTTGAGCGAACAAAATATTTTAAAGCCTGTTAAAAGCTTTGAAATCATTGATGAATTTATCATGCATGGGAACACCGCTTTAGTGGAAAAATCCTTAGGCTTAGACACAGAGAGTTTGACTGACGCTATTTTAAAAGATTTAGGACAAGAGAGATGAAAGAAAAGACGCCTACGCCAATGAAGAATATCCGCAATTTTTCCATTATCGCTCACATTGACCATGGTAAAAGCACTTTAGCGGATTGCTTGATTTTTGAATGCAACGCTATCAGTAACAGAGAAATGACGAGCCAAGTGATGGACACGATGGATATTGAAAAAGAAAGGGGCATTACAATTAAGGCTCAAAGCGTGCGCTTGAATTACACTTTTAAGGGGGAGGATTATGTTTTAAACCTTATTGACACCCCAGGGCATGTGGATTTTAGCTATGAAGTGTCGCGCTCTTTGTGTTCGTGCGAAGGGGCGTTATTAGTGGTGGATGCCACTCAAGGCGTGGAAGCACAAACCATTGCAAACACTTATATCGCTTTAGATAACAATTTAGAGATTTTACCGGTGATCAATAAAATTGATTTGCCTAATGCGAATGTTTTAGAAGTCAAACAGGATATAGAAGACACGATAGGGATTGATTGCTCCAATGCTAATGAAGTGAGCGCTAAAGCTAAGCTTGGCATTAAAGATTTGTTAGAAAAAATCATTACGACCATTCCTGCCCCTAGCGGTGATCCTAATAACCCCTTAAAAGCGCTCATTTACGATTCATGGTTTGACAATTATTTAGGGGCACTAGCGTTAGTGCGTATCATGGATGGGAGCATCAATACCGAGCAAGAAATTTTAGTGATGGGAACGGGTAAAAAACATGGCGTTTTAGGGCTATACTACCCTAACCCTTTGAAAAAAATCCCCACCAAGAGTTTAGAATGCGGCGAGATTGGCATTGTGAGTTTGGGGCTAAAAAGCGTTACGGATATTGCGGTGGGTGATACGCTCACAGACGCTAAAAACCCTACCCCTAAACCCATTGAGGGCTTTATGCCGGCTAAACCCTTTGTTTTTGCGGGGCTTTACCCTATAGAAACGGACCGGTTTGAAGATTTAAGAGAAGCGTTATTGAAACTCCAGCTTAACGATTGCGCTTTAAATTTTGAGCCTGAAAGCTCTGTGGCGCTTGGCTTTGGCTTTAGGGTGGGCTTTTTAGGGCTATTGCACATGGAAGTGATCAAAGAAAGGCTGGAAAGGGAATTTGGCCTTAACTTAATCGCTACCGCTCCCACGGTGGTGTATGAAGTGCATTTAACGGATAATAGCATCAAATATGTTCAAAACCCTAGCGAATTGCCCCCTGAAAATTATATCGCTTGCATCAAAGAGCCTTTTGTGAGGGCGACAATCATCACGCCGAGTGAATTTTTGGGTAATTTAATGCAGTTATTGAACAATAAAAGAGGCATTCAAGAAAAAATGGAATATTTGAATCAGTCTCGTGTCATGCTCACTTATTCCTTGCCGAGCAATGAAATTGTGATGGATTTTTATGACAAACTCAAATCTTGCACGAAAGGGTATGCGAGCTTTGATTATGAGCCTATAGAAAACAGAGAGGCTCATTTGGTGAAGTTAGATGTGAGGGTGGCAGGCGATGTGGTGGATGCGCTTTCTATCATTATAGATAAAAACAAGGCGTATGAAAAGGGGCGTGCTTTAGTGGAAACGATGAAAGAGCTTATCCCAAGACAGCTTTTTGAAGTCGCTATCCAAGCGAGTGTAGGCAATAAAATCATCGCCAGAGAGACGATTAAATCTGTCGGTAAGAATGTAACGGCTAAGTGCTATGGGGGCGATATTACACGAAAAAGAAAACTCTTAGAAAAGCAAAAAGAGGGCAAGAAACGCATGAAAGCTATCGGTAAGGTGGAACTTCCCCAAGAAGCGTTTTTGGCGATATTAAAGATTGATTAGGGCGTTGCTAAGTCTATGGCAAAACATAGAAATTATGAAATTTTAAATCTCATAGGCTATGCTTTGGCGAAATTTGATAATGATTTTATTAAAGAATTTGGTTTTTCTACTAAAAATACTTTTTTTGAATATTGTGTCCAAATCGGCTTAGCTAACACGACTGGCGTTATCAAAAATCGTATGGATTTATTTGATTATTTTTTTCCTAACAAACGCAAAGGCTGGTGGCAAAAAGGCAATGCCTATATCCATAGAAAATTATGGATTGATAGCTTGTTTAAAGATGAAGACGCTAAAGGTTTTAGCCATATTGTGAAATGGTTTTTGCAAGAACAATATGGCATTCAACTAGACATTACCCCTAACGCTTACCTTAAAACCCGCTATAAAAGCATGCAAGAAACAGGCTTAGAAGCCGAATTGTATTTTTTAAACCACTATAAAAACATTAAAACATTTTCTAGTGGGCATTTAAAAGACATGCGTCTTTTTGGCGATGGGTATGACTTCTATATTCAAACCAACAAGCAGGCGTTTTTAGTGGAAGTTAAGGGGATTAGAGAAAAGCAAGGGACATTGAGATTGACTCAAAAAGAATACGATCAAGCGCAAACTTATAGCCATGATTATGTGCTTGTAGTGGTATTGAATTTGAGTGAGAAACCCTATCTTTTATCTGTTGTTAATCCTTTAGAGCGTTTAGAGTTTAAGGCATGCGAGAGAAAGCAAAAAAGCATTTTAGAATACCACTTAGTAGGGCAAATAAAATAACTTTGAATTTTACAGGAGGCTATAGGAGTGGGGTTCAAATTGATAGGAATGCCCCCAAACGCACTTACAAATACACCAAAAAAGATTGCGATTTGATTTTAGGGATAGACACTCGCACGAGCGAATGCTATATTATCCCTATTGAAGACACACAAGAATGGGGCAACACAAAGAGCTTGTCGCAACTCCAACACTATAAAGAGAATTGGCAAATTTTGATTGACTTGGCGTTGGAGTAAGAATATAAAACTACATTCACAAACAAGAAAAAAGATTTCTTTAGATATAGTGTTGGTTATGCCAAAAAGATAAAATCAAATTGGACTTAAAAAACAAAAGTTTTCGCTCACACACCGCCTATACCAGTGCTTTAAAGAATGACTTGCTCTTAAACCCTAGTTTAGTGGAAGCAGAAAGAAAATTTTTACAAGCTTTTTAAAATGGCTCTATCTTAAAATGAACGCTGATAATCAAGTGGGTAATCAAAAAGCTTGATTGGGGCAATAAAAACATTAAGGGAATTAGAAACCATTGGGACACTCTCTAACCATTACAGAAACGGCACCAACTATAGCACCTCAAACCTTAATGGGAATACCCTATCACAAACGAGCTTAAAACGCAAGAGCCATAACAAGAAAAATGGGGGCGTTGCTTACAGAATACCACAAAAAAGAGCGTTTTAAACAACAAACGAAATAATTAAAATTGAATCATTGTTGAATAGTTAGCGGCTATAAAGAGAAGCTTGCGTTACCGTCTACTTTGCAAGCGATTACAAAAGAAAAGGCATTTAATTCTTTAAACTCTTTTAAAACTAATCCTATATAAAAAAGATTAACAAGGCTTTTAAAAAAGCGTTATTAGGGAGTTAGGTATCGCAAAAACCCTCCTATGGATTTTAAAATCGCCAAAAATTTAAGCTTTTGTAGCGAGTTTGTTGATCGCTTCAGCGTTCATGTCGTCTTGGTGGGTTTTTAGCACTTTAGAATACATGTCCAAAAAGCGGTTGATTTCAATCAAAGCACTCATCTCACGCACTGCATTGACATTGCTTTTTTCTAGCATGTATTGTTTTAACGCACCAGAGTCAGAGACTTGATGAGCGCCTTCGCCTTGATAGGTATAAAGGTTTTGCCCTATTTTTTTAAGGTTTTTTGGTTCGCTAAAACTCACTAAAGCCAACGCGCCCGCTTGAATTTGGGCTTCATTATCCCTAAAAGTGATTCCGCCATTTTGATCCACTTCAATTTCAGCGTCAGGCATGAGCATGATCCCTCCTTTTTCGTTCAAGCCCGAACGAGAAAGCACCCTAAAGCCATTAAGAGTAACTAAAAAGCCGTCTTTATCCACGCTGAAATGCCCATCTCTGGTATAAGCGACGCCCTCATTAGTTTGTATCGCAAAATAGAGGTTAGGGCTTGTTAGGGCAAAATCTAGGGGGTTATTCGTTTCTTCAAACGCACCAAGACTCCTATCGGTATAGATTTCTGATAAAATAGGCACACGATTGAGGTTGCGGTTTAAATACTTCGCGCTCGCTTTGGTTTGATCTTCTAAGGGCAGTTGCTCTCGGTATTGTTGGTAAAGCCTTAAAAAATCGCCTGTAATCGCATCGTCTCTTTTAAAGCCATTAGTGTTTAAATTAGCTAAATTATTAGAGGTTAAATCCAAGCGGTTAAATTGTGTCGCCATAGCTCCTGTGGCCGCATAATACCCATTTTGCATGCGAATAATCCTTTTAAAAGGAAAAATTATAGCAAAAATCAAATAAAAACAGATTCATTCCAAATAGGTTTTTTTAGGGAATATGATAACCATAACCATAAAGATAATAATACTCAACATGACATAGCCCACAAACCCCGCTTCAAAACCATGTTGTTTGAACTCTAACGCTACATAGCTGGCACTCCCTCCAAAAAGCGCATTGGCGATCGCATAGGCCAAACCCACGCCAAGCGCTCGCACATGTTCAGGGAATAATTCCGCCTTAATGACCCCAGCAATGCAAGTGTAAAAACTCATGCTGCTTAATGCGAGTATTTCATAAAATAGGGCTTCATACACGCTAGTGGCATGCTTGATGCCATAAAAGACAACGGGCGTTACAATAAGCCCTGTGATAGCAAAAACCATCAGCATTTGGGTGCGTTTGATTTTATCTGCAAGCATCCCGCATAAGGGCTGTAAGAAGATGAAATAAGAGAGTGCTAAAAGCATGATGAAACTGCTTTCTTTAGGGCTGAATGATGAGCTGTTGGTTAAAAAGATCTTTAAATACACCGTAAAAGTATAAAAACACAAACTCCCTCCCATAGTTAGCCCAAAGACTATCATTAAGGCTTTTTTATGGTGGAGCAATTCCTTTAGGCTGCCTCTTTGGGTTTCTTCTTTAATGGTGGTTTTGGAAGTTGTTTTACTATCCATAGTTTCTTCCATGATATTTCTTAAAAAGAGTGAGAGTAGGGCTAATATGCCCCCTAAAGCGAACAAATAACGCCAAGCAAACGCACTGATTTGATCATGCGTGTAAATATTTTCAACGATAAAGAGTGAAAAAATGGCTAAGAGCTGCCCTCCCACTAAAGTTACATATTGAAAAGAGCCATAAAAACCTTTTTTACCATTCTTGCCTAATTCAGAGAGGTAAGTAGCGACCACGCCATATTCTCCTCCCACGCTAAAGCCCTGTAAAAGCCTGGCTAACAATAAAAACAAGAACGCCCATTCCCCTACGATTTCTTTAGTGGGGAGCAATGCGAGCATGAAAGAGCCTAGCGCCATAAGGATAATGGAATACACCATAGAAGTTTTACGCCCCTTTTTATCCCCCAATTTACCAAAAAACAAACTCCCCAAAGGGCGCATGAAAAACCCTAGCATGAAAACCAAAAAAGCTGAGATGAGCGCTAAAGTGGGGTCGTTAGTGTGGGTAAATTCCTTAGCGAAATAAGGGGCAAGGAACGCATAAGCGTAAAAATCATACCATTCCACTAAATTACCTGAACTAGCAGCTAAAAGGGATTTTAAGGGTTTTTTGGTGGCGGGTTGAATCTGGGGGTTCATGGCTATCCTTGAATATGAAATTTTTAGGTAATTTTACTAGGAGTTAGGGAAACCACAGATAATATTTGATTAATAGATGAAAGGTTGGTGTCGTTTGTATCATTGAGAAAAGTTTTTGTTTTTAATAAAGGATTGGTAATAAAGCCTAAAAAATGTGCAAAGGCATTTTTAAAACCAATCATAAAGGGCTTGCGAAAAGCAAGCGGTAACTTTTTAAAAATTAAAAATAATGTTTTTATTGCCAATATCCAATGAAAACAAAACCTAAAAGTTTTGCAAAATCTCTCTGTTGCCTTTGGCGTTTCTTGGGGATAAAAAGCCTTGAGCTTCTAATTCGTCCGTAATGGTGGCGGCTTGGTTGTAGCCGATTTTTAATTGGCGTTGTAAAAAACTCGTAGAAGTGATCTTTTTTTCTAAAATCACCGCTTTAGCCCTTTCTAAAATGTCATCGCCTTGATAGTTAGGGGTGTCTAAAGGCATGCGCGATTCTTCTAGCAAGAAATCTTTATCGTATTCCACTTCTTTTTGGGCTTTAATAAAATCCACGATTTTTTTGATTTCATCTTCAGTGGCAAAGGGGGCATGCAAGCGCACTAACCCGTTTGTTCCTGGGGGAGTAAAGAGCATATCGCCTCTTCCTAACAAGCTTTGCGCCCCATCGGTGTCTAAAATCACTTTAGAATCAATTTTAGTGCCTACCCTAAAACTCACCCTTGAAGGCAAGTTGGTTTTAATCAAGCCGGTTACGACATCCACGCTTGGGCGTTGGGTCGCTACAATGAGGTGCAAGCCGCTCGCTCGCCCCATTTGAGCGATTCTAGCGATAGGAAACTCCGCTTCTTTGCCCCCTGTCATCATCAAATCCGCTAATTCATCAATCACCACAATCAAATAGGGGAACGCTTCAACGCCGTTATTTGGGGCTTGCTCGTTATAGGAATCAATGGTTTTAACCTTGTATTCGCTCATTAAAGAGTATCGGCGCTCCATTTCTTTAGCCACGCTTTGCAAAGCCCCGATAGCTTTTTTAGGGTCGGTGATAATGGGCGTGAGTAAATGAGGGATGTCCGCATAAATGCTAAATTCTACCATTTTGGGATCTATCATCACTAATTTGAGTTGATCGGGGGGTTTTTATAAAGTAAGGATAAAATCATCGCATTCACGCCCACGCTCTTACCGCTTCCTGTCGTGCCGGCGATGAGCAAGTGGGGGAGCTTTTTTAAATCCGTGATGAAAGGGTTACCCACAATGTCTTTGCCTAAAGCTAGAGTTAGAGGCGAGCTGGATTTTTGAAACAATTCGCTCTCTAGAATTTCTCTTAAATAAATAATTTGGCTTTGGCTGTTAGGGATTTCAATGCCAACGACATCTTTACCTTTAATAGGGGCTTGAATGCGAATGGATTCAGCGCATAAAGTCATCGCTAAATCATCGCTCAAGCCTAAAATACGGCTCACCTTAACGCTAGGGGCTGGGCGGAATTCAAAAGTGGTTACAATAGGGCCTGAATAAGTGCGGATAATATCGCCATCAATTTTAAAGGTGCGCAGTTTGCTCAATAAATCCTGGATTTTTTGGTCAATCTCGTTTTCGTCTAAAGAAGTTTCTTTCAAGCAAACCGCATTCAATAATTGCGTTGTGGGAAGCTCATAATCTTTGGGTTTTTGCACTTCGCCATAATCTAACCCGTCTAATATCTCTTTATTTTCGCTCAATTCTTTAACCATAACGGGTTTTTTAGTGCTTGTGGGGGTTAGTGGGCTAAAGCTTGGAGCGTTTTGTGTTTCTTTTTCTTCTTCTTTGAGATTTTCTTTTTCTTCTATATTTTCTTCTATATTTTCTTTTTGTGGGTTTTCCTGTGGGCTTTCTTGTAAATCATCTTCTTTTATGGGGTGGTTGGGGGTTTTTTGGTTTTCTGTTTTGTTGTCATTTTCTAGGTTGGGTGCAGATGTGGGCATGATGGGTGCTGATATGATAGGTTTGAGTGTGGCAGGTTTGGGCGTGGCGGGCGTAAGAGTTTCTTTTGTGGGCATGGGTTCTCTTTCTTTGGTTTCTTGCTTAGGTTCTTTTAAAGGGGGGTTAGTGGGGTTAGTCAAATCATCAAATCGGTTTCTTTTAGGGTAAATAGTGTAATGGGTAGGGGGGTGAGGGGAAATTTGAACCAAGCCTTCTTGCGGCTCTAGATCGTTTAAAGTCGTGTTATAGGGGGTAGGGATCGCTAAAAACGATTCTTCGTTAGGGGTGTTGTGGTTTTCATCAATAAGGTTTTCTTTAAGGTTTTCTTTTTCTTTGTCGTTGTTGGTTTCTTTTTTTGAATATCTGGTGGGGTGTTTTCAAAATCCTCTTTTTTCAGGCTAAAATTAGGGCTAAAGGCTTGTAGGCATTGTTTATAAATCTCTTTTAAAAGGCTTTGCGTTTTGTTTATATAAGGATAAAAAACGCTTTTAGGGGGTAGTTTGAATAAAATCAAATAAGAAATAACTACCATAAGCGTTATCAGCGCATAAAGCCCAAAGTCCCCTATAAAAGGGCGTAAAAACAAACGCGCGCTGTTGCCGATTTCCCCTTGATTCAACAGGCTAGATTGCAAAAAGAGTAAAGATAAAATACCTAATAGATGCCCTAAAGTTTTTTCTAAAACGATTTCTGTAAAAGGGTTTTTAGCCTTGTATAAAAGGAATAAAACCCACGCCAAATAGGGTAAATTAATGAATGAAAGATACCCAAAATATTTTTTATTGATTGCGGCAAACCACACCCCAAAACGCCCCACTAAACCGCTATTACCCAGCCATGAAGATAGGGTTAAAAACGCTAATAAAACCCCTATGATTAAAGCCAAATAAAGTTTTTTAGATTTCATCGGTTGCACATGTCTTTAAAAGAGCAATACTCACAATCTTTAAGCTCTAAAGTTTTTTCAAAATCAATTTCTTGTTTGAGCTTGGGGATAAGAGAAAATTCCAAATGATCCATTTTAGCCTGTAAAATAAGCTCGTCTTCTTCTAGCAACTCGCCCTTCCTCAAATCATAAAAAAAGGCTTTTATAGGCTCTTTGTAGCCCAAATTTTTAAGAGTGCACGCGTAGATAGCCATTTGATAATCGGTGCTGATTTGAGCGATTTCTATGGGGCTTAAGCCTCCTCTTTGTGTTTTACTCATGTTGTCTAATTTCAAATCGCTTTTGAATTTGTAATCCAATAAAATAATCTCATTGTCAGCCGTTTTGTCAATCCTGTCTATGCACCCTTTAAACGCAACGCCTTGAATGGTTGTTTCAAAGCTTTTTTCAAGATCAAGGATTTTGATTTTTGCCTTAAAGCGTTCTTTTTCTTTAACATAAAAAGCCTGGATTTTTTGAGCGCTACAAGAGTGTCTAAACGCTCTTTAGGGGTAATGTTTTCTCTTGTTTCTAAGAGCCAAATGAGCCTCTCTTCTAACGCATAGGGGTTTTTATCTTTTTCATAAGCCTCTTTTAAAAGTTCATGGAGCAAACTGCCCACAGCACTATTGTTTTCATCTTTAGGGCTTTCTTTGAAGCACTTCATGTAGTGGTAGTAAAAACGGCGCTTGCAAGTTAAAAAAGCGTTTAATGAGCTAGCACTAAAGCTAAAATCTTTAGGGATAGCGGCTTTGATTTCTTCTTCTTGGTAGTCTTTTAAGGGGCTTGGTGCAAAAAGCGTGTAAGCGTCTTTGATAGGCTCTGTGTGTAAATCCAATTCTAAAAGCATGTTAGAGACTTTTGAAGTTTCACTCTCTATATAAGAAAGTGTTATTTCTTTAGAGTTTTTAAAGAGTTGGTAGTAATAGTGTTTTTGCAAATTTTTCTTATCCAATAAAGTGGGGAGGTTGAGCGATTTTCTTAAAGCAGAGTTCAAAAACAAATCGCAATCTTTAAGACTTGGCACACAGGTTTCATTAAAATCCACAATAACCACTTTATCAAATTGCATGCCCCTTGTTTCTAAAGTGTCCATGACTCGTATTTTGCCCCCACTAGAATCGTCTAAGCGGAAGTTGGCTTCAAATTCTTGCAAATACAAATGCAATAAATCTTTAAGGCTGTAGTTTTGAAGCGTGTCTTTTAAAAGATGATACTGGTGCATGATTTGAGAATGCACTTCTTTTAAGGGAGCTTTTTCTTTAGAGCTTTGTTGTTCTAAAAGCGGGAGCGTAATATTTTCTAAATCCAATAACGCAGACTCGCTTAAATTAAAATCGCTTGTTTGTAAATCTTCTAAGATTTTTACAAGCTCTGTATAATAAGGGCTGTTTTTAGCCCCTAAGCCCATAGCGAAATTCAAATTGTTGTTTTTGTCTAAGAGTTTTAAAAAAGGTAAAAAATCCGCATTGGGCGTGATGATTGCCATTTTATTAGGGTCGTTATCTTTTTGCAAATATTCTTCTATGGTTTGTAAAACTAAAGCACTTTGTTTTAAATAACTGGAGTTAGCATAAAGCTTTGGCTCTATTTTTTGGCGCTTGGGTGTCTGGGAGAGAATCTTTTGGGTTTTAAAATCTATAGAATAATCGCAATCCGTCTCCAACTTGAGATTCAAAAATTCCAAGAATTTTTGGTTGTATTTATCGCAAGATAGGTGTAAAGTGATAGGCACTAACTCGGCCACTTCTAACAGGCATTGCCTTTCAAAAACGCTCATAAAGCCGTCTAAATGCCATTCAATGGAGGAAAAATGCTCAAAAAATTCTTTTAAAATGGCGGGCTTTTCTTGCATGATTTTGTCATAAAAGCCTAATTTTTCTAGTTTTTTAATGTAGCGATCATAAATCATTTCTAAGACTTCTAAATGCTTTTCATAATCCAAGTAAATGTCTTTAAAAGAAAGTTCATTGAGCTTGATACAAGCAGAACTTAACTCATCAAACAAATCAAACAAAAAAGAAGTGCTTTCCAAATACCCCAAAAAGCTGTTTTCAAAAAGCAAAAGCCCTTCAAGAATGGATTTTTTTTCCTTAGCGATGGCTTTAATGGTGTCTATCATTAAAATTTGGCGTGCGTTTTTAGGGATTTTCTTTTTATTAGGGATGTAAAAAGCCTGTTCAAAAAAACTCCCCATGCTCATTGCGCTAGGCAAAAACCCTTCGCCTTGCTCTAAATAGAAATGTTTCAAACGCCTGGTGGAGCTAAAAACAAATAGGGGGGTTTTTTCTAAAAAAAGTTTTTCTAAGTTCATGCGTTGAGTAATCTTTTCGCTTGAATGGTAATGTTTTCAACGCTAAAGCCAAATTTTTCAAAGAGTTTATCGCCCTTTGCTGAGCTCCCAAAAGAATCCATGCCAATGATTTTATCCGCAAAACGATACCACTCTATCGCACGGCTCGCTTCAATCACTAAGACTTTACCCTTAAAGAGTTCTTTAAAATAGCTTTCATCTTGCTCTACCAACAAGTCAAAGCATGGTGCGCTCACCACTTGAGTGGGGATATTTTCTCGCTCTAAAATCTTAGCGCTCTCTAAAGCTAAAGAGACCTCGCTCCCGCTCGCAACGAGCGTGATAATGGGATCTTTAGAGTGGTGTTTAACATACGCCCCTTTTAGAACCTGCTCTTTAGAGACTTCATCTAGCACGGGCAAATTCTGGCGCGATAAAATAAGAGCGCTAGGAGCGTTCAAACTTAACGCCACTTGCATGCAAGCCGTATTTTCAAAAGCGTCGCTGGGTCTGAAAGCATAGAAATTGGGCAAAGCTCGTAAATGGCTCAATTGCTCTATGGGCTGGTGCGTCGCCCCGTCTTCGCCCACGCCAATGCTGTCATGCGTAAAGATAAAAAGGGCTTTTAATTTCATTAAAGCGCTCAAACGCATGCTGGGCATTAAATAATCGCTAAACACAAAAAAGGTCGCGCAAAAAGGCAAAAACAAGCCATACGCCGCTAAAGCGTTGGTGATAGCCCCCATGGCATGCTCTCTGATCCCAAAATGCAGGTTTTGCCCTAAAGGGAAATCGCCAGAGTGTTTCAAATGCGTGTTATTGGAGGGGGCTAAATCCGCGCTCCCTCCCAAAAAGCCCTCGCATTCTTTAGCGATAGCGTTTAAAATCATGCCGTTACTCACTCTCGTGGCTAGAGATTCGCCCTTTTTAAAGGTGGGGTAATTAATGGCGTTAAAATCAAAATTCTTTAACGCATGGATTTTTTCTTTTGTTTTAGGGCTTAAGGACTTTTCCCATAAGGCTTCTAAACTAACGCCCCTAACTTTCACTTCTTCAAAATGCATTTTGTTTTTTGGGCTAATGATAAAGCTTTCATCAGGGTTGATTTGAGCGTTTTCTTTGGATTGTTTTAACACTTCTTTATTTAGGGGTGAGCCATGCGTTTTTTCACTCCCTTCTAAGCCAATAGCCCCCTTACCAATAATCGTATGAGCGATTAAAAGCGTGGGTTTGGTGGATTTTTTGGCTTCTTCTAAAGCGTTATGAATCGCTTGATAGTCATGCCCATCGCATTCTAGCACTTCCCAATTTTGCGCCAAAAAACGCATTTTAACCTGTTCGCTAAAACTAATATTAATAGCGCCTTCAATGCTGATCTGGTTGCTGTCATAAATCACAATGAGGTTATCAAGGCGAAGGTGCCCGGCCAAAGAAGCGCTCTCATAACTAATGCCTTCTTGCAAATCCCCATCCCCACACAAGCAATAGACTTTATGAGAAATGGCTTTTTTGTCTAAAAGGTTTTGAGCGTATTGACTCGCCATGCTAAAGCCCACAGCGTTAGCAAAACCTTGCCCTAAAGGGCCTGTCGTGATTTCAATGCCTTCGGTGTGGTGTAATTCAGGGTGTCCTGGGGTTTTAGAGTGTAATTGCCTGAAACGCTTTAAATCGTCTAAACTCAAATCAAAGCCCCACAAATGCAACAAACTATACGCTAACGCGCTCGCATGCCCTCCGCTAAAAACCAACCTGTCCCTATTGAGCCATTTAGGGTTGGTGGGGTTAAGGTTTAGGTGCAAGCTTAAAACCACCATCACATCAGCTAGCCCTAAGCACACGCCCGGATGCCCGCTATTAGCCTTATCTATCATGTCTGCGCATAAAAAACGAAGCGTGTTCGCCATGCTTTTTAATCGTTCTAAGTCAGCGTTACTCAATTGCATCAAATTTTTCCATTTTTAAGGTTTTTGAAAGCCATTTTAACACAAATTATCTCAAAATCTCTTTGGCTCTTAAGATGTCTTGTTGGATCTGATTTTTAAGCTCTTTTAATGAATTAAAACGCATGTTGTCTCGTATTTTTTGAACCCAACGCAAAGCGATTTCTTTAGGCGGGTTTTCTATGATAGTATCAAGGACATGGCATTCTATGGCGAAATTGTGATCCGTGCTTAAGCGATTGCCTATAAAACTCACGCTTTTTTGATAAATCTGATCCTTTATTTTCACCAAACTCGCATACACCCCAAAACTAGGGAGGATAAAATCTTTGGTTTTGATATTTAAAGTAGGCACTAATTCTTTATGCCCTAAGCCTTGATCGCTAATGACTTCCCCGCACACTTCATAAGGCCTGCCTAAGAGCTTGTTAGCTAAAAGTAAGTCGCCATGACTTAGGGCTAGTTTAATCCTTTTAGAATGCACGCTGATGTTTTGGATTTTCACTTCAGGCACAATAATGGTTTTTTCAAAACGCTCTTTTAAAAATAAAGCGTCATTTTGTCTTTCATGCCCAAACCTGAAATCATAGCCCACGACTAGGCGTTCTAAATGGGGAAATTTCTTTTTTAAAAGCTCTAAAAATTCTAGGGCGTTTAATCGCGAAATCTCTTCTAAATACACAAAAAATAAAGGCATGCCCACGAGTTTAGCGCGGTATTTTAGGGGGGTTAAATAGCCTTTAGTGTAATGTTTTTTTTCTATGATTAAAAGGGCTTTGGGATCTTTTAATTCCTTAAAAAGGGCTTGATGCCCTAAATGCAAGCCATCAAATTTACCGATAGCTAGGCTTTTAATCTCAGGTTCGCTTGAAATGGATAAAAAATTCAACATTCCCGTTTTTCCCTTTCACTAAGCTTTCTTGGATCGTTAAGATTTGAAAATCCTTTGTTTCTAAATGGTTTTTAAAGTTTTCTAAAGCGTTCAAAATGGCTTCTTTATCCATCACCACCCCCTTTTTATTGCGTTTTATGGCTCTGCCCACTTCAAATTGCGGTTTGAAAAGTGCTAAAAATTCACCGCTCAAAGGCAAAATCGCTTCCAAAATACAATATAAAGAAATAAAGCTCACATCACAAAGCGCTAAATCAATTTTTTCTGGCGTTTTAAACCCTCTAATATCGCATTCTTCGTAACATTCTATGCGTTGGTCGTTTTTCAAACTTTCATCTAATTGCATTTTCCCCACATCCACGCAAAGCACCTTTTTAGCCCCTTTTAAAAGAGCCACTTGACTAAAGCCCCCCTTACTCGCTCCCACATCTAAAACGACCTTTTCTTTAAAATCTATAAAGTGATCTTCTAAAAAAGCCCCTAATTTTTCCCCAGCCCTGCTAACGAATAGATTGGTAGCGATGAGTTCAATTTGATCACTCTCTTTAACGATAAAAGAGGGTTTAGAAACCACTGTTTTATTGACTAAAACCTGTTTTTTTAAAACCAACGCTTTAGCCTTTTCTCTGCTATTTGCTAAATGCTGGTTGAATAGGGCGTAATCTAGGCGCATTAAAATTGAGGCAAGGGGACTTGGTAAGCGAAATTAAAAACAATCTTGCCTAAACTATAGGCATCAAGCTCTAGTTTGGCTTCTTGCACCGCTAAATAATCCAATTTGTCAAAAGCGATCAAAAAGGCTCGGCTCCACCGGTTCGTGGTTTCTAAAATGCCATCAAATTCGTCTTTTGTGATTTCTCGCACCCATAAAGGCTCTGAGCCTGTAGGTTTTGTGCCAAAAAGTTCATAAGAGATATAACCATCATCTATCCAGTCGTTATTTTGCGTGAAAATCTCCACTAAAAAATACTCATGGTCATAGTAAGTGCCGCTATCCACATCGTTTAAATGCGTAGCGATAGCCGTGATGATAGGCACATTATCTTGGGTGATTTCGCCTTTCCTGCTGGCTTGGATCTTTTTTTCTAAAACTAAGTCTAGCGTGTAAGTGTCTTCATTAAAATTGCTCACACACCCCAAACAAAAGAATAAAAACACCAGAAGTATTGAGAGATTTTTCAAGCCCATTCCTTGCTAAAACCCATGCCATTTTTAGCTAAAATAAAACCGATATTATAACTAAAAGGGGGTTTTATGCCAAAAAAATGCCGACACTTGCTCCAAACCAGCGATTTAAGCTTGGATGAAATCAAGCTTTTATTAAACAAAGCGAGCGTTTATGCGAACGATTTTAACGCCGTGTCTTTAGAGACAAGAGAAAAAATGCACAATAAAATCATCGTGGCGTTATTTTTTGAAAATTCCACCAGAACGGTGTCTAGTTTTGAAATCGCAAGCTTGAGATTGGGGGCAAAAATAGTGAAATTAAACATGCAAACGAGCTCCACTTCAAAGGGTGAAACTCTAACAGACACTTTCAAAAATATCCATGCCATGCAGCCTGACGCTATCATCACACGGCATGCTTTTTCAAGCGCGCCTTTTAAATTAGCCGAATTTTCACAATGCCCCTTGATTAACGCAGGAAGCGGCACAAGCGCTCACCCTACCCAAGCGTTATTAGATTTGCTCACCCTTTATCAGCATTTTGGCAGTTTAGAAAATCTAAAAGGGAAAAAAATCGCTTTTATAGGCGATGTGAAAAATTCCAGAGTGGCTAATAGTAACATTAAATTGCTCCAAAGGCTAGGGCTTGAGATCATGCTGTGCGCTCCAAGCTCCATGCTCCCCAGCACTCCTTTAAAAACGACGCACAATATTGAAGAAGCGATAGGATTTGCAGACATTTTAATGAGCTTGAGGACTCAAACCGAACGGCACAACGCGCCCATTTTTGCGAGCTTGAAAGATTACGGCAACGCTTATTGCATCACCCAACAACGCCTAGAGGCTCATGCTAAAAATAAAGAGATCATTATTTTGCACCCAGGCCCAGTGCATAGGGATATTGATATAGAAAGCGCGGTGTTAGAAGATGAGCGATCTAAAGTCTTAGAGCAAGTCAAAAATGGCGTGGCAATGCGCATGGCGGTGTTGGAGTTTTTGCTATTAGATTGATTGTCAAACTTAAAAATGCTTTTTGGCATTTTTTTAAAAAATGGGTTTGGTTGTAAAACGGTGCAAAAATCCCAATTTGATTAAATTTTGATTTAATTTCTCTCATTTTATGATGAAACTAAAAAAATTTCGTTATAATTTAAAATAGTTGAGTTAATTAAAAGTAAATAAATAGTTTGATTATGCTTCTTTGTTTTTAGATCGGTTAAGAATTGTAGTCTTTAAGATGTATTGGTTATTAAAAGGAAAAAAATGAAAAATAGCACGCTTTTAAAGAATCAAGTTTTTTGTGGGTTATATGTTTTAAGTTTAAGCGCTTCTTTGCAAGCGTTTGATTATAAAATTGAAGTTTTAGCGGAGTCCTTTTCTAAAGTTGGCTTTAATAAGAAAAAGATTGACATAGCTAGGGGGATCTATCCTACAGAGACTTTTGTAACCGCTGTAGGGCAGGGCAATATTTATGCGGATTTTTTATCCAAAAGCCTTAAAGATCAAGGGCATGTTTTAGAGGGAAAAGTCGGCGGCACAATCGGTGGGATCGCTTATGACAGCACGAAATTCAATCAAGGCGGATCGGTTATTTATAACTACATCGGTTATTGGGATGGCTATTTAGGGGGTAAAAGAGCCTTGCTTGATGGCACGAGTATCCATGAATGCGCGCTTGGTTCTGATGGCAAGGTGATTGATTCTATAGCATGCGGGAACGCTAGGGCTAATAAAATCCGCCGTAATTACTTGATGAATAACGCTTTTTTAGAATACCGCTATAAGGATATTTTTACGGCTAAAGGAGGGCGTTATCAATCCAATGCTCCTTATATGAGCTCTTATACGCAAGGCTTTGAAATCAGCGCTAAAGTTAAGGATAAAAATGAGGGGAGTCATAAACTATGGTGGTTTAGCTCATGGGGTAGGGCGTTCGCTTATGGGCAATGGATTTATGATTTTTACTCTCCAAGAACCGTGATTAAAAACGGGCGCACTTTGAATTATGGTATCCATTTAGTGAATTACACTTATGAAAGGAAAGGGGTTAGCGTTAGCCCTTTTTTCCAATTTTCCCCTGGGACTTATTATAGCCCTGGGGTGGCTATAGGCTATGATAGTAACCCTAATTTTGATGGCGTGGGCTTTAGATCCGAAACAAAAGCTTATATTTTACTCCCTGTCCATGCCCCCTTAAGAAGGGATACTTATCGTTACGCTGTGAAAGCTGGCACTGCTGGGCAAAGCTTGCTCATTAGGCAACGATTTGATTACAATGAATTTAATTTTGGAGGAGCGTTTTATAAAGTGTGGAAAAACGCAAACGCTTACATCGGCACGACAGGAAACCCTTTAGGCATTGATTTTTGGACCAATAGCGTTTATGATATAGGGCAAGCCTTAAGCCATGTGGTAACCGCTGATGTCGTCTCTGGTTGGGTTTTTGGTGGGGGCGTGCATAAAAAGTGGCTGTGGGGGACTTTATGGCGTTGGACTAGCGGCACTTTAGCCAATGAAGCGAGTGCGGCTGTTAATGTGGGCTATAAGATCAGTAAGAGTTTGACAGCGAGCGTGAAATTAGAATATTTGGGCGTGATGACGCATGCAGGCTTTACGGTAGGGAGTTACAGACCCACGCCCGGCTCTAAAGTGCTTTATTCAGACAGGAGTCATTTGATGACAACCCTTAGCGCTAAATTCTAACCAATCGCTTTAAGCTGTTTATTAAAGCGTTAAAAATCCCTTAATAAAAACACTATAATACAAGTTTAATCAAATCCAAAGGTTAAGCATTTGAAACTCTTTTTCAAGCGTTATTCTAAATACCTTAAAGAGCATTATAAAAGTTTTATAGTGGTTTTATTTTCTTCTTTAGTGGTGGCTTTAAGCACGGCTTGGGGGACTTATTTAGTCAAGCCCACTTTAGATGAAATTTTTATCAATAAAGACACTCACATGCTCAAAATCCTGCCTTTTTTAGTGATTTTAGCGTATTTGGGCAAGAGTGGGGGCATGTATTTAGGCACTTATTTCACTAACTTTATTGGGCTTGATATTGTCAAAAAAATACGCAACACCATGTTAGAAAGCCTTCTCAAAATGGAAATGGATTTTTTTAACAGGACTAAAAAGGGCGAATTGATCGCAAGGATCACTAATGATATAGGTTTGATCAGAGCGAGTTTGTCCAATTACCTTTCAGAGAGCCTAAGAGAAGGGCTAACGATTGTCGGGTTAGTGGGGGTGGTGATCTATCAAAGCCCTAAATTAGCGTTAGTGGGGCTAGTGATCATGCCACTAGCCGCTATTCCTATCAGTAAAATCATTCGTAAGGTTAAAAAACTCGCTAAATCCCACCAAGAGAGCAACGCCAAAATCACCGCTCGTTTGAGTGAAGTTTTTAACAACGTGGAAGCGATTAAAATCTCTAATGGCGAAAAATTAGAGCATAAGGCTTTTGTGAAAGAAAATGAAGCGTTTTTTAAAATCGGTATCAAAAACATCGCCGTGGCTGAAATTTCTTCGCCTTTAATGGAGTTTTTAGGCTCTATCGCTATAGCGTTAGTGATCTATTTAGGGGGGAATGAAGTCATTAGGGGCCATATTAGCGTGGGGGCGTTTTTTTCTTTCATCACGGCCCTTTTTATGCTCTATACGCCGATCAAACGCCTAACTAGGATTGTTTCTAATTTTCAAGAAGCCTTAGTCGCTAGCGACAGGATCCATGAGATTTTAGAAAGAGAGCCGGCTATTGTTGATGGGGAATTGACGCTAGATGATTCTATACACACCATAGAATTTAAAAAGGTATGGCTCGCTTATGCGCTAGACAATCAAGAGCGTTATGTTTTAAGCGATATTAGTTTGAAATTCCAACAAAATGAAATCATCGCTTTAAAGGGCGAAAGCGGGAGCGGTAAAAGCTCATTAGTGAATCTGATTTTACGCCTTTATGAGCCAAGCCAAGGCGAAATTTTCATCAATGATCAAAAAATAGAAAGCATCACTCAAAAATCCTTAAGAGAAAAGATTAGCGTTGTCACTCAAAGGGTGTTTATTTTTAATGGGAGCGTGGCTGAAAATGTGGCGTATGGTTTAGAAATTGATGAGGTAAAAATCAAAGAATGCCTAAAAAAAGCTCAAGCCTTAGATTTTGTGGAAAAAATGCCTCATGGGATAGAGAGCGTTTTAGATGAATTTGGCGCTAATCTTAGCGGCGGCCAACGCCAAAGAATCGCCATTGCAAGAGCTTTGTATAAAGACGCTCAAGTTTTAATCTTTGATGAAGCCACTTCCGCTTTAGACAATCACACAGAAGAGAGCGTTAAGCAAAGCATTTTAGAATTGAAACAAAACCGCTTGATCATTCTCATCTCGCACAACCCAAGCACGCTTAAATTAGCCACTAAGCATGTGAAATTAGAGCATGGGCGTTTGATAGAATGCTAAGGGTTTTAAGCGTTGGTATTGCTTTTATTTTACTAGGGTGTCAGTTTTTCAACAAAACGACTCTCCATTTAAAATATAAAGATTACCCCAAAAACAGCCCTTTAAAAACCGCTTCCACTTTAAACCCCCCTAAAATCTTTTTTAACGCTCATTTTGTGCCACCCTTTTACCAAAAAGAATTTAAAAAAGCACTCACCCAACAAATCGCTTATTTTTTAAAAGATAAAAGCGCTCTCACTTTCAATGTTTCAGGCAATGTTTTTTTTTCTTTTGAAGAGAGTCCTAAGGATTTAAAAGCCATTAAAGAAAGGCTTAAAAAGACGATTGAGCCTAACGCTGACCCAAAAGCCGTCATGCGTTTTTTAAACCTTCAAGCGAGTTTGATTTTAGAATGCGTCCCGCAAACCGCTTGCCCGTTTGACACCCTTTTAATCCCCACCGCTTTCAGCGTGCCTGTTTATTACGCTAATCGTTTGGGCGATAACCCCTCTCTTTTTCCCCAAGAAGACAAATCCTATCATAACGCTTTAATCAAAGCCCTTAATAAGGCTTACTATTCTCTTATGGAGGGTTTAGAAAAGCGTTTGAACGCTATAGAAAATGCGGCATGGCTTTAGGGCATGAAAAAGGTTTTATTTTTTATTTTTGTCATTTTGTTTTCGGTAGGGATTTATTTAATTTGGCATGTTTTGTTGGAAAAAGCCCTAGAATTGAAGTTGGTTACTTCAGCTAATGATTTGCTTTTAAAATTGTTGGCAATTCTTGGCGTTTTTTCCATGTTAGTGTTATTTCAAGGCGTTATTTCTTCGTATAAGAAGCGCCAACTCAAACGCATTTTGCAAAAAATAGACGCCATGAACGGCTTTGAATTTGAAGAATATTCCAAAATCTTTTTCACTTCAAAGGGTTTTGAAGTTACAATCACGCAAAAAAGCGGCGATTATGGAGCGGATTTGATTATAGAAAAAGACGGCATCAAGTGGGCGGTTCAGGCCAAACGCTACTCGCATAAAGTTTCGCCCAAAGCCATTCAGGAGGTGGTCTCTTCTAAAGCTTACTACGCTTGCGAAAAAGCTTGCGTGATCACCAACAGCTACTTCACACAGGCCGCTCAAAAACTGGCTCAAGCTAACGGAGTGCTTTTGATTGATAGAGACGAATGGATCAAATTTTTGGGTGGGAAAAACTAATCCAAGCAAGATAATTTATATAATGCTTTTATTTTTATGATTTCTTATTTATTTCCTATTAAATTTTTTCGTAATTGCATGCGTTATAATATGAAAATTTAGCATCAATTTTTGTTTGGATAAAGGGGTTCAATGATTCAGTCTGTTCGCATTAAAAACTTTAAGAATTTTAAGAACACTCAAATTGATGGTTTTACCAAACTTAATATTATCACCGGCCAAAACAATGCGGGCAAATCCAATTTGTTAGAAGCATTGTATTGTTTGGTGGGAAAATCCATGCACCCATGCACTAATGTATTAGAAATTTATGACAATATACGCAAAGAGCCTTTAACATCAGAATCAAAAAGCTTAATGTTTTATGGTTTAGACACTGAGAAAAAAATACAAATCACCACAACTTTAGACAACAATCAAACCTTAGACTTACAAATAAAATTCATAGCCAATGAAAAACAAAAGGTAATAGAGTCGCAAATAATACCCACAGCAGAACAAACTCAAATGCCCTCTCAGCTTAATTTCACTCTTAAGAAAAACAATAAAGAAATCTATAACGATCATTTAAATATTACTAAAACTTATAATTTCCTACCAATTCCTAATCAGTCAGGCTACAACAGGCAATTTAAGAATTTTGAGCCTAATCAATTGCAAAAACTTTTACCCTTTGAAAGCGCTACCATAATACCTAGCGATGTTGCTTACAGGCAAGTTCATATGATTCAAGCGGTGAGTAAAATTTGCAGTAACAACCAATTAGAAGAAGAATTAAATAAACATCTTAATCAATTTGATAACAATATCCAATCTATTAGCTTTAATACCAACAACCAACTCAAATTAAAAGTGAAAGGTATAAAAGAAAAAGTCCCATTATCTGTATTTGGCGATGGTTTGAAGAAATATTTGCATATTGTAAGCGCTTTTATGGCTGATAACGCAAAAACGATTTATATTGATGAAGTGGAGAATGGCTTACACTTTTCTCGCATGAAATTATTATTAAGGTGTGTTATTGATTTTATCAACGACAACAAAGATGGTAATTTGCAAGTGTTTATGACTACCCACAGCCAAGAATTTATAGAAATCTTAGATCAAGTTATCAGAGAAAAGGATTTTGCGCATCAAACTAAGTTGTTTTGCTTGGAACAATACGATGATTTAATCGTTGCAGAGCCTTATTATGGAGAAAATTTATCTCTTTATTTCAAGAATAGCACCAATCTTTTTGGAGGTAAAGAAAGGTTTAAAGAAAATAACTATGAGTAAAAAGACACTCATTTATACAGAAGGAAAAAGTGATAAAAATTTTCTAAGTTGGTGTCTTAATGTTTGGGAATATCAAGCTCATTTTGATATATTCCATGTAGAAGGTAAAAATAACTTATTCTCAGATGGATTGTGTAAGGATATTAAGAGTATTTTAAATAATGAATACCACAGATATAAACAAGTGTACATTATTTGTGATGCAGACATAAAAGAAGAGAACCAAGAAAGCGATGCAGGTTTTGATAACAAGCTTAAGCATATTCGTAAAGAATTCAAAGAAAAAGAGATTGATTTTCCAAAAGAACAAATCTTTTTATTCCCTAACAATCAAGATGATGGTGATTTAGAAACCCTATTATTAGAAATTGCTAGACACGATGAATTTCTTAAATGCTTTGAAAGATACTTAGAATGTATTAAAAATAAAGAACATTATAAACCGATTAAAGACATTAAGAAAAAATATGCTGTATGCCTATTTAGAAGCGCTTGGATTAGAGAATTTGACCAAGACCAATATAGATGTTTTTGATAGTAAGGGTAAAATAAAGGAAAAACACAAAGAAGAATATGAAAAACTAAAAGAAGCGATTGATTTTAACTCAAATTCTCTCATTCCCCTTAAAAATTTTCTAGGGCAATTCGCAGAAAATAATCAAAAAACAAATCCTAAGATTTTCTAATTTAACAAAATATATTACAATTATCTAAAAAATATTATTTTTACAAAAAGGCGCGTTGTGAAATTGTGGTTTCCTTATTTTTTAGCGATTGTGTTCTTGCATGCATTGGGTTTAGCACTGCTCTTTATGGCTAATAACGCTTCGTTTTATGCAGCGGCGTCTATGGCTTACATGCTAGGGGCAAAGCATGCCTTTGATGCGGATCACATCGCTTGCATAGACAACACCATTAGAAAGCTCACCCAACAAGGCAAAAACGCCTATGGTGTGGGGTTTTACTTTTCTATGGGGCATTCAAGCGTGGTGATTTTAATGACTATTATCAGCGCGTTTGCGATCGCTTGGGCTAAAGAGCATACGCCGATGCTAGAAGAAATAGGGGGGGTAGTGGGGACTTTAGTTTCTGGGCTTTTTCTGCTCATTATAGGGCTATTGAATGCGATTATTTTAATAGATCTATTAAAAATCTTCAAAAAATCACACTCTAATGAAAGCTTGAGCCGGCAACAAAACGAAGAAATTGAACGGCTTTTAACGAGTAGGGGCTTACTCAACCGCTTTTTTAAGCCTTTGTTTAATTTCGTCTCCAAGTCGTGGCATATTTATCCTGTGGGTTTTCTTTTTGGGCTAGGCTTTGATACCGCTAGTGAAATCGCGCTTTTGGCCCTCTCTAGCAGCGCGATTAAAGTGAGTGTGGTGGGCATGCTCTCTTTACCCATTCTTTTTGCTGCTGGCATGAGTTTGTTTGACACTTTAGATGGGGCGTTCATGCTCAAGGCGTATGATTGGGCGTTCAAAACCCCTTTAAGGAAAATCTACTACAACATCTCCATCACCGCCTTGAGCGTGTTTATCGCGCTTTTTATCGGGTTGATTGAGCTTTTTCAAGTTATTAGCGAGAAACTCCATTTAAAATTTGAAAACCGCCTTTTAAATACTTTACAAGGCTTGGAATTTACAGACTTGGGCTATTACTTGGTGGGCTTATTCGTAATAGCGTTTTTAGGCTCATTCTTTTTATGGAAAATCAAATTTTCTAAATTAGAGGGCTAGATTTTAAGTCCTCAAGTTATCGCTCAACAAATCTTTAGGGCTTTTATTTGAAAAACTTGGCATGAAAGCTTTAGGGTTTGAAAGGCTTTCACTCAAATAACCTAATAATTCCTTAATTTCGTTTAATTTTTCTTCCAAATAAGCTTGAAATCCGCCCACATTTTCCAATAAATTCAAAGGATTATCCACAATAATGGAAAAAACTTCATCATGGATTGCAATGTTGAGCTGGGTGTCAAACAAAGGGGAGGCTAAAAACTGGCAATTTTCTACGATTTCTCGCAATTCTTGTTTAATGATAGAAGCTTGTAAAGCGTCTTTATCTTCTAAACCCATGCTCTTATTGAAAAGCTTTTTGCAAGCGATTTGCAAGACTTGTAACGCTCCAACGCTCTCGTTTGTATTTTTCATGTCCCTACTGAATTTAGCGATTTGTTGGGATTTTTCTATCGCATTGGTTGTAAAATTGCTTGTTTCAACATCGCCCAAATGCTTTTGAAGAGTTTTTAAAATATCCATAAAAAACCTTTTAAATAGAATTGATCATTCACAAGCATTTTTCGTTCCTTTTTTATGGAAACTTTAAAAAACACCCTTAAAAAGGTTTTTAGGTATAATTAGCGATCTTTTAGTTTTAAATAGTAGAGAGATTGGATGAAAAAAATATGGCTTTTGGTGTGGGGTTTGTATTCTTGGGTGTTTTTGCATGCGATAGAAACGATAGAAAAAGCCCCTACAAATGTAGAGGATAGGGACAAAGCCCCCCATTTGTTGCTTTTAGCAGGGATTCAAGGCGATGAGCCTGGGGGGTTTAATGCAACTAATTTGTTTTTAATGCACTATAGCGTTTTAAAAGGCTTGGTTGAAGTGGTTCCGGTATTGAATAAGCCTTCCATGTTAAGAAATCATAGGGGCTTGTATGGGGATATGAACCGCAAATTTGCCGCTTTAGACAAGAATGACCCTGAATACCCCACTATCCAAGAAATCAAATCCTTGATTGCAAAACCCAATATAGACGCCGTCTTGCACTTGCATGATGGTGGTGGGTATTATCGCCCTGTTTATGTTGATGCGATGCTCAATCCCAAGCGTTGGGGGAATTGCTTTATCATTGATCAAGATGAAGTTAAGGGGGCGAAATTCCCTGATTTGCTTTCTTTTGCAAACAATACGATTGAGAGCATCAACGCCCATTTATTGCACCCCATTGAGAAGTATCATTTAAAAAACACGCACACCGCGCAAGGCGATACAGAAATGCAAAAAGCCCTAACTTTTTATGCGATCAATCAAAAAAAGAGCGCTTTTGCCAATGAAGCCAGCAAAGAACTCCCTTTAGCATCAAGGGTGTTCTACCATTTGCAAGCCATTGAGGGCTTACTCAATCAGCTCAATATCCCTTTTAAGCGCGATTTTGAGCTTAACCCTAACAGCGTGCATGCCCTAATCAATGATAAAAACTTATGGGCAAAAATCAGCTCTCTGCCTAAAATGCCCCTTTTTAACTTGCACCCTAAACTCAACCATTTCCCTTTACCTAATAACACTAAAATCCCGCAAATCCCTATAGAGAGCAACGCTTACATTGTGGGGTTAGTCAAAAATAAGCAAGAAGTGTTTTTAAAATACGGCAACAAGCTCATGACACGATTATCGCCCTTTTATATAGAGTTTGATCATTCTTTAGAAGAAGTGAAAATGCAAATTGACAATAAGGATCAAATGGTTAAAATAGGGAGCGTGGTTGAAGTGAAAGAGAGTTTTTATATCCATGCTATGGACAATATCCGTGCGAATGTGATTGGCTTTAGCGTTTCTAATGAGAGTAAGCCTAATGAAGCGGGCTATACGATTAGATTTAAAGATTTTCAAAAACGCTTTTCACTGGACAAGCAAGAAAGGATCTATCGCATAGAATTTTACAAAAACAACGCATTTAGCGGGATGATTCTAGTGAAATTTGTGTAGGAATGGATAAATCTTACCAAAATTTAAGGCAACGCCTAATATAAGATAACTGCCAATAAAGGATAGTCATGCTAGACATTAGAAATCTTTATTTATCATTACCTAACTTAACAGAGAGGCTAAGCAAAATAAGCAATAGACTCTACACCATGCATTCATCTTGTTCTTTTTCAGCAAGGGAATATCGTGTTTTAGAAATAATGCATGAGATAATCCAAAAGGGTCCAAAAGGGTATGGATGGCTTAATACAGCGACTAGACAATGACTTAAAAGATAATCACTCTCGTATTCTTGTCCCTATTGGATGCATAAGGGGCTTAAGTCTCGTTGACAATAAAAAAACCTGATGGAGCTATGCATGTTGTTTGTTAAAATCTGTGAACTTATTCGCTCATCATTCAAAAGCCATTTATCTCGCGACTCCCTTTCTTTGATTGGTGGTGTAATCAGCGGTTTGAACAAGCAGATCCGTATGTATAAAAAATTGGAGTAAGAAAAGGGGAAAATACGATAATTTTCTCTCTTATTGTTATGATAAATCACCATTGAAGGGCGTAAAAACACCCAAACAAAGCATTAAAAGACAACAACCCTTTTGAACGTTGCGGTCTCTAGCTTATTTTATATCAAACCATCTTTATCATTACCCCACTACTTCTATATCACATACCTTTATTATATTACTTCTTGCCCCGCATCTAGTAAGGCTTCCTTAATCAAATCCTGTGTCGCTGGGGCGTCAAATTCTACAACCACGCTCTTTTTTTCCACGCTCGCATCAATAAAGCTCACGCCTTCAATTTCGCCCACAAATTTTTCAATCTTATCCACGCAATGGCTGCAAGTAATGCTTGGCACTTGAAAAGTAACTTTCATTCAATGATCCTTAATTTTAAAATTCCTTAGCCTTTGGGAGTTTAAAACCACACTCACAGAGCTTAAGCTCATCGCTAAACCCGCAATCGCCGGGCTTAACATGATATTAGCCTTATAGAAAACCCCACAAGCTAAAGGGATAAACACGCTATTATAACAAAAAGCCCAAAACAAATTTTCTTTGATATTTTTAATGGTCGCCTGGCTTAATCGGATCGCACTATAAACCGATTTGATGTCGTTATTAAAGCTCACAATATCCGCTGCTTGCACGCTCACATCGCTCCCCTTAGCCATCACCACCGCCACATCGCTCATAGCAAGGCTAGGAGCGTCATTCAAGCCATCGCCCACCATCATAACGATCTGCCCTTTTTCCTTAAGCTCTTTGATCTTGTTGAGCTTGTCTTGTGGTTTAGCGTTACTGATATAACCATCAATCCCTAATTCAAGCGCGCATTTTTGGACATTCTCCCTATTGTCTCCGCTCAAAAGAAAAGTGTTAATGCCTAAATTTTTGATTTGAGCGATATGCTCTTTCACGCCTTTTTTGGGCAAATCCTCTAAAACAAACGCCCCTAAAAGCTCGTCTTCTTTTTCATTGATCGCTCTACCCACAAACACTAAAATCCCGTTTTCTTGAATTTCTAGCGTGTTAATAGGGTTAAAAAATTCGCTGTTGCCCACTTTGATGATTTCTTTAACGCCTTGATAATCTACTTTAGCGCTAATGCCAAAACCCGTTTTCACTTTAATTTCGCTTATTTCTTTTAAGGGGGCGTCATGCTCTTTTGCGTATTCTACAATCCCCTTAGCAATGACATGCTCGCTGCTCTTTTCAATGCTGTTTGCTAAACTTAATAATTCTAATAATTCTATGTTAGAATGAACGCTTTTAACGACAGGCTTGCCGTTAGTGAGCGTGCCGGTTTTATCAAAAACGATCGTATTGACTAGCCTTGCTTTTTCTAAACTTTTAGCGTCTTTAAAAAATAATCCTAAAGAACTCGCTTTTTGGTTCGCCACTAAAATACTCATAGGCGTAGCCAACCCTAAAGCGCAAGGGCAAGAAATCACTAAAACCGATACAAACACTTCTAAAGCGGTGCCAAAATTCCACCAAAAATCAGGCTTAGGTGCGATGATGAGCCACACCACAAACGCTAAAATAGCGATAGCGATCACGCTTGGCACAAACACGCTTGAAACCTTATCCGCTAAGCGAGAAATCTCTGCTTTTGAGCTTTGAGCGTTATGGATCATTTCTATAATTTGAGACAAGGTGCTGTTTTTGTTGTTTTGCGTGGCTTTCATTAAAAAACTCGTGTTACTATTGAGCGTCCCTGAAAAGACTTTATCGCCGACTTTTTTATAAACCGGCAACGCTTCGCCGCTTAACATGCTCTCATCTAATTCCCCTTCGCCTTCTATGATTTCGCCATCTACTGCAATCGCGCTTCCAGGGAGGACTTTTAGAATATCCCCCACCACAATGCTATCCACTAAAACCTCAATCTGTTGGTTGTTTTGCATTTTAAGGGCGGTTTTTGGGGCGTTTTTCATCAAGGCTTGCATAGCGTCTAAGGCTTTGTCTTTAGAAACATTTTCAATGCGTTTGCCCACCATCACAAACGTTAAAATCACGCACACGCTTTCAAAATAATAATGCCCATAAGACCACTGATTCGTATAAACGAAATACA
Source organism: Helicobacter pylori (assembly GCA_008032955.1). Classification (NCBI taxonomy): domain Bacteria; kingdom Pseudomonadati; phylum Campylobacterota; class Epsilonproteobacteria; order Campylobacterales; family Helicobacteraceae; genus Helicobacter; species Helicobacter pylori. Next base: position 232,304 of record CP032046.1, read on the forward strand.
ATTGCCACAGGTTTGAAGCTAAAGTAGCGCTTGTGCCTATGGCGATAAGGCTACTCATGTTAGGTTGTCTGTGCCATAAGGCTTTAAACCCTTGAATGTAAAAATCCCTCCCCCAATGCATGACAATGAGCGTGCCTATAAGCTGTAAGCAAGCGTTTAAAAAATTACTATGGTTGTTAATCGTAAGCAAGCTTTCAGGTAAAAGGCTAGGACTAAGCATTGCCCCCATAGAAAGATACACCACAAAAAGCGTGAAAATAACCGCCAACGCTAATTTAACATTAGGGCTAAAAAATTCTTTTTTTTCTTCCGCTAGAGTTTTTTTAGGGCTATAACCCAGTTTTTCAATGAGTTTAAAAATTTCGTCTAAATTGGTTTCATTTTCGTTAAATTCAATGTTAGCGCTCTTATTTAAAAGGCTCACTTCTATTTTTTTCACAAAACTTTTACGTCCTAAAGAGCGTTCAATCCCGCTAGAACACGCCGTGCAAGTCATTCCCTCTATGTAAAAAGATTCTTTCATGCACTTTTATTTTTATTAAAAATAATTTTTACCATTAAAAAGAGCCACCGAATGATGCCATAAATCAAATACAACCCCATAAACACGCTTAAAGCTTCTAAAGGGCGCACAAACACTAACGATAAAAAAATCAACACTAAGATGAAAAGCTTGAGATTCCATTTGACTTTTTTAAAATTAGGGTAGCGGATATTGCTCACCATAAGCACCCCCAATAAGACAATAAAGCTTAAAAATAACTTTTCGGTATTGCCTTCTAAAAAATGGTATTTGTTATCTAATAACACACAAAGCACCACCAATACCGCCGCAGCAGGAATGGGGATACCGATGAAAGAATAGGGGTCGCTTGTGTTGGTGCTGATATTGAATCGCGCTAATCGTATCGCTCCAAAAATCACAAACAACGCGCTCACTGCCATGCCTATGCGCCCAAAGTTATACCCCACATAAAAGTAAGTGATTAAGCTCGGAGCCACTCCAAAAGCGATTACATCAGCTAGGGAGTCAAATTCAATACCAAACTTGCTGGTGGTGTTGGTAAGCCTTGCGACACGCCCATCAAGCCCGTCTAAAATAAGACTCGCTACCACTAACCAGCACGCCATGACAAATTGATAACTGGAAGCGTAAAAAATACTCATCATGCCCAAAAAAATACTGCTAGCGGTGAAAAGATTAGGGAAAAGATAGAGAGGGTTAATAGGCATTAGAAATTCTTTTTAACTTGGCTTTTAGAATGGGAATAAAAACGATTTTAAAGTCCATTATGGGAATAAAAATCTCACAAGCGTTAAAAAACTTACAAGGAAAGAGCGTTAGATCAAACGCTCTATAACGCTGTTTAAAAGCATGAGTTTTAAGAAAACAAAACCTAAAAAAAGGCTTTAAGCAAACAGAATGTTTATAATAGGGCTTTAAACCCTTATCAAAAATCTGTTTGCAAGATCGCACTTTTAACTCGCTTGCTCTTCTAAAGGGATCAAACGGCTTTCTAAATTGTTGGTGGCTTCGTATTCGCTGATGATTTCACGCACCCTTTCGCCTGTAATGACTTCTTTGTCAAACAATTCTTTGACCATGATTTCAATCGCCTCTTTATAGTCGCTTAAGGTTTGTTTGACATGCTCATAGCGCTCTTCTAGCAAGTTTTTAATGAAAAGATCCATTTCTTCTGCAGTTTTTTCGCTAAATTCCCTACTGCTCCCATAACCGCCTCCTAAAAAGGCGTTCCGTTGCTTTTCTAACACCATAAGCCCGCTGACACTGCTCATGCCGTAGTAACTCACCATGCCTTTAATAATATCAGTCGCTCTTTCTAAATCGTTGCTCGCACCGGTAGAAATTTCTTCCAAAAAGACTTCTTCAGCCGCTCTCCCGCCTAAAAGCACATCAATTTCAGCGATGAGTTCATGCTTTTGCATCAAGTATTTGTTTTCCTCAGGCGTGTTAAGGGTGTAACCTAAAGCCGCCATGCCCCTTGGAATGATAGAAACTTTATTCACCCTAGCACTCCCTTTAGTCATTTCAGAAATCACGGCATGCCCGCTTTCATGGTAGGCGACGATTTTCTTTTCTTTGGGACTGATGCGCCTGCTTTTCTTTTCTAGCCCAGCAATCCCTCTTTCAACCGCTTCTTTTAAATGCTGTTGCTTGACTTCTTTTTGGTTGTTTCGTCCCGCTAAAAGCGCGGCTTCATTGATGATATTCGCTAAATCCGCTCCTGCAAGCCCTGCGGTGAGTTTGGCGACTTCTTGCAAATTCACATCATTAGCGAGTTTCACGCCTTTAATATGCACTTTTAAGATTTCTACCCTGCCATTAAAATCAGGCTTATCCACTAAAACCTGCCTGTCAAAGCGCCCTGGACGCATTAAAGCCGGATCCAAGATTTCAGGGCGGTTCGTTGCGGCTAAGACAATCACAGGCGCGTTTTCGCTCCCAAAACCATCCATTTCGGCTAAGAGCTGGTTTAGGGTTTGCTCTCTTTCATCATTCCCACTTATCATGCCTCCAGCCGCTCTGCTCTTGCCTATGGCATCAATTTCATCAATAAAAATGATGCTAGGGGCTTGTTTTTTAGCGGTTTCAAACAAATCCCTAACCCTGCTTGCCCCTAAGCCCACAAACATTTCAATGAAACTGCTCCCTCCCATAGAGAAAAACGGCACATGCGCTTCGCCGGCCACCGCTTTTGCTAAAAGGGTTTTACCCGTTCCTGGAGGCCCTACTAACAGCACGCCTTTAGGGATTTTAGCCCCTAAATTGGCGTATCGTTCGGGGTATTTTAAGAAATCTACGATTTCTACCACCTCTTCTTTGGCTTCTTCATTGCCTGCCATGTCATTAAAACGCACATTGGGTTTTTCAGCGTTAATGAGTTTTTTCGCGCTCCCCATGCCAAAAATACCCCCACCCATATTTTTTTGCATGCGGTTTGCCATAAACATCCATAGCCCTAAAATCACTAAAATAGGCATGAGCCACCCTAACATGTCCGTAAAAAAGTTAGACTCGCTAAAACCAGAATAATTGATTTTTTTCTCGTCTAACAAAGGCACTAAGGTCAAATCAGGCACTCGTTTAGCGATATAGATCACACGATTGTTGCCCTCTTTATGGCTGGCTTTGATCAAAGTTTGACCGATGCTCACATTTTCCACTTCATTATTGCTGATGAGCTGTTTGATCTCATGGTAGCTCACATTTTTAGTGCTAGAAGCTAAGAAATTGTCCGAAAAACTGCCATCAGAATTGAAAGAACGCAGAAAAAAAATGAGTAAAATCCCTCCAAGAACCGCAAGGATAATGGGACTTTGAAAAAAAGGTTTTTTAGGTTCGTTCGTTGGTTTCATTATAATCCTTAATTTATTGGTTGTTTTTTAAGCAATTTTAGAGCGACCCATTCGTTACGCTGCCGCTGTTCTAAAACCTCAAATCCATTATAATAGATCTGTAAAACAGAGTTTAAATGGGTTTCTAAAATCCCTGATAAAATAAGAGTGTGGTTACAAAGCCGCACAAATTCACTATACAAACTCTTAATCACATCAGCGACAAGGTTCGCCACAATAATATCAAAACGCCCTTCAATTTTTTGCGTAGAGCCATGAATGACTTTATCTTGTGCTAATAGGGGTATTTGATTCAAGCTAAAATTTTTTAGGGTTTCTTCAACGGCTAAACTATCCGTATCGCAAGCGATCAATGCGCTAACGCCTTGTTTTTTTAAGGCGATGCTTAAAATCCCGCTCCCACAGCCCACATCTAAAGCGTTTTTGCGTTTTAAATCAAGGTTAGAGAGCAATTCCAAACACATAGAAGTGCTTTCATGATGGCCTGATCCAAAGGCAAGAGCCGGATCAATCATTATGCTATCATCTGTAGCGACATGGCTTGGTTTTTGATGCCAGCTAGGGTGTATGTAAAATTTGGCGCATTGCACCGGTAAAACAGCTTGTTTGTAGGCTTCCAGCCAGTCTTTTGAAGCCAGATTGCGTGAAAGGTAGAAAAAATCAAACTCGCTTTGCAAGCTTTGCTTTAAGTTCAAACAAAACGCTTCTAACGCCGGAAAAAGCGAATCGCTCAAATTTTTTTCAGAGCGTAAAATAACGAAATTTTTGAGGTGTGGGGGTTTTTCTTTTAAATTTTCTTTTAGGGGGTTATGAGTGGCGAAATAACGCCAATTGGATTGGCTTATAAAGTCAATGGTTTCTTCATCATCAAACGCTTTTAAATTTTCTAAGCTTGATTCTTCTAAGGCTAGGTGCGTGGTGTCTAAAAGAAAGCCCTCAAAAAGCTCTCGCTCCTTAGGGAAGATAAAGAAAAACTCATAATACATTGGCTTTAACACTCAATCGTTTGTCCCTAAAACAACCTCTAATTTTTCTTTCAAAACTTGGGGGGTAAAAGGTTTCACAATGTAGTTATTCACGCCCGCTTTTAAAGCCGTAATGACCTCAGCTTTACCGCCCTCTGTGGTGATCATAATGATAGGGATTTCTTTAAATCGGCTGTCCGCACGCACCTTTTTAACGAGATCCAACCCGTTCATTTCAGGCATGTTCCAATCTGTAATAAGCACCTTAGTGTCCGCATTAGCGTCCAATTTTTCCCAAGCTTCCACCCCATGCTCAGCTTCTAAAACATCTTCATAGCCTAAGCGTGAAAGTGTATTTTTAATAATTCTTCTCATAGTTGAGCTATCATCTACTACCAGTAGTTTCAAAGCGCTTCTCCTTTTAAGATTGCATTCAAATTAGATTCTTTTAAACAGCCAAAGCGTCTCTAACGCCTTATAATAATAAATCATTCCAAATAATAGCATGTTTTGATTAAAATTACCTTGACCGACAATAATCATTGGCTAAATGGAGCGTTCAATGAGCGTTCTTATTTGTAAAAAAATTTAGTTTGTTTGCTATGATAATCGTTTAAAAGTAATAAAATAACTCTTTGAGTGCGATAAAGGGTCATTGGATGGTTTGAAAAAAGAAAGACAAGGATTTTGCAAGTAAGTGTATTATTTAAGAATTTTAATACTGAGTATAAGTTTTTTAAATATTTTAAATGCTGAAAATTTGAGTTATATGTCTTCTTCTTATCAAATAGGCACGGTGTTTATGCGCCCTTTAAACACCAACAAGCTTTTACAAGGGGCTTCAATCCTTCAAGGCTATGAAGTGAATCCTAAAAACGATTGGGCTTATTCTAGGTATTATTTCTTTATAGATTATGGTAATGTGCTTTTTAATAATGACTCTACTTTGCAAGCGAACATGTTCACTTATGGGGTGGGAGGGGATTTTATGGTCGCCTACGCTAAAAACCCTATCAACCGCTGGGCTTTTTTCTTTGGCTTGCAACTGGCCGCTAACACATGGATACTCAACAATAAAGTCAAAGATTTGGTGGTGAATACTTGGGATTCATTAAAAGATTTCAATTTTCACAACACTTATTTCAGGGCTATCGGTAAATTTGGGGTGCAGTTTCGCACGATCGTTTTGTATCATAAGGTGGATGTGGAAATTGGCATGAAAATCTTTTTAACCCCTGAAAGGCGCAGCTTGTTTGAAAGGAGCTTTTTGTTTTTTATTTCGCATTCGTGGCATTTTTAAATGGCGGAGAGAGAGGGATTCGAACCCTCGAAGGCTTGCACCTTACACGCGTTCCAGGCGTGCTCCTTCAACCACTCGGACATCTCCCCTTAAAAAGGGCTTATTATAACTAAGATTTGTTTAAAAAGGGCTTATTTTAAAAGGAGTGAATCTTTAGAAATCACGCCATCTATTTGATTTTTAGCGCAAATTTCCCACGACTCTGTATCGTTTAAATCCATAGAAAACAAGATTTTGCTATCTAACAAGTAATTAGTGGCGTGTTGTTGGGCGAGTATGACTTGCTTAATATCCTTAAAAATACAATAGAGCGGTTTGAAAGCGTTGAATAAAAAAAGGTGTCCGTCTCTATCTTGTGCGATAAAAAGATCACGCTAAAATGGACGCTATTTTCACAGCAATATTGGGCTAATTCCAAATTTTTTGGGTTTGCTTCAAAACACACTATATCGTTATTGGCACTGGAATGAATAGCATCGGTGTTTTTAATGAAAACAAAACGAGCGCTAGGGATTAAAGGGTGTCCTAAAATAAGCATATTTACCTCTTATCCTTCAAACAGGTTTCACTGCAATAGGCTACCGCTCCGCTGTAAATAGCGTCTTTGCTAGAGACATAGGTTTGGCATTTAGAGCATACAATCATGTGATCTTCTAATTCTTTGGGGGTTTGTTGCGTGTAAGAGTGGTTGTCTTTGTGGGGTTTTTGCCTTAAAAACAAACGCCATAAAACCCACACGATAATGAGTAGGGGGATTAAAATTCTTAACATAAACTTTCCTTTGATTTGTAAAAATAAACACGCTTTTGATGCATAAAGCATTCAGTGTCTTTACAAGCGATTTCATTCTTTAACTGCTCGCCTTTATAGAATAAAAAATACCCCTTATCTTTTAGGAAGCGTTGGCTTTTTTCTATCAAAAAAGAAGAGCTAGCGACCGCTCTAGAAGTGATTAAATCCACTTGTAAAAGATTTTGATAATCTTCTAAACGCTTTTTAATGATTTCAATATTTTTTAAAGGCAAAACGCTTTTAAGGTAATTTAAAAAAGCCGCTCTTTTTATTCTTGGCTCTAAAAGAATGAATTGTGTTTCCGGTTTTTCAAGGGCTAAAGGGATAGCAGGAAGTCCCGCCCCGCTCCCAATATCCAAGCAGCTTTTAAAATCTTTGACAAATTCTAAGGGCTTTAGAGCGTCTGTGATCTGGGGTTCTAACTCGCTTAAATTTTTCGCGCCGCTCAAATTGTGCGTTTGATTCCATTCTAAAAGGATGCGTGCATAATCTTGCAATAAGGGGTTCATAAAATCAGCATCCCATCGCCATAGGAATAAAAACGATACTTCTTTTCTATGGCTATTTTGTAGATTTCTTTGGTTTTTTCTAAGCCTATCATCGCGCTCACAAGCATTAAAAGGCTAGATTTAGGCAAATGGAAATTAGTGAGCAAATGATTAACATACTGAATAGGGTTAGCAAGATGCAAGAATATGTCGCATTCAAACGATTCTTGATTAGGGTTTTTTAAGCGTTTGAAGTATTCCACGCTCCTTAAAGCGGTCGTGCCGATGCATAAAATCTCTTGGGATTCTTGCAAAATTTCTTGGCTCTTTTTAGGAATATGCAAAACTTCTGTATGGATTTGATGCTCTCTAATATCCTTAGTTTCTACGCCAAGAAAAGTCCCAGCCCCCACATGCAAGGTTAAAAAAGCGTGCTTGAAATCTTTCAATAATTTTTCTAAGCCGTGTTGAGAAAAATGCAATGACGCTGTAGGGGCAGCCACCGCGCCAATGTGTTTAGCGAACACGCTCTGGTATTCATGCGCATCCAAACTTTCATCCGCTCTTTTAATATAAGGGGGTAAGGGCATATGCCCGTATTGCTCTAAAAGCTTTAAGATATTTTCTTGATTTAAGGGGGTTTGATTGTCATAAAAAGCGATCAAGCGTTGGCCGTTATGGAGTAATTCCAAAACTTCAGCGTAATAATTTTCATCAAAAAAGATCTTATCCCCCACTTTGATCTTACCCTTGATTTGAGTTAGGGCGGTATTACCTTTAAAAAAGCGGTGGAAAAACACTTCGGTCGTTTTTGATGGCAAAAAGGCATGTTTAGATCCAAAAAGCCTAGCTTTCATCACTTTAGTGTCGTTCAACACAATAAGGGCGTTTTTAGGGAAAAAGTCTAAAACATGCTCAAAAGTGGTGTGCGTGATTTTTTGCGAACGCCTTTCATAGACGAGTAATTTAGCCTTTTCCTTGGGCAAAACGGGGTAGTTTGCGATCAATTCCTTAGGCAAACAATAATCATAGCTTTCTAAATCAAATTCTCTCAACTAATTCTCTTTGGTGTCATTTTCGTTATCTTTAGGAGCCGGATTGACCATTTTGGCAATCAAAATAGAAAGCCCATAAAGCCCCACTAAGGGCAACGCCATAAAGATTTGACTCACCACATCAGGGGGAGTGATAATGGCTGCTACAATAAAAATCACTATAATAGCGTATTTAAAATACGCTTTCAAGCTCGCATCGGTAATCAAGCCCACTTTAGCCAAAAAATACGCCAAAACAGGCAATTCAAACGCCACGCCAAAGCCTAAAATCAAGCGCGTGAAAAAGCTCACATAACTAGAAGCAGAAATATTAGCCGCAAACACATCGCTCCCAAAAGTGGCTAAGTATTCAATGATGAAGGGAAACACCACATAATAAGAAAACGCCGCCCCAATTAAAAACATGCCGCTCCCAAAAAACACAAAAGGCAAAATCACTTTTTTTTCATTCTTGTAAAGCCCTGGAGCGATAAAGAGCCATAATTGCCAAAAAATAATGGGCATGGAAATGACGATAGCGGCTGAAAAACTGATTTTAACCGCTACCATGACCCCTTCAATAGGGGAGAGCTGAATGAGCGTGCCTTTATAAGAATTTTTAACGAATTCAAAAATACTTTTCCAAAAATGAAAGCACCCCAAAAACGCCACTAGAATCGTCCCTACAGAAACCATCAAACGCTTTCTTAATTCCTGTAAATGCGGTTTTAAATCTTCAAACATGCTCTTTTTCTTTGTCGTGTTCTTTGGTGTTGTTATCGGTTGCTAATTTGACTTCTTTAGGAGATTCATCGCTTGAAACTTCTTTATTTAGGGCTTCTTCATTGGAGACTTTTTCGTTTAAATGGTTAGGGGTTGTGTTGGTTTCTAAACTGCGTTGATAATCTTGCATCAAGTCCTGAATGCTTTTAATCTCATTTTCTGCAGTTATTTTAGCGTCTTCTAATTCTTCAATCTTAACGCCTTTAAGACTCTCCACTTTGTTTTCAAAGAGTTTTTGATACTCTAGGGTTTCTTTTTTGATTTCTTCAATATTGATTTCTTTATCTAAAGTGTCCTTAGCGTCATTGAGCGTTTTTTTAACCGCACGAAAAAACTTCACTATATCCACGACAGCTTGGGGGAATTTTTCTGGCCCTAAAAAAATAATCGCTACAACCAACACCACAAGGATTTCAAAAAAGCCCATGCCAAACATAATGATCTACTTTCACACCCTTTAAAATTTTATCGTTATTGTAGTGTAATTTTCTTTCTAAACAAGATTAAAATAAAGTTTGAGACTTTAAAGTGGGGATTTTTAAAAGCGCATGGGTTTTAGGCGTGGCGATCCTGCCTTTAGCGGTGCGCTCTAAATAACCATTAGCGAGTAAAAAAGGCTCAATCACATCTTCAATCGTGCCTTCATCTTCTCTCATAGATGCTGCAATCGTGTTCAAACCCACCGGTCGTCCTTGAGCGTTAGCCAACAAAGATAAATACGCCAAATCCGCTTCATCAAAGCCTAATTCATTCACGCCCAATTCATTCAAAGCATGCAAAGTGATGTTTAAATCCATCAAGCTTGAATTTTTAACGAGTGCAAAATCGCGCACCCTTTTTAAAAGCCTTAAAGCGATCCTTGGCGTACCTCTACTCCTTTTAGCGATTTCATCAGCGCTTTCTTCTTTGATGTCTTGGTTGAGTTTAACGGCGGCTTTTTTAATGATAAGGGCCAGTTCGCTAGGGCTATAAAATTGCATTCTAAAACTCATGCCAAATCTGTCTCTTAAGGGGTTAGAGAGCATTCCAGCTCTAGTGGTAGCACCAATAAGGGTGAAAGGGGGTAAATCAATTTTAATGGTTTGAGCGGCCGGGCCTGAGCCTATGATAATATCCAGCCTGAAATCTTCCATAGCCGGGTATAAAACCTCTTCAATCGCCGGGCTAAGCCGGTGGATTTCATCAATAAAAAGAATGTCTTTAGCTTGCAAGTTAGTCAAAATGGCGGCTAAATCACCGCTTTTTTCTATCATGGGAGCGGCCGTGATTTTGATATTGGTTTCCATTTCTTTAGCGATGATATGGCTGATTGAAGTTTTACCCAAACCGGGCGGGCCAAAAAAGAGCATGTGATCCAAACTCTCTTGGCGTTTTTTAGCCGCGCAAATAGAAATTTGCAAGTTGCTTTTAATCTTTTCTTGACCGATAAAATCTTCCCAAAGATTGGGGCGCAAACTCACTTCTTGAGAAGTTTCAAAATCCAAAGTTTCTAAATTGACTATCCGTTCTTTCATTTAATGATAACTTTCTAATTCGTTAGGGAAGTTTCCCTTTTTCACATCATCAGCGTATTGTTTGATAGCGTTTTGAATCAATTCTTTCCCCTTAAGGTATTCTCGCACGAATTTAGGCTTAAAGCTATCAAAAAAGCCTAACATATCGCTCCACACTAAAATCTGCCCGTCGCAATCCTTGCCGCTCCCTATGCCGATTGTGGGGATTTTGATTGTTTGCGTGATTTTCTGAGCGATAGGGGTGGTTATACCCTCTAAAACCAACAAACCTACCCCGGCTTCTTCTAAACTCAAGGCGTCTTCTAAAAGCTTTTTTTGTTGCTCTTCATTTTTGCCCTTAATCTTATAGCCTCCATCAAGACGCACGAATTGGGGCATCAAGCCAATATGCCCTACCACAATAATACCCTCATTAGTGAGCGTTTTAACCAGTTTCGCTTTTTCTTTTCCCCCCTCTAGTTTGATCGCGCTCGCTTGGGTTTCTTTATAAACTCTAATGGCGTTTTTTAGGGCTGTTTTTTCATCTTTATAGCTTCCAAAGGGCATGTCTGTGATGATAAAAGGAGTCTTAGCGCCTGCGCACACGGCTTTGGTGTGATAGAGCATCATTCCCACACTTGCGCTTAAAGTGTCGTTTTGATTGAAAAAACTCATATTCAAACTATCGCCCACTAAAATCACATCCACTAGCGGATCAAATATTTGAGCGAATAGTGCATCATAAGCGGTAATGGCGATGATTTTTTCTTGATTTTTTTTAGCTTGGAGGTGGTTGAGAGTGATTTTTTTAATTGGGGCGGTTTGCATGCTCATTAAAAATCCTAAGTGTTGAATATAGTGGCATTGTAGCATGACTTTATTGGGGTGGGTAAAAATTTACTCCATTTTAACCGGTCATTTTAATTATTTTAGTATAATTGAAAGAAACTTTTAACAAACAATTCAAGGGATTTAGCGATTTTGGGTCTTAAAAAACGAGCTATTTTATGGTCTTTAATGGGGTTTTATGCGGGATTGAGTGCGCTTGATTATGACACCCTAGACCCAAAATACTACAAATATATCAAGTATTATAAAGCCTATGAAGACAAAGAAGTTGAAGAATTAATCAGAGATTTAAAGAGGGCGAACGCTAAAAGCGGGCTTATTTTAGGGATCAATACTGGGTTTTTTTATAACCATGAAATCATGGTCAAAACCAATAGCTCTAGTATCACCGGGAATATTTTAAATTATCTGTTCGCTTACGGCTTGCGTTTTGGCTATCAAACTTTCAGGCCGTCGTTTTTTGCACGCTTGGTCAAGCCCAATATTATTGGCAGGCGCATCTATATCCAATATTATGGAGGGGCTCCTAAAAAAGCGGGCTTTGGGAGCGTGGGGTTTCAATCGGTTATGCTGAATGGGGATTTTTTATTGGATTTTCCTTTGCCTTTTGTGAGGAAATACCTTTATATGGGGGGGTATATGGGTTTAGGCTTGGGAGTTGTAGCGCATGGGGTGAATTATACGGCGGAATGGGGGATGTCTTTTAACGCAGGCTTGGCTCTAACGGTATTAGAAAAAAACCGCATTGAATTTGAATTTAAAATTTTAAATAATTTCCCTTTTTTACAATCCAATTCTTCAAAAGAGACTTGGTGGGGAGCTATAGCGAGCATTGGGTATCAATATGTGTTCTAAAAAAATAAGAAATCTCATTTTATGCTTTGGTTTTATTTTAAGCTTGCACGCTGAAGAGAATATCGCCAAAGAAAACATGACCGAAACGAACACGACTGAAGAAAACACCCCTAAAGACGCTCCCATTCTTTTGGAAGAAAAACGCGCCCAAACGCTAGAGTTTGAAGAAAACAAGGAAGTTAAAAAGAATATTGATGAAAAAAGCCTGCTTGAAGAAATCCATAAGAAAAAACGCCAGCTTTACATGCTTAAAGGGGAATTGCATGAAAAGAATGAATCTCTCTTATTCCAACAAATGGCTAAAAATAAGAGCGGTTTTTTTATAGGCGTAATCCTTGGCGATATAGGGGTTAGCGCTCATTCTTATGAGAAGTTTGAACCTTTAAGCAATATTCAAGCTTCTCCTTTGTTGTATGGCTTAAGGAGCGGGTATCAAAAGTATTTTGCTAACGGGATTAGTGCCTTACGCTTTTATGGGGAATATTTAGGGGGGGCGATGAAAGGGTTCAAAAGCGATTCTTTGGCTTCTTATCAAACCGCAAGCTTGAATATTGATCTATTGATGGATAAGCCTATTGACAAAGAAAAAAGGTTTGCGTTAGGGATATTTGGAGGCATTGGAGTGGGGTGGAATGGGATGTATCAAAATTTAAAAGAGATTAGAGGGTATTCACAGCCCAACGCCTTTGGGTTGGTGTTAAATTTAGGGGTGAGCATGACGCTCAACCTCAAACACCGCTTTGAATTAGCCCTAAAAATGCCTCCCTTAAAAGAAACTTCGCAAACCTTTTTATATTATTTTAAAAGCACTAATATTTATTATATTAGTTACAACTATTTATTGTAAAGGCTCAAGGGTTGAAACTCAAATACTGGTTAGTTTATCTGGCGTTCATTATAGGACTTCAAGCGACAGATTATGACAATTTAGAAGAAGAAAACCAACAATTAGACGAAAAAATAAACCATTTAAAGCAACAGCTCACCGAAAAAGGGGTTTCGCCCAAAGAGATGGATAAGGATAAGTTTGAAGAGGAATATTTAGAGCGAACTTACCCAAAGATTTCTTCAAAGAAAAGAAAAAAATTGCTCAAATCTTTTTCCATAGCCGATGATAAGAGCGGGGTTTTTTTGGGGGGTGGGTATGCTTATGGGGGATTTAATCTTTCTTATCAAGGGGAGATGCTAGACAGATATGGCGCGAATGCCTCTAGCGCGTTTAAAAACAATATCAATATTAACGCTCCTGTTTCTATGATTAGCGTTAAATTCGGGTATCAAAAATACTTTGTGCCTTATTTTGGGACACGATTTTATGGGGATTTATTGCTTGGGGGAGGGGTGTTAAAAGAGGATGCAAGCAAGCAATCTGTAGGCTCATTTATTTATGTTTTAGGGGCTATGAATACGGATTTGTTGTTTGATATGCCTTTAGATTTTAAAACTAAAAAGCATTTTTTAGGCGTTTATGCGGGTTTTGGGATAGGGCTTATGCTCTATCAAGACAGGCCTAATCAAAACGGGAGGAATTTAGTAGTGGGGGGCTATTCAAGCCCTAATTTTTTATGGAAATCTTTGATTGAAGTGGATTACACTTTTAATGTGGGCGTGAGTTTAACGCTTTATAGGAAACACCGCTTAGAGATTGGCACTAAATTACCGATTAGCTATTTGAGGATGGGAGTAGAAGAGGGAGCGCTCTATCAAAATAAAGAAGATGATGAGCGTTTGTTGATTTCGGCTAACAACCAGTTCAAGCGATCTAGTTTTTTATTAGTGAATTATGCGTTCATTTTTTAAGGCTTGATTTTGGAGTTAAGGTTTAAAATTTTAGCGTTAGTCGTTTTGATTTTAGGGGGTTATTTGATTTTTAACGCTTTAATCACAAAAACCAAAGCTTTAAGTTTTAGTTTGAATAGCGAAGAGGATGCGCTCAATAACAATGATGAAACGCTTTTTTGGGATTTAAAAAAGCCCATTAAGATTAAAATAGTAGCCCCAAAGGGCATCAAACGCTATAAATTAAAAGTAACCACACAAGACAATTTGATCTTATATGAAAAAGAAAGTCTGGTATTGGATAAACCCAAGTCTTTAGAAGTGCCTTTGATCAAGCCTGAAATCATGGGGCTAGAAGACAAGTGCCTTTGGTATGAAATTAAAGCTAATGATTGGAGTTATGCTAATTTTTTCAATGGCAATAAAGCGTCTTTCAAACAAGAAGTGTGCATTGATACGATAAAACCCTCAATCGTTATTTTATCTCGTTCCCCAAGCATCGCTTATGGGGGGAGCGCGGTAGTTGTCTTTGAAGCTTTGGATAAGAATTTGTCTCAAGCGTTTGTGCGCGTCAAAAAAAAGGATTTTGAAGCTTTCAGGCTTTTAGAATTCAAACAGCGTAATGTTTTTATCGCTCTAGTGCCTTGGCCTTATAAAAATAAGGATTTTAAGGCGTTCATTGTCGCTAAAGATAAAGCCTATAACTCTAATACCGCCCTTTTATTGTTCAAGCGAAAAATCCATCGTTTGAGGGAAAAAGATATAGACTTAAGCGCCTTAAAAGATAAGATTGCAAAGCAAGAAAAATTTCAAAATCACACTGAGCAAACTTTATTAGAAATATTTTCTAACGCGCGCTTAAAAGATTTAGAAAAAATCCAAAAAATCGCTTTAGAGCAAGGGGATTTTTATAAGGATTTTTCTCATTTTCAAGCGCTAAAACCCTTGAATGGGCCTTTTAAAATGGTAAGCAATTTTTTAGAAAATCGGCGGTTTTTAAAGGACAATCAGGTGTTGTTTAAATTCTTGCATTTAGGAGTGGATTTGATACCCAGTAAGGATTTATCTTTAGCGTTTGATCCATCTATGAAGAGGGTTTTTAAGGGGGAGTTGGATTTTTATGGTAATAGTTTAATCAATTGCTATGGGCTGGGTTTGTGCGTTTTTTTGGCGCATTTAAAAGATGATGAAAGCGTGGGGAGTAGTGGTTTGAAATTAGGGATCGGATTGCATTTAGGGATGCTTTTGCAAGGAGTTTTTGTCCGGCCCAATGAATGGCTTAATGAACAATGGATAAAAACCAATATCATTGCCCCCATAGAGCAAGCCAAACGGCTTTTAATGAAAGGATAGTCATGTTAAAAACGAATCAAAAAAATGTGCATGCGTTTGAAATTGAAAAGCAAGAGCCTGAGGCGGTCATGGAATTTTTAGAAAAAAACCATGCCCTTTTGCAATATTTTCTCATTATATTTAAATACGATATTGAACCAGAAGTCAAAGCCATTTTGCACAAACACCAGCTTTTGTTTTTAGAAACGAATCGCGCTTTAAACGGGCGCTATATCAAAACCACAGAAAAAGACGCTAACCTTTTAAAGCAAAATAACCCTAATGCGATAGAACCCAAAACAACGATTTATGAGCGTAATATCAGGAGCGGGGAAGAGATTTATAGCGCTAACCACCTTATTTTTTTGGGTAATATCCACAACGGGGCGAAGATCATTTCAGAAGGTTCTGTGTCAGTTTATGGGGTTTGCGAAGGGGCGATTGTGTGCTTTGGAGAGTATTTGATCTTAAAAGAAGTCAAGAGCGCTCAAATCGTTTTTCAAAATCAAATTTTGTCTCTAAAAGAGGTTGAACGGCTTTTAGTAAATAAAAATATTAAAATAATCACTAAAAATGACGATATACTAGACATAAAGGAAGTATTATGAAACAAACAACCATTAACCACTCTGTAGAATTAGTAGGGATAGGTCTACACAAGGGCGTTCCTGTGAAGCTTGTTTTAGATCCATTAGAAGAAAATCAAGGCATCGTTTTTTACCGCTCTGATTTAGGCGTGAAGCTCCCCTTAAAACCTGAAAACATCGTGGATACCAAAATGGCAACCGTGTTGGGTAAGGATAACGCTAGGATTTCTACGATTGAGCATTTGCTTTCAGCTATCCATGCGTATGGTATTGACAATCTTAAAATCTCTGTGGATAACGAAGAGATCCCTATCATGGATGGGAGTGCTTTGACTTATTGCATGCTTTTAGATGAAGCGGGGATTAAAGAGTTAGACGCTCCTAAAAAGGTGATGGAAATCAAGCGAGCCGTTGAGGTTAGAGAAGGCGATAAATTTGTTAAAATTGAGCCAGACAGCCAACTTTCTTTGAATTTCACGATTGATTTTAACCATCCGGTTATCGCTAAGCAAGCCCATCATTTCATCTTTAGTAAAACCGCTTACAAAGAGCAAGTCGCTAAAGCCCGCACCTTTGGGTTTTTGCAAGAAGTGAATTACTTGCGATCCATTGGTTTGGCTAAAGGGGGGAGCTTGAATAATTGTATCGTGCTGGATGAAAACAGCATCTTGAATAAAGAGGGTTTGAGATGCGAAAAGGAATTCGTGTGCCACAAGATTTTAGACGCTATGGGGGATCTAATGGTTTTAGGCATGCCTGTGATGGGCAAATACACTTCTTTTTCAGGTAGCCACAAGCTCAATTCCATGCTGGTTAAAGCCATTTTAGCAGACGCTAAAAATTACGAAGTTTTGATCGCTACAGATCCGGCTAAAGAATTTGCGTTGCAAAAGGCTTTCGCTTAATCCTAAATTAGGGTTTATTTTTTGGAATTGGATTTAGTGCTTATCTCTTTAGGCGAGAGAGTCTCGCTTGGGGTGTATCAAAACAATTTTTTATGCACTTCTTACACTTCCAAATCAAAAACAAGCGAAGCTTTAGTGGAAGTTTTTTCACAATTATTCAAAGATTTTAAAAACCCTACTTTACCGGCGATTAAGGGAGTTTATTACGCTAAAGGGCCAGGGAGTTTCACTAGCTTAAAACTCACGCATGTTTTCTTACACACTTTGGCTTTAATCCATGACTTTGAACTCTATTCCACCACAGGCTTTGATTTTAACGACAACACGCCCATTTTGGCGTATGCCAATAAATACTTTGTTTCAAAAGAAACAGAAAGCTTGACCGATTTTAAAGATTTGAAAATTGCGCCAAAAGATTTCAAGTTGCCCTCTTTTTTAGAGAAAGACAAATTCACCCAATTGAACACGCCGTTTTACATTTTACCTCCTATTTAGTGTATAATGCTAGTTTTAAAAATGAAAGGGTATCAACAATAGGGGTTTAAAATTTGGTAGTGAGTGTTCCTGCAACGAGTGCGAATTTAGGCCCCGGTTTTGATTGCTTGGGTTTGAGTTTGAATTTACGCAATCGTTTTTTTATTGAGCCTAGCAGTTTTCATGCGGTGAAATTGGTTGGGGAGGGTGAGGGGATTCCTAAATTTTTAACCAACAATATTTTCACTAAAGTGTTTTATGAGATTTTAAAAAAGCATGGGAATGACGGATCGTTTAAATTTTTATTGCATAATAAAGTCCCTATTACAAGGGGCATGGGGTCTAGCTCGGCAATGATTGTGGGGGCGGTCGCTTCAGCGTTTGCGTTTTTAGGGTTTCCTTTTGATAGAGAAAACATTGTCAATGCCGCTTTAATTTATGAAAACCACCCGGATAATATCACCCCGGCGGTGTTTGGGGGGTATAATGCGGCGTTTGTGGAAAAAAAGAAAGTGATAAGTTTAAAAACCAAAATCCCTTCTTTTTTAAAAGCGGTGATGGTGATCCCTAATAGGGCCATTTCTACCAAGCAATCGCGCCACCTCTTGCCCAAGCGTTACAGCGTGCAAGAAAGCGTGTTTAACCTTTCGCATGCGAGTTTGATGACGATGGCGATTGCACAAGGGAAATGGGATTTGTTGCGTTGTTGTTCTAAAGACAGGATGCACCAGTATAAGCGCATGCAAACTTATCCCGTGTTGTTTGCGATCCAAAAGCTCGCTTTAGAAAATAACGCCTTAATGAGCACGCTTTCAGGGAGCGGTTCGTCGTTTTTTAACATGTGTTATGAAGAAGACGCCCCTAAATTAAAGCAGGTTTTGAGCAAGAAATTCCCTAAATTTAGGGTAGCGGTTTTAGATTTTGACAATGATGGAGTTCTTATTGAGAAAGACTGAAATTAAAATCCGCATGTGCGTGGTGTGCAGAATGCGCCAACCTCAAAAGGGTTTGTTGCGCTTGAAAAGTTTTGAAAATCAAATTGTGGAGTTTGACGGGAAGGGTCGTAGTTTTTATGTGTGTGAAAATTGTTTGAAAAATGGAGAAAAAAAGTTGTTGAAAGCGATTTCAAAAATAAAGAACGCCCCAAAAGATACCAAAAATATTATTAATTGGATTAAGGAGAGAAGCATAGCATGAGTGATATGGTTGATTTAAAAAAATTTGTAACCGAGCTTGGCAAGACCCAAAAAGAGCTTAAAAACGTGATCGAGCAAGCCAAAGATATTGGTTTAGAGCTTAAGACAAATTCTAAAATGACCCCAGAGCAAGCCGGCAAGCTATACAAATACATTGTGGATGGCATTAAAGAACAAATACAAGCCAATCAACCCGCTAAGAATCCTGAACAAGACAATAAAGACGATTTGAAGATAGCCGCAACGCCTAAGCCACTTGCTAAAAAGGCTTCCAAAACGCCTAAAAAAGAAGAAAAAAGCCAGCCAAAGCCCAAAAAAACTAAAGAAAAGAAAAAAGAAGCTCCTGCACCCATTGCCAAAAAAAGGGAGGAATAGAGATTGTCAACACTTTTGAAAACCAAACGCCCCCTACAGAAAACACCTCTAAAGCACTAACCCCCTCTCAATCTCAAATAGAAAAAGCCAAACAAAAGCTTCAAGAAATCCAAAAAAGCCGAGAAGCCCTAAACAAGCTCACCCAAAGCAACACTAACAGCACCAATAACGCTAATAACGCTAATAACGCTAAAAAAGAAATCAGCGAAGTTAAAAAGCAAGAGCAAGAGATCAAACGCCATGAAAACATTAAAAGACGCACCGGTTTTAGGGTGATTAAACGCAACGATGAAGTAGAAAATGAAAGTGAAAACAGCGTAACAGAAAGCAAAAAACCCACTCAAAGCGCGGCGGCTATTTTTGAAGACATTAAAAAAGAATGGCAAGAAAAAGACAAGCAAGAGGTTAAAAAAGCCAAAAAACCCAGTAAGCTCAAAGCCACCCCCACCGCCAAAAACAACAAATCCCATAAAATTGATTTTAGCGATGTAAGGGATTTTAAGGGCAATGATATTTACGATGATGAAACCGATGAAATCTTATTGTTTGATTTGCATGAACAAGATAACCTCAATAAGGAAGAAGAAGAAAAAGAAATCCGCCAAAATATCAACGATAGGGTGCGCGTCCAAAGAAAAAACCCTTGGATGAATGAAGGTGGGATCAAACGACAATCCAAGAAAAAGCGCGTATTCCGTAACGATAACAGCCAAAAAGTGATCCAAAGCGCGATTGCAATCCCTGAAGAAGTGCGTGTCTATGAATTCGCGCAAAAAGCGAATTTGAATTTAGCCGATGTGATTAAAACCCTCTTCAATTTAGGACTTATGGTAACTAAAAACGACTTTTTGGATAAGGATAGCATAGAAATTTTAGCCGAAGAGTTCCATTTAGAAATTTCTGTTCAAAACACTTTAGAAGAATTTGAAGTAGAAGAAGTGCTAGAGGGGGTGAAAAAAGAGCGCCCACCTGTGGTTACTATTATGGGGCATGTTGATCATGGCAAAACTTCGCTATTGGATAAAATCCGTGATAAAAGAGTCGCTCACACTGAAGCTGGGGGATCACTCAGCACATTGGTGCTTACATGGTAGAGAAAAATAACAAATGGGTGTCTTTCATTGACACCCCAGGGCATGAAGCCTTTAGCCAGATGCGTAATCGTGGGGCTCAAGTTACAGATATTGCAGTGATTGTGATAGCGGCTGATGATGGCGTGAAGCAACAGACTATTGAAGCTTTAGAGCATGCAAAGGTGGCTAATGTGCCTGTGATTTTTGCGATGAATAAAATGGATAAGCCTAACGTGAATCCGGACAAACTCAAAGCCGAATGCGCTGAGCTTGGTTATAATCCTGTGGATTGGGGCGGAGAGCATGAGTTCATCCCTGTTTCGGCTAAAACGGGCGATGGCATTGACAATTTATTAGAAACCATTCTCATTCAAGCGGATATTATGGAATTAAAAGCCATAGAAGAGGGCAGCGCTAGAGCGGTTGTTTTAGAAGGGAGCGTGGAAAAAGGGCGTGGGGCAGTAGCCACGGTGATTGTCCAAAGCGGGACTTTGAGCGTGGGGGATAGTTTTTTTGCTGAAACAGCGTTTGGTAAAGTAAGAACCATGACTGACGATCAAGGCAAGAGCATTCAAAATTTAAAACCCTCTATGGTGGCTCTCATCACAGGCTTAAGCGAAGTGCCGCCTGCGGGATCTGTTTTAATAGGGGTAGAAAACGATTCCATCGCGCGTTTGCAAGCTCAAAAGAGGGCGACTTATTTACGCCAAAAAGCCTTGAGTAAAAGCACTAAAGTGTCTTTTGATGAGCTTTCAGAAATGGTCGCTAATAAGGAATTGAAAAACATTCCTGTAGTCATTAAAGCGGATACGCAAGGAAGCCTAGAGGCCATCAAGAACAGCCTGTTGGAGCTTAATAACGAAGAAGTAGCGATTCAAGTGATCCACTCAGGGGTGGGGGGCATTACTGAGAATGATTTGAGCCTGGTTTCTAGCAGTGAGCATGCCGTGATTTTAGGCTTTAATATCCGCCCCACTGGTAATGTGAAAAATAAGGCTAAAGAATACAATGTGAGCATTAAAACTTACACGGTGATTTATGCCTTGATTGAAGAAATGCGATCGCTGTTATTAGGCTTGATGAGTCCTATTATTGAAGAAGAGCATACCGGGCAAGCGGAAGTGAGAGAAACCTTTAATATCCCTAAAGTTGGCACGATAGCCGGGTGTGTGGTGAGCGATGGGGTGATCGCTCGTGGCATTAAGGCGCGTTTGATTAGAGATGGCGTGGTGATTCATACCGGCGAAATCCTTTCTTTGAAACGCTTTAAAGACGATGTGAAAGAAGTTTCTAAGGGCTATGAGTGTGGGATCATGCTAGAAAATTATAATGAGATTAAAGTGGGCGATGTGTTTGAAACCTATAAAGAAATCCATAAAAAAAGAACCCTCTAATGAACGCTCATAAAGAACGCTTGGAATCCAATCTTTTAGAATTATTACAAGAAGCTTTAGCGAGTTTGAATGATGGCGAGTTGAATTCTTTAAGCGTTACTAAAGTGGAATGCTCTAAAGGGAAGCACCATGCTCATGTGTTTGTGCTTGCATCAGATTATAAGATCCTTTCTAAATTGAAAAAAGCTGAGGGTTTGATCAGGCAATTTGTTTTGCAAGCGAGCGGGTGGTTTAAATGCCCAAAACTCAGTTTTGTTTTAGACAATAGCTTAGAAAAGCAGCTCCGCCTAGACGCCATATTCAATGAAATCGCTAAAGGGAAAGATAATGACTAAAAGAATAGAAGAGAAAATAGAGGGCGTGATTGAAAGCTTGGGATACTTGCTTTATGATGTGAGCTTGGTTAAAGAAAACGAGCAGCATGTTTTAAGGGTGAGCCTTAAAAACCCTAATGGGGCGGTTAGCTTGGATATTTGCCAGCAAGTGAGCGAGGTGATTTCGCCCTTATTAGATGTGTGCGATTTTATTCAAGACGCTTATATTTTGGAAGTGAGCTCTATGGGGTTAGAAAGAACGCTTAAAACCCCCAAACATTTCAAGCTTTCTTTAGGCGAAAAAGTGGAAGTCAAACTCATCAATAAAGAAAGCTTTCAAGCTACCCTTAAAGACGCTAACGATTTGAGTGCGGATTTTGAATTAGAGAATCACGCTATCAAAAGCGTGGAGTATAAGGATTTAAAGAAAGTTAAAACGCTTTTTGAGTGGTGAAATAATGCGAAGCGGTAGCGTTTCTGCACTCTATAAGAGATGCTTGATTGAAATTAGCTCTTGTTATTTGGCTAAAAAACGCTAAAAAGCATTTTTTAGATTTCACTCCTCCATTTGAGCGATACTCATTATTTCTTTAACTACATTCACATCTTCTAGCGTGCTTAAATCTTGAGTGATAGGCTCTTTTTTGGCGATGGATTTCAAAAGCCTTCTCATGATTTTCCCGCTTCTGGTTTTAGGCAAACCCGGCACATACATGACATTGTCTAATTTCGCGATCTTTCCAATCTCAACGGATAAGATATGATTCATTTCTTTTAACAATTCTAAACTCTCGCCAAGATTGCATTTAGCCCCATCGCACAGCACCACAAACGCAAACAAGCCCTCTCCTTTAATCGCATCAGGGATACCCACTACCGCGCATTCAACCACCATTTCATGTTTAGAAATAGCGCTCTCCACTTCAGCCGTGCCAATCCTATGCCCACTCACATTCACAATATCATCTGTGCGCCCAATAATAGTGATGTATCCGTTTTCATCCACGATAGCGCCATCTCCAGAGAGGTAAACATATTCCCCATTCAACTTGATTTGAGAAAAATAGCTATCAATGTATCGTTTTCCATCGCCCCAAATGTTTCTTATCATAGAAGGCCATGGCTTAGTGATGCATAAAAACCCTTGCTCTCCAGGCTTTGTTTTAGTGCCGTCTTCGTTTAAAACTTCCGCATGGATTCCAGGCAAAGGCAAAGTCGCACAACTGGCTTTTATAGGCGTAGCTCCCGGTAAAGGGCTGATGATGTGCCCGCCTGTTTCTGTCTGCCACCAAGTATCCACGATGCTGCATTTTGAGTTGCCGATTTTTTCATAAAACCATTTCCATGCTGTAGGGTTAATGGGCTCTCCCACCGTTCCTAAAACTTTGAGCGACTCTAAATTATACTTTGAGGGTTCGTTTTCACCTTTGGCATGCAACATTCTTATAGCGGTAGGGGAAGTGTAGAATTTATCCACACGGTATTCTTCTATCATCCTCCACCATCTCCCATAATCCGGATAAGACATCGTGCCTTCTAGTATCAAAGTCGTCGCCCCACAAGCTAAAGGTCCATAAACCACATAAGTGTGCCCTGTGATCCAGCCAATATCGGCGGTGCACCAAAAATTATCGTTATCTCTAATATCAAAAACCCACTCCATCGTCATTTGCGCCCATAACAAATACCCCGCACTGCTGTGTTGAACGCCTTTAGGCTTTCCGGTTGATCCGCTTGTATAGAGCAAGAATAAAGGATCTTCAGAGTCCATCATTTCAGGTTCGCATTTATCGGATTGGTAATTGACCATTTCATTATAGACAAAATCGCGCCCTCTCACATAGTCAATCTCTTTGGCGTTTCGTATCACAATGAGCGCTTTTTCCACGCTAGGGCAGGCGTTATTTTCTAGAGCCTTGTCAAGGGCTGGCTTGAGCATGTAAGGTTTGCCTTTTCTAAAAGTCCCATCCGCTGTGATAACTAATTTGGCTTGAGTGTCGTTGATCCTATCCCTTAAGGCTTCAGGGCTAAACCCAGCAAAAACGATGCTATGGATCGCTCCAATCCTAGTGCATGCGAGCATCATATAAACGCTTTCTACAATCATGGGCATATAGATAATGACTCTGTCGCCTTTTTTGACATTGAATTCGTTTTTTAAAAGGTTGGCTGTTTTATTGACTTCAGAGTGGAGTTTTCTGTAAGTGATGACATTATAATCCCCCATTTCCCCTTCAAAAATGATCGCCACTTTATTTTTTTTGTCTTTTAAATGCCTGTCTATGCAATTGTAAGAAACATTGATTTTGCCGTTTTCAAACCATTTGAAAAAAGGGGCGTTATCGCTGTTTAAAACCTTATCAAAAGGTTTAAACCATGTGAGTTTTTGCTTGGCTAACTCGCCCCAAAAATGTTCATAATCTTCATTGGCTTCATGCACTAAATCTTTATATTCGCACATGTTTTTAATCCTGGCTTGCTTGGCAAACGCTCTGTTAGGGTTAAAGATTTTTTTAGCGAATTCTAAATCATCGTCTAATTGCATCGCATCTCCTTTTTCATGGTTTTAAGCGTATTTTTTATTATTGTATCCAAACTCACACTCTTTTAAAGGGAGGGATACTTTTCTCTTTCTGTGGGGATTGAGACTGATAAAAAAGGAAACAATAGCACGATGAAACCTAAAGGGTGTATTAGCGTTAACATGCTAATATAGTAGAACATTATGGCTACAAAAAGGGTGGTATGCTGATTTCCATAGCGTTTTTATTGGTTTTATGTCTTTTGAATTATAGTTCTTTTAGGATGTTAAAATCGTTTTTAACCCTAAAGAAAATCTCTCGATACGCTTATTTGGGGTTTTTCATCCTTTTGAGCGCGGGCGAGGCGGCTTTTGTTTTTTATAGGAATACCATGCCTAGCCATTTGTTTGTTTTGACTTCGGCGTGTTCGTTTGTATCCTTTATTGTGTTTGTTTTTTCTTTGAGTTTTTACGGGTTTTCTTACTCCATAGAAAAAATAGATTTCTTACCTTCAAGGCGTAAAGGTTTAAAAAATTTTTTAAAATTGGGGTTTTATCTGGCGTTATTAGGGTATTTTTGGCGCGGGTTTTATGAGGGGTTGGCCCGCCCTAAAATCAAAGAAACCCCTATTTATTTGGATAAGCTAGACAAGGAATTAAAGATTATTTTACTCACAGACATGCATGTGGGGAATTTGTTGCAAAAAGATTTTGTTGATTACATTGTAGAAGAAGTCAATCAAAAAGAAGTGGATATGGTGCTGATTGGGGGGGATTTAGTGGATGAAAACATTGAAAAAATCAAATCTTTTTTACTGCCTTTAAACAACCTTAAAAGCACGCATGGCACTTTTTATGTGCCAGGAAATCATGAGTATTATCATGGCATAGAGCCGATTTTATCGTTTCTTGACACGCTTAATTTAACGATTTTAGGGAATGAGTGCGTGAATCTAGGGGGGATCAATTTGTGCGGCGTGTATGATTATTTCGCACGAAAGCATCAAAATTTTGCCCCTGATATTGACAAAGCTTTAAAAAAGCGCAATGAGAGTAAGCCCACGATCCTTTTAGCCCACCAGCCCAAACAAATTAGAAGCCTCAAAGAAAGCCACTCTATAGATTTAGTGCTTTCAGGGCATACCCATGCGGGGCAAATCTTTCCTTTTAGCCTTTTAGTCAAGCTGGCGCAAACCTATTTATATGGTTTATACAAGCACAGCGACACCACTCAAATTTATGTGAGCAGTGGGGCAGGGTATTGGGGTGTTCCTTTAAGGTTTTTAGCCCCTAGCGAGATCGCATACCTTAGGCTTTTACCTAAAAATCAAGCTTAGTTAAACAAAATCTTAAAATCGTAATCAAGCGGTTAAAAATGAGAATTAAAAAACAACCGCCAAGACAAAGGGAA
Source organism: Helicobacter pylori (assembly GCA_008032955.1). Classification (NCBI taxonomy): domain Bacteria; kingdom Pseudomonadati; phylum Campylobacterota; class Epsilonproteobacteria; order Campylobacterales; family Helicobacteraceae; genus Helicobacter; species Helicobacter pylori. Next base: position 257,602 of record CP032046.1, read on the forward strand.
AGGAGGGGGAGGTGACCCTTTAACCTTAGCGGTGCCAACCAAACCATAAGGAATGGTTGGATTGTAATTATACAATAAAATGGTGATTTTTAGCAAATGAATTTAAAAATTATCCATAAAAACGCTCAAAGGCATTTTTTACAACCAATAATCAAGGGCTTGATTTTGATCAAGCGATAACTTTTATTAATATTTTCTTAAACTAATTTAAAATTATGATATAATCAGTGCTTGAATTACTCTTAAATTCAGGAGCCAACAAACCATGCGCGTTCTACTGATTGAAAAAAATTCTGTTTTAGGCGGAGAAATTGAAAAGGGCTTAAATGCTAAAGGCTTTATGGCTGATGTAACAGAGAGTTTAGAGGATGGGGAATATCTTATGGATATTAGGAATTATGACTTGGTTATAGTTAGCGATAAAAATGCTTTAAGTTTTGTTTCTAGAATCAAGGAAAAGCATTCTTCTATTGTTGTTTTAGTTTCTTCGGATAACCCTACAAGCGAGGAAGAAGTCCATGCGTTTGAACAAGGCGCGGACGATTACATCGCTAAACCTTATCGCAGCATTAAGGCTTTAGTCGCAAGGATTGAGGCTCGTTTGAGATTTTGGGGCTCTAATGTGATTGAAATTGGGGATTTGACCATTAGCCCTGATGAAGAAAAGATTATTTACAAGGGGCGTGAAGTTGAAGTTAAAGGGAAGCCTTTTGAAGTGCTTACCCATCTTGCCAGACATAGGGATCAAATCGTCTCCAAAGAACAGCTTTTAGACGCTATTTGGGAAGAGCCTGAAATGGTTACCCCTAATGTCATTGAAGTGGCTATCAATCAAATCCGCCAAAAAATGGATAAACCCTTGGGGATTTCCACGGTTGAAACCGTAAGGCGCAGAGGCTATCGTTTTTGCTACCCAAAACCGGCGTGTGAAGAATAAATTCCGTGGTTTTTGGCTAAAAATAGATTAAAATGAGGGTGTGGCTCTGTCAAATATTGACCATAAAACTTAAAACATGCTAAAAGCATTCTTTACAATCAAATTATTAAAAGAGCTTGATTTTAATCAAGCGATAGTTTTTTAAAAAAGCGGTTTTTTGGGGTTAGGGGACTTAGTTGGAGGTTTGATAGGGGGAGAATTATTTTAAAATATCTTCTATCCTTAAAGAAAAGAGTTTTTGCTATAAAACGATGGGATGAAAATTTTTAAACCTTATCAAAAAGAGCTTTTAAACTCTTTTTAGTTTTTGTTAGCTTTTTCTAAACAGCTTATTTTTAAGCGTTGTTGAAGATTTCTTCAATTTGTTCTTTAATGTCCCTATAATTGAAACTCTCCCTAAAGCCATCAATCTTGCCTCCGCTTGCATTCCTATGCCCGCCCCCATTAAAACACATTTGACTGAGTTCGCACACATCGCAATTCCCATTCGCCCTTAAGCTCACATTCCCTTTAGCGTTCACATCCATATAAAAATCAAAATCCGGATTTTGCGTTAAAAAAAGGTTAGCCAACACGCTAATACCCCCCATAGAATAACTTAAAAACCCTTTCTTATCCTGGTAATAAACGCTGCAATCATGCTTTTTTAAAGAGAGCAAACGCGTTTGCGCGTTTGAAGAGATATTGTCCATCGTTTCTGTATCAGGGTCGCCCCCCAGAGCGATTTTTTTAAGTTTGAACAAATCATTATCATAGGCTACGGGGGCATTTTCTAAAAACAAATAGTTTTTAACTTCTTCTAAAAGCTTTAATTTATAATCGCGGTTCTCATCATCAAACATGAAACGATTCAATTCAGAGCTTTGAGTGATCATGCGCATACACACCTTGCCTAATTCAAAGCCATAACCTTGCGTGTCCCAAATATCCACAGAATTGACCATTTCCACTAAAGGCTCTAGCCATGCTGTGTTTTTTGGCTCTAAAATCGCGTAATGCTTTTTCAAAAACTCATACACGATTTTAGTCGCGCAGCGGTTCGTGTCTAAAAAATACCAATGGAAACTCTCAGCCACTTCCTTACCGCTGATATGGTGATCTAAAAGCTGGATTTGAATGTTTTTATTTTGCAAGCGGTGTTCTTGGATTTTATCTTGCAAATACTGCGCTTCGTTTAAATTCAAATTCAAATCGCTAATCAAAATAAGGGATTTACTCTCTTTAGATTGAGCGATTGCGTTTAAAATCTCATAAATCCTCGCTGAAACTTCACGCCCGTAATTAGCGTTATAGCATTGGATATTTTTAAAAAATTGTTTTGAAACAAGCTGGCATGCATAGCCGTCTAAATCAATGTGTGAAAGGTGATAAACTTGCATCATTCTCCTTTTTTATCCATTATTTATCCATTAAAAGTTAATATGGATCGTGCCTAAGGCTTCAAAATTAGAGTTAGGATCTAATTCGGCATGGCTTAGCACAATCACATCAATCCTGGCCTGCTCCATTTGATTGGAAAGGGCTTTTCTTAAATTAGGCTCTACGATCAAAATCACCGGAGCGATCCCTTTTTGCAAGACTTTCATAGCCTCTTCAGAAACCACTTCAATGAGTTTTTGCAATTCGCCCACATTGAGTAGCAGACTCTTAGAAGTGCCATTTTCTCGCAATTTATTGAGCAAAAATTGTTCGCTATCGGTAGAAAAGGTTAAAAATTTCAAACGCCCGTCTTCAGATTTAAAAGCGTTAGTGATCACCCTAGAAAGCCTCGCCCTCACTTGTTCGGTTAAGATATTCACATCGTTTTGAACCAATGGGGCAATATCGGTAATCGTTTCTAAAATAGTGAGCATGTCTTTAATGGGGATTTTTTCATGCAACAAGGCTTGCAAGACCGATCGGATCGCACCGGTGGGGATCTTTTTACTCTCTTCTACAATCGTAGGATAGTCTTTGGCCAAGCGCTCTAAAAGGGATTTCACTTCATCTTTGGTGATAAAATCTTCAGCGTATTTTTTCACTAATTCGCTGGTGTGTGTCGCAATAACGGTGCTTGGATCAATAATGGTATAGCCTTGAATAATGGCTTCTTCTTTATTTTTAGTTTCAATCCATAAAGCGTCCATTCCAAAAGCCGGCTCTTTAGTAGGAATGCCTTCAATTTCTTTATTCACAAAACCGGTATTCATGGCTAAAAACTTATCTGGCATCACCATGCCCTCACCAATCACAATGCCCTTAAGCTTGATTTCATAATGCGTTGGGGGGAGCTGCAAATTATCTCTGATCCTAATTTGCGGCATCAAAAAGCCATAATCGCTCGCTATCTTTTTTCTAATACCCCTAATCCTTTCTAACAAATCGCCCCCTTGTTTCATGTCCGCTAAGCTGATGAGCTGATAGCCTAAAGCCAATTCTAAAAATTCAATTTTTAACACTTCATCAATCGCTTGCTCTTCTTCTCTTTTAAGCTCTTCTTGGGTTTTAGCCCTTGTGGTTGGGGTGTGGGGTTTGATTTTGGAGCTGTGGGGTTTTTCGCTCAAATCCAAGCCGAATTTTTGACTCAAATAATTTTCTAATTTAGTGAGTAATCCGTCCTTTCCCTCCCTGCTAATCAGCCATGCGATGAATAAAAAGAGTGTCCCTACAAACGCTAAAGAAAAGGTAGGGAGTCCAGGAATGGTGGCAAAAAGCAATAAAATCGCCCCCACAATCACTAAAGTTTTGCTTTTATTGGTGAGCTGTGTGATGAGTTTGGAAGCGAAGTCCTCTTCTTCGTTTTGCGTGGTGCGAGTGGCGACAATACCGGTCGCTGTCGCAATGATTAAAGCAGGGATTTGCCCCACAAGCCCATCGCCAATGGTTAAGATAGTGAAAGTGCTAGCGCTAAAGCTCAAGCTCATATCCCTTTGAAACACGCCCACTAAAAACCCTCCAATGATATTAATAAGCGTGATAATGATAGAAGCAATCGCATCGCCTTTGACGAATTTAGACGCGCCATCCATCGCGCCATAAAAATCCGCTTCTTGGCTTAGAGCGGCGCGCCGTTTTTTGGCTTCCTTATCATCAATAAGCCCTGAGTTTAAATCCGCATCAATCGCCATTTGCTTTCCTGGCATAGCGTCTAGGGCAAATCGCGCCCTCACTTCAGTAACCCTAGTAGAGCCATTAGTAACCACTAATAAATTCACTAGCACTAAAATACTAAAGATAATCGCCCCAATCACATAATTCCCGCTCACGCTAAATTCCCCAAACGCTGTGATAATATCGCTCACCGCGCTAGGCCCTTTATAGCCTTGGGTTAAAATCATTCTAGTGGTGGCGACATTTAAAGCCAAGCGGTATAAGGTTACAATGAGTAATAGAGTGGGGAAAGCGCTAAAATCAGTCGGCTTGTCAATATAAAGCCCGATTAAAATAATCAACACCGATAGCGCGATAGAAATCGTGAGTAAAAAATCCAACACAAAAGGCGGTAACGGCACGATAATGATCGCCAAAATAGCGATCACAAAGACCACAAGGGCTAAGTCTTTGGATTGCAAGAAGCGTTTAAAAACAGGGAAAGTCTTTTTAAAAGCTAATTTGGAGCGTTCGTTTGCCATAATCTAAAATCAATGCCTTAATTTTGGTAGGTGTGTTTGTCTCTTATTATAATATAAAGTTTAAAAGTATGACACAAAAAAGCTTGTTTTACGCTATAATGCGATCTTTATTAAAAATTACCAATTAGGAGGTCGTTATGGCTTTGAATCTGGAGAAAAAACAAGAAATCATTAAGGCGTTTGCCACTAAGGAAAACGATACGGGTTCTTGTGAAGTGCAAGTGGCGTTGTTGAATGAAAGGATCAGGCTTTTAACCGAGCATTTAAAGGCTAACCCCAAAGATCATTCCAGTCGTTTAGGGCTTTTAAAATTAGTCGCTCAAAGACGCAACTTGTTGAAATACATCAAACGCACCAATCATGCACGTTATGTGGTTTTGATTGAAAAGTTAGGCATTAAAGACAGATAATTTTATCGGTTTTAGGGTATGGCGAGTTTGTGTTGAAAGAGCGTTTGAAGGACTTTTTTAGTGCGGACTCTGTTTTCACTCTAATTTTTGCTCTTTTCTTTCTCACTTCGTTTAAAAAACCTTTAACGCAAGTCTTATTGATTGTTTTAATGGTTTTTTTGTTTCTTAGATGTTATTTCCAAGCGTCTTTGAAAGAAACCTTCGCAATTAATCATTTAAAAACCATGCCTTTTAAATGGCTCACTCTGGCTTTTTTGGGCGTGTTTTTAAGCGTCTTCCCTAACATGTTTAACATGTATGATAGCCAAACCTTCCGCTACAACTTATTCGCTCTAAACATGTCCTTAACTTATGCTTGCGGGGCGTTGTGCTTGCTTTTTTCTAGCCGTTTAAGAATCAAATTGAATCAAAAAATCCTTTTTTATAGCATGGCTATTGCAAATTTCATCAACGGCTTGCTTTCATTAGTGCAAAAAATTTATTTTAACATGCCCAGAGCGCAAGGGTTTAGCACGGTTAAGGAGTATGTGGTTTTAGTGAGCGTGTCAATCTTAGGCTGTTATATTTATGCACTTTATTCGCACAATCAAAAAGAAAAACTTTTTTTCACCCTTTCTGTTTTCGTGGGGTTTTTAGTCGTTATTTTAAGCGCTACAAGGAGCGCGACAATCGCTTTTATAGCTACTTTTTTAATCCTGTCTTGCTTTATTTTATACGCCAAAAAATCGCTCAGACCATTGGGTTATATGATCGCTGTGAGTCTTGTTTTGAGCGCTTTGTATGTGGGGAGTAACGCTTTAGAAAAAAGGGGGGCAATAGAGCAATCTAGGGTTCAAAACCAAAGCTTTGAAGAGGATTTGAAACGCTACGCTAAAAAGGACGCTGATAGCAGTATTGGGTGGCGTTTGGAGCGCTGGAAAGAAGCCCTAACGGTTTTGCGTTTAAGGCCCTTTTTTGGTATGGCCGCTAGCGAGAAATGCCAGAGGTTAGAAGAGATTTTGTCTCTGTCGCAGTCTTATAGAGCCAAAGATTTGATTCTCTGTTATGAAAGATACGACAATCAAATCATTCATGTTTTAGCCACTAGGGGGATCATAGGCTTTTTAATCTGGCTCTTTTTTTTACTAGCGGTTGTAAAGATTTTTTGGAGCGGGATAAAGCAAAACTCTTTAATATCACTCTTTATATTAACGACACTCACTTTTTATCTCATTTTTGGCATCGGGTTTGACCCCTTTGATTTCTTCATTACGGGAAGTTTTTTTGTGGGAATGATCATGATGGCTGTTTTTTTAAAAAAGGATAAAAGCGTTTTTTAGCATCAAGGGGTTTGATGTTAGTCAAGCGGTAGTTTCTTGTGATTCGTTCTTAGGGGGATTTAAGGGGTAAGATAAAAACTTATGCTATAATGCGGTTTCATTCCATATTCAACAAGGAGAAATAAATTAATGAAAATTTTAGTGATTCAAGGGCCTAATTTAAACATGTTAGGACACAGAGACCCAAGACTTTATGGCATGGTAACCTTAGACCAAATCCATGAGATCATGCAAACTTTCGTGAAACAAGGCAATTTAGATGTGGAATTAGAGTTTTTTCAAACCAATTTTGAGGGCGAAATCATTGACAAAATCCAAGAGAGCGTGGGCAGCGATTATGAAGGGATTATCATTAACCCTGGAGCGTTTTCGCACACTTCTATTGCGATTGCAGATGCGATCATGCTAGCGGGCAAACCCGTTATTGAAGTGCATCTCACTAACATTCAAGCTAGAGAGGAATTCAGGAAAAATTCTTACACCGGAGCGGCTTGTGGAGGCGTGATCATGGGATTTGGACCGCTTGGTTATAACATGGCTTTAATGGCGATGGTCAATATTTTAGCCGAAATGAAAGCGTTCCAAGAAGCCCAAAAAAACAACCCTAATAACCCCATTAACAATCAAAAATAAAAGGGGGTTACTGATGAGAGGATTAGAAAGAGACTCCCATTTCACGCTCAATGAAAATGCGATGTTTTTTGAGTGCACTTATAGTTGCGATAACGCTTTGTTTTTGCAATTAGACGATCGCTCGTTTTTTATCACTGATTCTCGCTACACTCAAGAAGCTAAAGAAAGCATTCAGCCTAAAAATGGCGTTTTAGCGGAAGTGATAGAATCCAGCGATTTAGTCCAAAGTGCGATTGACTTGATTACAAAGAGTTCGGTTAAAAAGCTCTTTTTTGACCCCAATCAAGTGAATTTGCAAACCTATAAGCGTTTGGATTTAGCGGTTGGGGATAAGGTTATTTTAGAGGGCGTGCCTAGTTACCACCGCCAAAAACGCATCATTAAAAACGAACATGAGATCCAACTTCTCAAAAAATCTCAAGCGTTGAATGTTGAAGCTTTTGAAAATTTTGCCGAGTATGTGAAAAAGATTTTTGATGAAAAAGAGTCCTTGAGCGAGCGGTATTTGCAGCATAAGGTTAAGGACTTTTTGACTAAAGAGGGGGTTTATGATCTGAGTTTTGAGCCTATTTTAGCCTTGAATGCGAACGCGAGCAAGCCCCATGCTTTGCCTAGCGCAAAGGATTTTTTAAAAGCGGAGCATAGCATTCTTTTGGATATGGGGATCAAATACGAACGCTATTGCTCTGACAGGACTCGCACGGCTTTTTTTGACCCTAAAGATTTTGTCTTCAAAAGAGAGCAGAGTTTCAAGGATAAAGAGCATCAAAAGATTTATGACATTGTGAAAGAAGCGCAAGAAAAGGCTATTTCAGGTATTAGAGCGGGCATGACCGGTAAAGAAGCGGACAGCTTGGCTAGGGGAGTGATTAGCGATTATGGTTATGGGCAGTATTTCACTCACAGCACCGGGCATGGCATTGGATTAGACATTCATGAACTTCCCTATATTTCATCGCGCAGTGAAACCATTTTAGAAGAGGGCATGGTGTTTTCTGTAGAGCCTGGGATTTATATCCCTGGGTTTTTTGGGGTGCGCATTGAAGATTTAGTGGTAATCAAAAATTCTAGGGCCGAGCTTTTGTGATGCGAGAGATCCTTACTAACCGCTTTTTCCCAAGCCTTTTTAAAAAAAGGCTTGATTTTTCTAACAGAGTGGTTTTAGGGTTGGGATCTAATCTTAAAAATCCTTTAAAAATATTAAAAAATTGTTTTTTATATTTTAAAAATCATAGTAGAATCGGGAAAATTTTTTCTTCGCCCATTTATATCAATCCGCCTTTTGGTTACACTAAGCAACCTAATTTCTACAACGCTACGATTATCCTTAAAACATCTTTAAGTTTGTGCCATTTTTTTGCTCTGGTTTTTTATATAGAAAGGCGTTTTGGGCGCAAAAGGAAGCGCGATTTTAAAGACGCTCCAAGAACTTTGGATATTGATATTATCGCTTTCAATCAAGTCATTTTGAGGCAGAACGATTTGACTTTACCTCACCCTAAATGGAGTGAAAGAGACTCGGTGTTAGTGCCTTTAACTTTGCAACAAATGCTTTTTAAAAAAGGGGAGTGGTGAAATTCTATACCTATAGTGGAGAGACGGCCGCTGAAGCTTTAAAGATCGCTCAAAGCCACCATGGGGTGGATACGCTGGTGTTTAAAACGCAAGAAATCCGTAAAAAAACGCTCACTTCTTCTGGACTTTATGAAATCGTTGTGGCGGTTGAAGAAGAGAGCGAAAACAAGCCCCCTAAAGCCCCCCTTATTCCAGAAAGTTTGTATGATGAAGAATTGAATGAAGAAGATGTGGTCATGCAGCTTTCAAGCACTGTGGAAGAAATGCGCAAACTCGCCGGGGTTTCATCTAATCAGCGCAACTATAGTTTTTCAAAAAATAAGACTCTTTTAGAAAAAGACGCTCCATTAGAGGATACGCCTTTAGAGACTAATAAGCAAGACGCCTTATTGCAAGCCTTAAAAGATGAAGCCAACCATAAAAAAGAAAGAGAAAAAAGAGAAGTCAAACAAGAAGAAGAAATTAAAGATATTAATGTGCAATTAAGTAAAATCAGAGACAGCCTGAAACTCATTCAAAACATGTTTTGGGATGAGAAAAACCCTAATTCTGTCAATATCCCTCAAGAATTTGCCGAAATTTACAAACTAGCCAAACAAAGCGGGATGAAATCCAGCCATTTAGATGAAATCATGCAATTGAGCTTGGAATTGATGCCTTTACGCATGCGGGAAAATTCCGTAACGATCAAGCGCTATTTTAGAGAAGTGTTGCGCAAAATGATCTTGTGCCGCCCTGAAGATTTGAATTTAAGGCAAAAACGCATTTTAATGCTTGTAGGGCCAACAGGCGTGGGGAAAACGACGACTCTAGCTAAATTAGCCGCACGTTATTCTAGGATGCTAGCTAAAAAATACAAGGTGGGCATTATCACTTTAGACAATTATCGCATTGGGGCTTTGGAGCAATTGAGTTGGTATGCTAATAAAATGAAAATGAGTATAGAAGCGGTGATTGACGCTAAGGATTTTGCTAAAGAAATTGAAGCTTTGGAATACTGCGATTTTATTTTAGTGGATACGACAGGGCATTCGCAATACGATAAGGAAAAAATTGCCGGTTTGAAAGAGTTTATAGATGGGGGTTATAATATTGATGTGTCCTTAGTGCTTTCAGTTACCACTAAGTATGAAGACATGAAAGATATTTATGATTCTTTTGGGGTGTTAGGGATTGACACTTTAATCTTTACGAAATTAGATGAGAGTAGGGGGTTAGGGAATTTGTTTTCTTTAGTGCATGAAAGCCAAAAGCCTATCAGTTATCTTTCTGTCGGGCAGGAAGTGCCTATGGATTTGAAAGTGGCTACTAATGAGTATTTAGTGGATTGCATGCTAGATGGCTTTAGTAACCCCAATAAGGAACAAGCATGAGTAATCAAGCGAGCCATTTGGATAATTTTATGAACGCTAAAAATCCCAAAAGTTTTTTTGATAATAAGGGGAATACCAAATTCATCGCTATCACAAGCGGTAAGGGGGGCGTGGGGAAATCCAACATTAGTGCTAATTTAGCTTACTCTTTATACAAGAAAGGTTATAAGGTGGGGGTGTTTGATGCGGATATTGGTTTAGCGAATTTGGATGTCATTTTTGGGGTGAAAACCCATAAAAATATCTTGCATGCCTTAAAAGGCGAAGCCAAATTGCAAGAAATCATTTGCGAGATTGAACCCGGACTTTGCTTAATCCCTGGGGATAGTGGCGAAGAAATTTTAAAATACATTAGCGGCGCGGAAGCTTTGGATCGATTCGTAGATGAAGAGGGGGTTTTAAGCTCTTTAGATTATATTGTGATTGATACGGGCGCTGGGATTGGAGCCACTACGCAAGCGTTTTTGAATGCGAGCGATTGCGTGGTGATTGTTACCACACCAGATCCTTCAGCGATTACGGATGCGTATGCTTGCATTAAAATCAACTCCAAGAATAAAGATGAATTGTTCCTTATCGCTAACATGGTAGCCCAACCTAAAGAGGGCAGGGCGACTTATGAAAGGCTGTTTAAGGTGGCTAAAAACAATATCGCTTCATTAGAATTGCATTACTTAGGAGCGATTGAAAACAGCTCCTTATTGAAACGCTATGTGAGGGAGCGCAAAATTTTGAGAAAAATAGCCCCTAACGATTTGTTTTCGCAATCCATTGACCAGATAGCGGGTCTTTTAGTTTCTAAACTAGAAACCGGCACTTTAGAAATACCAAAAGAAGGTTTGAAAAGCTTTTTTAAAAGGCTTTTGAAGTATTTGGGGTAGGCTGATGAGAGTTCAAAATTTTATCCATTTTTCTGTTGTGGTAGGGTTTTTTTTAGGGTTAGTGTTTTCGGTGTTGAAATTCAATGAGCCAGAGAGCATTCTATTATGGACGGTGTTATCCACGCTTGGGGGATACTTGATCGCGTTGTTGTTTGCGTCTATTTTTATCGCTTGCACGGATTTAGATATTTGTCTTTTTGACAAAAAAGGCACTGAAGAGAGCTTGCTTCGTTTCAACCATGAGTTTAAGAACAGAGAAAAAGAAGTGGCTAGTATTTTAGAATACATTAGAAGTTATGATTTTGATGATGGAAAATAGAATGCCCAAAGAAATTCAAAAAACTGAAACAAGCGAAAAAAATATAGAAAAGGTTTTGAACGCCTATGACAAGCAGCAACACCACCATCAAGACGATCTCGCTATCCAGTATTTACCGGCCGTGCGCGCCATGGCGTTTCGTTTAAAAGAGCGCTTGCCCAGCTCTATTGATTTTAACGATCTGGTTTCTATTGGCACTGAAGAATTGATTAAATTAGCCAGGCGTTATGAGAGCGCGTTAAACGATTCTTTTTGGGGGTATGCTAAAACTCGTGTCAATGGGGCGATGTTAGATTATTTGCGTTCTTTAGATGTGATTTCTCGCTCTAGCAGGAAACTCATTAAAAGCATTGATATTGAAATTACCAAACACCTTAATGAGCATGGGAAAGAGCCTAGCGATGCGTATTTAGCAGAAGTTTTAGGCGAGAATATTGAAAAAATTAGAGAAGCCAAAACGGCTTCAGATATTTATGCGTTAGTGCCAATAGATGAGCAATTCAATGCGATTGAGCAAGATGAAATCACTAAAAAGATTGAAGCAGAAGAGTTGTTAGAGCATGTCCAAAAAGTATTGAATCAAATGAGCGAAAGAGAGCAAATCCTTATCCAGCTTTATTACTTTGAAGAGTTGAATTTGAGCGAGATTAAAGAGATTTTAGGCATTACTGAATCGCGCATTTCTCAAATCATTAAAGAAGTGATTAAAAAGGTGCGTAAATCCTTAGGAGTGGATCATGGCTGATATTTTAAGCCAAGAAGAAATTGATGCGCTTTTAGAAGTCGTTGATGAGAATGTGGATATTCAAAATGTCCAAAAAAAGGATATTATCCCGCAGCGCAGCGTAACCCTCTATGATTTCAAGCGCCCTAATCGTGTGAGTAAGGAGCAATTGCGTTCTTTTAGGAGTATCCATGATAAAATGGCTAGGAATCTTTCTAGTCAAATTTCTTCTATCATGCGTTCTATTGTAGAGATCCAGCTCCATAGCGTGGATCAAATGACTTATGGCGAATTTTTGATGAGTTTGCCTAGCCCTACAAGTTTTAATGTCTTTTCCATGAAGCCTATGGGAGGAACAGGGGTTTTAGAAATCAATCCTAGCATCGCTTTCCCTATGATTGACAGACTATTAGGGGGTAAGGGGAGCACGTATGATCAAAATAGGGAGTTTAGCGATATTGAATTGAATTTATTGGATACGATTTTACGCCAGGTGATGCAAATTTTAAAAGAAGTGTGGTCGCCTGTGGTGGAGATGTATCCTACCATTGACGCTAAAGAATCTAGCGCGAATGTGGTTCAAATCGTCGCTCAAAATGAAATTTCTATCATGGTGGTTTTAGAGATTATCATCGGTCATAGTCGTGGGATGATGAATATTTGCTACCCGGTGATTTCCATTGAGAGCATTCTTTCTAAAATGGGGAGTAGGGATTTCATGCTTTCAGAAACGAACTCTAAAAAGAGCCGTAATAAGGAATTGCAAGCGCTATTGAGCGGGGTGAGCGTGGATATGATGGTGTTTTTGGGTGCGGTGGAATTGAGTTTGAAAGAAATGTTGGATTTAGATGTGGGGGATACTATCCGGTTGAACAAGATCGCTAATGATGAAGTGAGCGTGTATGTGCATAAAAAAAAGCGTTATTTAGCGAGCGTGGGGTTTCAAGGGTATAGGAAAACCATTCAAATTAAAGAAGTGATCTATAGCGAAAAAGAACGCACTAAAGAAATTTTAGAAATGCTAGAAGAGCAGCGCAGAGGCAAAGTGGGCGATATTATGAAGATAGAAGAAGAGTGAGAAATGCAAGATTTTATTAAGATTTTTATTCAAGAGGTTGTCTCCACTTTAGAAGGGTTAGTGGGTAAGGCTTTAAGCGTGGGATTAGAAAAAGAAGTTTCTAGTAGTGAAGAATCTTTTTTGAAATTAATCAGCGTGCCTTATGCAAGAGTCATGATAAGCGCGATTGAAAAAGAAGAGAGCTCTATTGAATTATTGGCTCCGGTAGTTTTAGTTACCGCTTTAAGCGATTTGATGCTAGGAGGTGAGGGAGCTAGCAAGGAAGAAATGGATAATGACGATTTAGACGCTTTTAAGGAAATGGCTTCTAATATTTTTGGCGCGATCGCTACGAGCTTGAAGTCTCAAGAATTACTCCCTAAACTCAATTTCACTACCACGAACGCTGAAATCGCTAAAGAGCTTCCTAAAAAAGAAGATTACGCTAAAGCGATGGTGTTTTCTTTTAAAATGGAAGCCATCAAAGAAAGCCAAATCATTTTATTGACTACGGAGGCTTTTGAGCGCCAATTTGAAAAAACGCATCAAGAAGAAAAAGAAGAAACGACAGAGGGTGCTGCTGAAGAGGTTAAAACCCATGATGCGTCTTTAGAAAACATAGAAATCCGCAATATCAGCATGCTTTTAGATGTGAAACTGAATGTTAAGGTGCGTATCGGGCAAAAAAAGATGATTTTAAAAGATGTGGTCTCTATGGATATAGGGAGCGTGGTAGAGCTTGATCAATTGGTGAATGACCCTTTGGAAATTCTTGTAGATGACAAGGTGATCGCTAAGGGCGAAGTGGTGATCGTGGATGGGAATTTTGGCATTCAAATCACGGATATTGGCACTAAAAAAGAACGCTTAGAACAATTGAAACATTAAATCTTTTTATCATAAAAAGGAAAGGGATATGGCTATTTTTGGGGAATTAAGCTCGCTTGGGCATTTGTTTAAAAAAACGCAAGAATTAGAAATTTTGCATGCGTATTTAAAAGAAGTCATGCAAAAGGGTAGTAAAGCGAATCAAAGGGTTTTAAACCTCGCTTCTAATACAGAATTTCAAGTGCCTTTAGGGCATGGCATCTTTAGCATAGAGCAGAGTTATTGTTTAGAGCATGCTAAAGAAAGCGAGAAAGGCTTTTTTGAAAGCCACCAACAATATGTGGATTTCCAGCTGATTGTCAAAGGCGTTGAGGGGGCTAAAGTGGTGGGTATTAATCAAGTTGCCATTAAAAACCCTTACGATGAAAAAAAAGACTTGATCGTTTATGAGCCGGTTAGTGAGGCTTCTTTTTTGCGTTTGGATGCGGGCATGCTGGCTATTTTTTTTGAAAGCGATGCGCATGCGTTGAGGTTTTATGGAGAGTCTTTTGAAAAATATAGGGAAGAGCCGATTTTTAAAGCGGTCGTTAAAGCGCCCAAAGGGTTAATCAAATTAAAATTATGAAATTGGTGAGTCTTGTTATAGTTTTTTGTTGTTTTTTAGGGGCTGTAGAGTTGCCTGGAGTTTATCAAACCCAGCCTTTTTTATACATGAAAAGCTCTTTTGTGGAGTTTTTTGAGCATAATGGGAAGTTCTATGCCTATGGTATTTCTGATGCGGATGGCTCTAAAGCCAGAAAAGACAAGCTTAATCCTAACCCAAAGCTAAGGAATCGCAGCGATAAAGGCGTGGTGTTTTTAAGCGATTTGATTAAGGTTGGAAAACGATCTTATAAAGGCGGTAAGGCGTATAATTTTTATGACGGCAAGACCTACTACGTGAGAGTCACTCAAAATTCAAACGGGGATTTAGAATTCACTTCAAGCTATGATAAATGGGGGTATGTGGGCAAGACTTTCACTTGGAAACGCTTGAGCGATGAAGAAATCAAAAATCTAAAACTCAAGCGTTTTAACCTAGACGAAGTCCTTAAAACCATTAAAGATAGCCCTATTTAAGCTTCTTCTTTAAAATTTTTTAACATTCACTCTCTTGGCATTCTTTACACCACACAAACATTTTCATGTCATGGCTGATCAGCTTGGCTTGATATTTTTTAACGACTTCATTCTGGCGGTTTTCAATTTCGGGGTCTGCAAATTCAATGATCTTACCGCAATGCAAACAAATGATGTGATCATGGTGTTCTTTAGCCGCAATTTCATAACGCCGGCCACTTTTTGAAGTCTCTAAAACACAGATAAAATTTTCTTTTTCTAAGAAATTCAAAATGCGATACACAGAAGAAATGCTGGTGTTTTTGTCCTTTTGGCGGATAGAATGCGTGATTTCTTCAGGGCTTAAGTGTGTGCCGCTGCGATACAAAACGCTCACCACTTCTTCTCTTTGTTTTGAATTTTTGAGTCCGTTTTTTTTGATAGACATCCTCAAGCGCTCTAAAATAGATTCTAAAGTTTCTAATCTTTTCATGCTGATATTTCCCTTATCCGTAAAATGATTTTTATAACTAGAATATTATTATACAATAATAATGCGATGAAACATAGATAAAACTCATTATTATTTTAATTTAATCAAAAAATATTGATTTTTTATTACTATTGTCGCACTTTAATGTAACTTATAAGATCAATTTCTTATTTTATCAAGCCATTCTAAAAGGGTTTTTTCAAACCCTATGCCTTGAGAAGAAACCAAATTGAGGGGTTTTTCTAAATAATCTTGTTTGACATAGCCGTTATAATCATGCGGGTAAAGATAGTCTTTAGAATGAGGTAGCAAGTGTTTAGGAATAGGGTAGAGCAAGCCCTTTTGAACGCAATCCAAAGCCTGATTGATCGCTCTATAAGCCGTGTTGGATTTAGGCGAACAAGCCAGATAAATCACGCACTGGCTTAAAATAATGCGCGCTTCAGGGTAGCCGATTTGTTTGACTGAAAACAAGCAAGAAGAGGCTAAATTAAGGGCGTTTGGGTTAGCGTTACCAATATCTTCGCTCGCAAAAATCACCAGCCTTCTGGCGATAAATTCCGGGTTTTCCCCACTAGCAATCAAGCGCGCCAGATAATAGATGGAAGCGTTTTCATCGCTCCCTCTTAAAGACTTGATTAACGCGCTAGTAAGGTTATAATGCGTATCATCGCTATAAGATCCGTCATTTAGGCTATGAGGCCGTAAGGATTGCAGCGTTTCTAAAGTGATAGGATCTTCTATTTTAGCGCTCAAATCTAAAAGGTTTAATAACGCTCTAGCGTCGCCAGCGCTGTTGTTTAAAAGGTAGGTTTTAGCGCTAGGCTCTATTTGTTTTTTGAGCAATGTTAAAGCTTTAGCGCAAAGCTTGTCTAAATCGCTCTTTTTTAGGGGGGTTAATTCAAAAATAAAACTTCTTGAGCGGATCGCATGGCTTAGGCTGTAATTAGGATCTTGCGTGCTAGCCCCTAAGATTAAAGCGTGATCTTTTTCCATAATGGGGAGTAAAAATTCTTGTTGGGTTTTATTCAATCTGTGGGTTTCATCAATAAAAACAACGGGCTTTAAAAGGGTGTTTTGGTAATTTTTAAGCTTAAGGCACAAATCCTCTAGCTTAAAATCCGTCGCATTAAACAAAAGAATGGGGCGCTCTAGCATGTGGGCGATGATTTGAGCCAGGCTTGTTTTACCCACGCTAGGAGGGCCATAGAAAAAGGCATGGGAGAAGTGTTTGGATTGTAAGGCTTTAAATAAGGGGGCGTCTTTCCCTATTAAATGCTCTTGGCCTAAAAAATCTTCTAGGCTTTTTGGGTTTAAAAGCGAAGTCAGGCTCATTTTTTAAATAAAATCAATTCGTAAAAATTCGTAGGGGTGTTTAAATTTTTCGTTGGGGTTTTGGTGTTTTTAGAGTGTTTTTGCAGAGCGTCTTGCAATTCTTTATTGAGATTGTCTAATTCATCAAGCTTTTCTTTTAAGCGCAAGATAATATCCACGCCCGCTAGATTAACCCCCATATCCCTTGTAAGGCGTAAAATCGTTTTGATTTTGTCCATGTCTCGTTGGGAATACAAGCGCATTTTCCCATCAGTCCTGCTAGGCTCTATCAAACCCTCTTTTTCGTATTGGCGCAAGGTTTGAGGGTGCACGCCTAAGATTTTAGCCACGACGCTGATCAAATAAAGCGGTTCATCATAATCGCACACGATTCCTCCTTACAATTCTTTTTCTAATAACGCTTTTAACTCATTAGAAAGCGTTTCAGTTTTAGGCAAAATCAAACGAGCTTGCAAATACAAATCCCCCACATACGAAGTTTTTCTGTTTTTGATCCCTTTTTCTTTAATGCGGAATTTTTGCATCGCTTTGGTGTTGGGGGGAATGGTTAGGGTTAAGGTTTTATGCCAAGTAGCGATTTCAATTTTCCCTCCAAAAAGAGCCGTTTTTAAGGGTAAATCAAAGATTTGGATAATATCGTCTTTCTCGCGCCTATACATTTCATCTTCTTCAATATGGATCTGTAAGAGCAAATCGCCCCTGCCCGTTCGCCCCGTTTTCCCCTTGTTGCGAACCCTAATCTTTTCGCCCTCTTCTACGCCAATAGGGATTTTAAGGCTAAAAGTCTCATTATTGATGCTCACTTGTTTTTTATTGCCTAAAAGGGTGTCTAAAACAGAGACATTTAAAGTGGCGGTTATGTCTAAATTTTCAGGGGCGAAATTAGAAAAATTAGAAAAATTAAAACTAGAAAAGCCTTGCGAATTTTGAGAAAATCTTTGCGAAAAGCCTCCTTTCCCAAAAATAGAGCTTAAAATATCGTCTAAATCTTCACTAGGACCACGGCTTCTGGCAAAATCGCTGAAATTCTGCCCGCCAAACATGTTATCGCCAAACTGATCGTATTGGCGGCGTTTTTCTTCGTCGCTCAAAATTTCATAAGCGGCGTTGATTTCTTTGAATTTTTCTTCGGCTTCTTTGGTTTTATTCAAATCCGGGTGGTATTGTCTGGCTAAACGGCGGTAGGATTTTTTGATTTCATCTTGGCTGGCGTTTTCGCTCACGTTTAAAGTTTGGTATAAACTCTTGCTCATGAATCACCTTTAAAATAGTTTTATTAGAATACTATCATAAATCTTTAGTGTTAGTCAATCAAGTTTATTGATAATGCTTTTAGGTAATGGAGATTTTAAACCCGTTTCAGCGCAATTAAAAGGAATTTTAACTAAAATATTGAGTTTAAATCCACGATGAGTTTTTAATGCAATATAAGAAAAATAAGAAAAAATATTATTATTTAGCGTTAGGGATCCTTTTTTTAAATGGTCTGTCTTTGAAAGCTTTAGAAATCGCAGTCAAACCTTTTGGCTATCTGGGGCTATTGTATAATCAAGGGGCGCAAAAAAACCCTCACAGCTATGTGGGGGCTTTAGCGCGCCTTGGGGTGGATTTTTCTTATAGCAACGGGTGGTCCTTTGGTATTGGAGCGATTGGAGCTTGGAATATTTATAACAAACAGCGTTTGGCTAACCTTTACATCAGTCTAGGGAATTTTTTTGGTAACCCTAACAACGTTAAACCTTATTTGAGCGCTGGCGATGTTTCTGATGCGTATCTTCAATACGCTAACCAGCGTTTTAAAATCGCTTTAGGGCGTTTCAATACCGATTTTGTGGATTTTGATTGGATAGGGGGCAATATTCAAGGGATCTCTGTGGCTTTTAAGCAAAATTCCATGCGTTATTTTGGGATTTTTATGGATAGCATGCTTTATAATGGGCATCAAATCAACAAAGAGCAAGGCAATCGGATCGCTACTTCTCTAAACGCTCTAGCGTCTTATGACCCTGTGTCTAAACGCTTGTATGTGGGAGGGGAAGTGTTTGTTTTAGGCGCAGAATACAGGCATGAAAATCTTAAAGTGCTTCCTTTTATTTTAACGGACACCCGCTTGCCTTTGCCCACTCAAAATGTTTTAGTGCAAGTGGGGGGTAAGTTGGAGTATGAGGCTTCTTTAGCTAAGGGTTTCACTTCGCACACTCTAGTGCATGGCATGTATCAATACGGCAACACTGACGCTACCACCAACGCTAAAAATGCCGGCTTGTTTTTGATCGATCAAACTTTTAAATACAAAATTTTTAATTTTGGAACGGGTTTTTATGTCGTTCCGGCAAGAAACAATAAGGGCTATCTATGGACTTTTAATGACAGGACCAAATTCTATGGCCGTGGGATCAACGCGCCCGGCGTGCTAGCGATTTATTTTGCTAACTCCAGCATTTCAGGCTATGTTTTTTTAGGGCTTAAGACTAAAAGGGTGCGTTTAGACGCAATGGTGGCTTTTGGGGATTATCAAGAATATTCTTTAATGAGCAGTTTTAGGGTTTGGACTTATAGGAGTTTGTCTTTTGATATGGGTGGGGGGTATGTGTATGCTTACAATTCTAAAGCCACGAGAAAAAGCCTTGGAGATAGTTCTTTTGTCTTTTTTGGGAAGTTTTTGTTTTAAAAAAATGCCGTTTTTACAATCAATAGCAAAGGGCTTGCCAAAAGTAAGCGATAATTTCTTTTTTAAAAAATCAATATTAAAAGAGATTTTTGTTTTAAGAAATTCTTTTAAAATCAGGTCTTTGTGTTTTTTTAGGGAAAAAAGCTTTTTTAAACTCAGGCTCCCATAGTTTGATCACGCCATGGTGGGTCATCTGGTGCATATTGACTAAACGCATGTTTAAAAGAGCCTTTTCTTTAGCTTCACTGTCGCTCAAATCTTCTTTAATTTTGAACGCTTGAATAATCTGCTCCCACAATTCATGCTCTTTAGCGTCTTCGTTTAAAAAATCTTTATAGTTGAAGCCACCAATCCCTTTAACCCCTTTAATATTATCCCCCTTATCCCCCACAACGCACTGGTAATAAGCAAAAAAATGAGCCTCTTTTTGACTCACATTAAAAAAAGCGTTGGTTTTGAGATTGAAATGAGAACCTCTATTGGAATACAAAATATCCTTATCCATGCTGGCTATCACATAATTGTTGGGGTCTTTCTTTTTGTAAAAAGAGATAATATCATCGGCTTCATATTCAAAACAATGTTCGCCCTGGATTTTAGCCCCTTTTTTTAGGGGGTATTTTTCCACTAAAGCGATCTTTAGAGCTTTTAAAAGGGATCTAAAATCTTCATCAAATTGGTGGCGTTTTTGTTTGTAATGATCGCACAGCTGGTAGCGGAAACTCTCTCTGCCCCTAGTGATAAAAAAAAGCGTTTTAGAGCAACGGGTTTTACGCATGATGGATAAAATTTGAGTGGTGAGAAAAATAACGCCCACTTCTTGCAAGCTGTAAGCAGCGAATCGTTTAGGGAGCGTTTTATTAGAGAGCAAACGCCTAACAATATTAGGGATCACGCAATCAATGTCTAGTAAAAGGGTTTTTGAATGTGCAAACCTTACCTTGTTAAACGCTTGTCTAATAGTTAATCCTTAAGTTGAATTTCTCTTTTTTAAAATTTAAACTATTATAGTAAATATATAGCAAATAATAAGTTATTTTAACAATAATTAACTCTATTCTCATTAAATACGCTAAATTTTGAGAGGTTATCGCTTGCTTTAGCTCTTTTGATTGTAAAAACGCTTTTGGCATTCTTGCATTTTATGATCAAACGCCCCACAAAAAACAGGGCTTAAGGATTTTCTGTTATTTGCGCGGTAAGTTATATTTCCGGCGTTTTTCCCAAAGGCTTTTGCGGCTAATGCCAAGCTTGTTGGCTAATTCCGTGTCCGTGCAAGTAGAAGAAAAATGCCTAATCGCTTCTTTTTCATACTCTTGAATGGAAAGGAAAGTCGTGTGGTTATTAAACAAAGATAGGGGTTTATTGCCGCATTCAATGCTCACAATTTTAGGAAATTCTAGGGGTTCTTTATGGGTATAGGACAAAACAATAGGGCATGAACGGGCCAATTCTAGCAATTTCAATTGCTCATCTTTTTTAAGCTCTTCTAAATGCATGATGTAAAAAGGGCGTTCTAGTTTGTCTTTATTCTTGTATAGCTCTTTCCAAGTGGTATCCTTTAAAGAGAAAAAAGAAAAATCCATTTGCCTTTCTTTAGCGTATTGCAATAAATAAGCGTTCGCGAGCTCTTGAGAGGGCGTGTGGATGATAAAGGGCGGCCTGTAGGAAAAATCTTTAGGCAAGGGCAATTCCGCATGGATAAAGTCTAAGTAATTTTCATAAAATCCCAAGCGAGCGGTCATTTCTTGGTAGGCTTTGTGGTATTGGATCTTACGCAACAATTCATCCATTTTAAAAGGTTTTAGAATATAATCTCTCGCTCCCGCTTGAATGGGTTTATTCACGCCATCTTCATTGACATGCGAAGCCATCATGATAATGATTTGCTTGGAATTATAACGCACAAAGTGTTCGCAACGCCCTTGAGTGCAAACTTTAGAAGAAACCAAAATCACATCATAAGGCTCTTTATTTTCTTCTGAAATGCCAGAGATGATCTCGCAAAAATGCCCTAAATCATGCAAATTATGAGAGATACTCCTAGCTAGCGCTAAATCGTCTTCAATGATTAAGATTTTCATCCATTCTTCCTTTTATCGCATTTAAAGTTTTTGTTGATAACGCATGCTCACATGCGCTTGGACTAACAGCCCTTCTTGTTTGCCAATGAACCCCATTTTTTCCATTGTGGTGGCTTTCAAGCTGATTTGAGATTTTTCTAAACCCAAAAGTTGGCTCAAATTCTCTAAAATCGCCGGTTTGTAAGGAGTGATTTTAGGGATTTCGCTAAAGATGGTCGCCCCCATTTCAAACAACTCAAACCCAATGCTTTGAGAAAAATCCAACACGATTCTTAAAAGCTCTTTAGAAGAGGCGTTTTTGTATTTGGGGTCATTATCAGGGAACCATTCGCCAATATCCCCCCCTTTAATCGCTCCTAAAATCGCATCAATAACCGCATGCAACAAAGCATCGCCATCGCTATGAGCCTTTAACCCAAACTCGCAATCCAAAACAACCCCCCCTAAAACCATAGGCTTATTTTCAACAAACGCATGCGTATCAAAACCCATGCCGATAAAAGTGTCTTTTGCTGGGTTAAAAAAGAGTGCGAAATGTTTCAAATCATCGCTCGTGGTGAGTTTGTGCAAATTTTTACTGCCTTCAATATAACTCACACGATCAGGGAAAGCTTGTAAAATCGCGCTGCTTTCATCTTTAAAATCCCCTTGATTTAGGGCTGATTGGAGCGTTTTGGTGTGGCTTAATTGCGGGGTTTGAATGAGTTTGATCGCTTCTCTATCTAAAGCCTCGTTATAATAGATTGCTGTGTCATAGCAAGGCAAGTAAGGAGCGATGCAATAATGGCTTGTTTGTTGGAGGGTTAAAAACAAACTTTTGAGCGCTTCAATATTGGCTAAACCCCTAGCCACATCGCTGGTGAGCGTGTAAGTGCTATCAATTATTTTTAAGGCGTTACGCACGGATTCTTGCCTTGATGCCCCGCCTTTTACAAGCTTGATTTCAGGGTAATGGCGTTGGATATAAATATAATCCAATTCGCTTACGACTAAAAGGATTTCTTTAAATTCTAGGGCTTCTTTAAAGCTTTCATAAACGCTGAGCCATAAGGGGGTATGATTAGAGCGCAGCCATTGCTTTTTGATTGTTTGAGAAAAACGCTTAGATTCCCCAGCGGCTAATAAAACAACACTCGTTTGTTTGATAAGCGTTTCTAGCGTTTCTTTAGTTTCAAAAGGGTCTTCTTCTAAACTTTCTAAAGAGAGTTCAAAAGCTTCCCCATTCACTCTAATCAAAGACATGCGACTAACGATCCACCTCTATCATTTCACCAAAATGATCCTATAACCTTGATTCAAGTCTAAAACTAAGAATCGTTTGGGTTTGCCTTTATATTTTTCTAAAGCATGGTTAAAATCCGCAACGCTTTTAACTTCAATCTCTTCAATTTTTGTGATGATGTTGCCTTGCCTAAAGCCGGCTTGCTCTGCTGGGGAATTTTCATTCACTTGAGAGACTAAAACCCCTTGAACATCATCGCTCAAACGCATAGACCTTTTGGTTTTTTGAGTTAAATCTTCTACTTGAAGCCCGTTCAATTGGCCTTGCGCGCCGTTTTGAGCAGAAATGGTTTCTTTTTTGTTAGGGTTTTTCCTTTCAGCTAGAGTGAGAGTGAAGGTGCGTTCTTTTTTGTCTCTAATGACTTTTAAGGTTACTCTTTGATTGGGTAGCATGGAGCCGATTAGATTTCTTAACTCATTCGTGTTTTTAACCTTTTTCCCATTGACTTCGGTGATCAAATCCCACACCAAAATCCCTGCTTTTTTAGCCGGAGAGTCTTTTTCTACGCTAATGACTACTGCCCCTTCTTTATTGTCATAAGAATTTTGCAAATCGCCGCTCAAATCTTGCAAGCCCACGCCCAAGTAACCTCTTTCAATCTTGCCGGTTTTGATGAGTTGGGTTACAATATCTTTAACCATGTTAGAAGGGATGGCAAAGCCAATGCCGTGGTTACCGCCGGTTTTAGAGATAATAGCGGTATTGATCCCCACTAACCCTCCACGGCTATCAATTAAAGCGCCGCCGGAATTTCCAGGATTAATAGAGGCGTCTGTTTGAATGAAATTCTCATAGCTGTTGATCCCAATCCCGCTTTTATTGAGTGCTGAAACAATGCCTTGCGTAACGCTTTCGCCCACGCCAAAAGGGTTGCCAATCGCAAAAACCAAATCGCCCACTGAAATATCGTTAGAATCAGAGAATTTGATCGTGGGTAAGTTGTCTTTAGTGATGCGAATCACCGCTAAATCGCTTTCAGAATCCGTGCCTACTAAAGTAGCGGAATACTCTTTATTGCTCCCTGGAATGGTAACTTTAATCTTATCCGCGCCATCAATCACATGGTTATTAGTTACAATATAGCCATCTTTAGAAATGATGACGCCGCTGCCCAAAGCCCTTTCCATTCTTTCTTTAGGGATCATGCCACCCAAATCCCCAAAAAATTGTTGGAAAAAGGGGTCGTTAAACACACCGCCACCTATAAAGTTGTTTTTAATCTTCTTTTCAGTAGAGATATTCACCACCGCTTTAATAGAATCCTTAATAGAATCGTGGTAAGAATAGATCGTATCCTCTTTAGAGGGGACGCTTATTCGCTCTTTCACTTTGGGCATGTTTTGGATTTGGATATTGCCCGCATTCAAGCTTAACGCTAAAGCCAAAGAGATAAAAAGGGTTTTTTTCATCATGGTTACTTCCTTAAAATTTGCTAAACTTCAAAATTAAAAAAAGATTATATCAAATCTTTTTTGTTATTTTCATTAGCTTTTTGTGTAAAATAGTATCCAATGTAACACACAACAGCAAAAACAATCGTTAAAATCATCCCGATGCGTTGATCCTTATCCATAGCCGAACCAATCACGCCGATAATACACCCAGTGATCCCTATGAGTTGCAAAAAGGGCAGAAAGGGGGCTTTATAAGGCAAATCCTCTAAAGAATGCCCAGCTTTTAAGTATTGCTTGCGGAAAGAATATTGCGAAATGGACACGCTAACCCACACAATAATCACCGTGAAACTGATCACATTAATCAAGGCTTCCACGACATTTTCTTTGGCATAAATTTGGACTAAAAGCCCTATAAGGGAAAAAGAAAGGGAAAAAAACATCGCATAAGTGGGCGTGCCTTGTCGGTTGAGTTGGGAAAAAACTTTAAAAAACATCTTTTGTTTGGATAGCCCATAAATCATGCGGCTCGCTCCATAAAGCCCTGAATTAGCGGTAGAAAACATCGCCGTAATGATAACAGCGTTCATTATATCAGCCACATAAGGGATACCCATGCCAATAAAGGGCAAGTTGATGCGTTCTAAAACGCTCACAAAAGGGCTTTGCGCGATAGACGAATCGCTCATGGGTAAAAAAACAGAAATGACAAACACAGAGCCTAAAAAGAAAAAGACAATCCGCCACAAAGTCGCTTTAATCGCTTTGGGCATCACCTCGCTAGCGTTTTTAGTCTCTCCTACAGCCACCCCAATGACTTCTGTGCCAGTGAAAGCAAAAATAACAGCGAGCATCGCGCTAAAAACCGCTGCGCTCCCGTTAGGGAAAAACCCCTTATCGCCAAAATGGAAGTTATCAAAAATAGAACTAAACCCATGCAAATAGATTTGATAGATGATCCCAATCGCACCAATGCCTATAAAAGCGATCACCGCTAAAACCTTAATCAGGCTGAAGAAAAACTCGCCCTCGGCAAAAATTTTAACCGAAAAAAAGTTCAATAAAAAAACTAACGCAATGCATGAAATAACCCAATAATGGATAGGAATATTTACAAACCAGCGTTGCATGAGCATGCCTATAGCAATATATTCTAACGCAACCGTGATCACCCAGCCAAGCCAATACATCCAAAAAACCATATAGCCCGTGCCAGGGCCTATGAATTTAGCCGCATAATCCCCAAAGCTTCCTGTAGTGGGATAAACGCTAGCCAATTCGCCTAAAGAGAGCATGATGCAATAAACCACAAGCCCTCCAAAACCATAAGCGATCAAGGTCCCTAAAGGGCCAGCGCTCGCAATATTACCTCCAGTGCCTACAAAAAGCCCTGTGCCAATCGCTCCTCCAAATGCAATCATTAAGAGATGGCGCATTTTCATGTCTCTTTTAAGCTCGCCTTGTTTTTGCGTGGTATTTTGATGCGTTATCTCTTGATTGTCCATGCGACACCTCCTTAGATTGAAAATAAAAATAGCTTGAATTATAACAAAAATAAAATAAAATGATTTTTTTTAATTGAATATTGAAAATAAAATTTTAAAAAAACGAAAGAATGCTAAAGTTAATGTTTATCAATATTTGATGAGAGCAGAGTTTTAAGGTATTTTTTAAAGAACGCTAAAAACTTCTTTTAAAACATTAAGATTTATAATATTTAATGGTGTAATCTATCCCCGAATAAAGGGTTAAAAAAACCGCTATAGCCACAAGCACATAGGAGTAAGTTAAATTGGCTAATAAAGCGCCAATCGCCACGACTTGAGACACGGTTTTATACTTGCCTAACGCATTGACAGGAATATCCTTTTTTTCATTAGCGGCTAAAACCCTAAGCCCTGAAATAAAAAATTCGCGCCCTAAAATCACAAACGGGATCCACGCATTCACACGATCCAAATAAACTAGCCCTAAAAACGCACTCAAAATAAGGATTTTATCCGCTAAAGGATCAAAGATTTCCCCAAAGCGCGATTTGGCTTTATAGCTTCTAGCGATGTAGCCGTCCAATAAATCCGTGAGCGCGGCAAATAAAAAAACCAATGAAGAGATCATGTTAATGTGAAAGGGGGTTAAAAAACTAAAATAAGTGCGCGTGTTTAGCAATAAAAATAATAAAAATAAGGATAAGACAATGCGTAAAATCGTTAAAAAATTAGGCAGGAGTTTTAAAACTTTCATGCTTTCAAAAAGACTTGTGAAAAATTCAAAAACGCACGCCCTAAAAAGCTGAGCGCCACACACATTAAAATCACAGCGATCGTTAAAAAGATGATAACTAACGCTTGCGCTAAAACCCCTAAAAGAGCGATCATGAAACTAAAAAGCAACAATCTAAACCCGCTTAAAAAAAACCTTTCTTGAGTGTAAAGGCTCAATTCTCTATAGAGTTTGTGCAAATAAAAAACAGAAACGCCATTACCGATTAATGAAAGGGCGTTATTGGCGTTAGGGATAAGATAGCCTAAAAGAGCGCATAAAATCACCGCCAAAAAACTGAAAGCAAAATTTTCAAAAAAACTCAGATGGCGCGTGATTTTAGAAAGCTTATAAAAACCAATCGCTCCGGCAATGAACCCAATCGCGCACAAAAAAAGAGACAATAACACGATATAAGCCAATTGATTATTGAAGAGGTTAGAAATTTGAAACGATTTTGCCCCGCTTGAAACAAGAAAAAGCACCAACAAAATAGCCCCACACAAAGGGGCGAAAAAATAGCCCAACAAGCATTTTTTAACGAATCGCAACTCTTTATTCTGGTGGATATGGATAATGTTTTTCAAAAAAAATCTTTATTTAAAAGTAGTCCCACCATCCACAACGATCGTTTGCCCTGTAAGCCAACCGCTTTGGGTCTCATCGCATAAAAAATAAGCCGCCCCGGCTAGATCGTTAGGATTGCCCATGCGCTTTAGGGGCGATTGCTCTTCTACTTTTTCTTTAATCTCTACATAATCAGGGAAAGCTTTCAAAGCGTCCGTATCAATAGGCCCGCCGCTAACCGCATTCACTCTAATGTTAAACTCGCCTAAATCCACAGCAGCGTATTTGACTATGGTTTCTACGGCGTTTTTAGAATTGCCATGCCCGGCGTAATTGGGCATATAGACCAGATTCCCGGTAGAGCTTAAGCTCACGATCGCCCCACCGCCTATTTTTTGCATGCGTTTTGCCGCTTCTTGAGCCCCTACGACAAACGCTAACACGGTGGCTGTGTAAATGTTGTTTAACCCCTTAGGTTTTAATCGCATAAACGGCGCAAATCCGCCCACGACAGAGCGCCCATAAATAATGGCGTTAGAAATAAAAAAATCCACTCTGTCAAAATCCGCGTCAATTTGCTTAAAAAGCTCTGTGTATTGCTCAGGCTCTAAAACATTAAGGGGGTAGGCTTTGGCTTTAATGGAATATTTTTGCTCCACATCTTCTATAATTTTATTCGCTTCTTCAACATTTTTATTGTAAGTGAAAGCGATATTCACGCCACTTTGAGCGAAGCGATACAATATCGCCTTGCCAATCCCTCTAGTCGCGCCGCTGATCACTAGGGTTTTATTTTTCATGTGATTGGAACCATTCATGCAATTACCTCATATTGTTGTAAAGTTTTTTCTAAAAGTTGAATCGTTTCTTTGCTTGGGGCCACTAAAGGCAGTCTGTAACTTGGGTTTTCAATCAAGCCGGCTAAATGCATAGCCATTTTAATAGGGATGGGATTTGTTTCTACAAAAAGGGCTTGATGCAAACTAAAAAGCTTATTTTGGATTTCTAGGGCTTGTTGGTATTTTTGTTTGAGCGCGCAATTGACCATTTGTGAAATCAAATTAGGCATTAAATTACCGGTCACTGAAATCACGCCGCACCCTCCTGAAAACATGATAGAGTGGTTGAGTGAATCTTCCCCGCTAAAAATTTTAAAATCTTTTTCATAATAATGCAATTCTGTTACTCTTTTCAAAGAACCAGACGCTTCCTTAATGGCTTTAATGTTAGGGACTTCTCTAAAGAGTTTGAGAGCGGTTGGGACTTCAATAGACACGCCTGTTCGGCTTGGCACATCATAAAGCATGACAGGGATTTCTACCGATTGAGCGATAGTTTTATAATGCTCAAACAGGCCTTGTTGGGTGGGGCGGTTATAATAGGGGCTTACACATAAAATCGCATCCGCACCGATTTTTTGAGCGAACTTTGCCAAAGAAAGGGACTCACTCGTGGCGTTACTGCCCACGCCGGCTAACACTTTCATGCGTGAATTGGAAGGGGTTTTAGTGCTTTTGCAAGTCTCTATGGCGATTTCAATGCAACGCATGTGCTCTTTGTGGGTGAGCGTGGCGGATTCCCCTGTCGTGCCAACAGGCACGCATGCGTCCATGCCCTGAAAAATTTGGCGCTTGATCAAGGTTTCATAAGCGATCTCATCAACGCTCAAATCTTTTTTAAAAGGCGTAATTAACGCACTAGATGAATGAAATTGCATGCGATAAGGCTCTTTTAAGGTTTCAAAAACACGGTGGTTGATTGGGCGTCTTTAAAATATTCATTGGCCACACGCACCAAATCGCTCACTTTTAAATCCAAAAATTGTCGCTGATAATCCGTCAAGCCTTGAATATCGTTTTGCACTAGATAGTCCGCAAAAAGCCCCGCCACATCGCTAGAACTTTCTAAGTTGGAAATAAAGTCAGCTTTTTGATTGATTTTGATTTTGTCTAATTCCGCTTGAGTGACTTCGCCTTTTTTAAGCTTTTCTAAAAGAGCTACGATTTCTTTTTGTAAGGCTTCAGCTTTGATATTAGGATTACCCCCAGCGATGAATAAAAACACGCTTTCGTCTTGTAATTGCATGTTGTGCGAGAAGGCTTGAGAAGCCAGGCGCTTTTTATCCACCAATTCGCTTTGTAACCACGAGCTTTTGCCTTCGCCTAAAAGCTTGCTTAACGCGTCCAAGGCGACTTGATCTTTATGCTTGAAAGCAGGCACTTTATACCCTAACGCTACCCATTCTAAATGGATCCCATCTTTATGCACGACTGCCGTTCTTGCCCCATCTTGTTTAGGCTCTTTCATGTAAGGAGTGGGGATAGCTTTTTCATCAAGGTTTTTTAAGGATTCAAAATGCTTTTTAGCTAATTCAAAAACCTTTTGGGAATTGACATCGCCTACCACTAAAATAATAGCGTTTTTAGGCTGATAATAGAGCGAATGGAATTTTTTAATGTCTTTTAAAGTCCAATTTTGAATATCGTCCATAAAACCAATGGGCGTCCAATGGTAGGGGTGATAGACATAAGCGGTGTTAAAAAAGCGGAAATAAAGCATGCCGATAGGGGAATTATCGGTGCGCCATCGCCTTTCTTCAGCGACCACTTGACGCTCAGGCAAAAACTCATCTTCTTTTAAATTCAAAGAACCCATGGTTTCAGCGAACAATTCTAAAGACTTATCCAAGTTAGCCTGACTGGTTTTAATGAAGTAGCGCGTAATATCAAAGCTTGTAGAAGCGTTACTCACGCCCCCAAAACGCTTAACGATTTTATCAAATTCGCCGGCTTTAAGGTTTTTGGTGCTTTTAAAATTCAAATGCTCTAACATGTGAGCGATCCCGCTCTTGCCCATGACTTCGTTTCTAGAGCCGACTTTATAAAGCACATCCACTTCTATAACCCCAGTTTTATTTTCTAGGGGGACGCTTACGACTTGCAACCCGTTTTTTAAGGTAACGCTCTCATGTTTGGGTAAGTAAGATTGTGCGTGCATGCTCGCTCCTAAAGTGACTAACAAGACAGAACTAAGCCCTAAAAGTCTTTTAACAGAAAAATATCTCATCTTAAATCCGCTCCTATAGCCTCTTTAACGCTCAAAAATCCATCTTTTTGGAGTAATTTTACCAAATCTTTAAGAATATTTTGGCATAAATTTGGCCCGTTGTAAATAAAAGCGCTATAAATTTGTAACAGACTCGCTCCCATTTTAATCCTTTCATAAGCTTCTTTCGCATCGCTAATCCCCCCCACAGAAACAAGAACGCTTTTATTAAAAAAAGCCTTAGCCAATTCTTTAAAGATTTCACGGCTTTTTTTAGTCAAGCATTTCCCGCTCAAGCCCCCCATTTCTTTAGGGGCGAACACCAGGCTTTTATCAATGGTCGTGTTAGTCGCAATAACCCCATGCGCTCCCGCTTCAATAGCGCTATTGACAATTTCTAGCATGCTGTCTGTTTCTAAATCCGGGGCGATTTTTAAAAATAAAGGCTTATGGGTCATTTCTTTAGCCATGCAAAAAAGCTCATTCACAAACGCCTTGTTTTGTAAATCCCTTAAATTAGGGGTGTTGGGCGAAGAAAGGTTGAAAGTGTAATAATCGCCAATATCTAAACATTTATTTAAAACTGCCTTGTAATCTTCTAAGGCATGCGCTTGCTCTATGTGTTTGTTTTTGCCTAAATTGATGCCAATAGGGGTTTTATAAGGGGCGAAGCGCTTAAACGATCTCGCTCCTAAAATCGCCCCGTAATTATTAAACCCCATCGCATTTTGTAAGGATTCTTCTTCAATGTGCCTGAAAAGCCTTGGTTTTTCATTCCCGCTTTGCGCAATATTAGTCAATGTGCCTGCTTCCAAATAGCCAAACCCAAAAGCGGTTAACGCCCTAAGCATGGAAGCGTTTTTATCAAATCCGGCGGCCAAGCCTAAAGGGTTAGGGAAGTTTAAGCCTAAAATTTCGTTTTCAAGCTTTGGGTTTTTATAACCCCATTGAGAATGGATTAAACTACATAAAAAGGGCGATGAAGAAAGCGTTCTTAAAATTTGACAAACCTTTTCATGAGCGATTTCAGCGTCTAGGCTAAAAAGATATTTTTTTACTAATGAATAAAGCATTTTAATCCTTAATATTTGATGATTTGAACGATAGCTTTTTAAAGGGTTTTAAGGGCTTGTTTTTCAAAATAATCCTGTGAATTTAAAGGATCGTTAGGGTTTGAAACTTTAGCGTAACGGCCTTTAGAGTCCAACTCGTAGCGTTTTAGGGTGTCTTTTAGTTGGATTTCTAAAATACGCAACAATTTATTAGCGATCTTTGGGTTTGTGGCGGGAATGAGCAATTCCACGCGCCTTTCTAAATTCCTGGGCATTAAATCCGCGCTAGAAAAATAGATATTCTCATGTTTAAAATAATAAATGCGTGCATGTTCTAAATATTTCCCCACGATAGAATACACCCTGATATTTTCGCTCAAGCCCTTGACTTGGGGCTTTAAACAGCAAATCCCTCTAATAATGAGATCGATTTTAACCCCTTTTTGAGAGGCTTGATAGAGCCATTCAATGATTTCGCTATCCACTAGGGCGTTGGCTTTTAAAATGATATAGCCTTCTTGTTTGTGATTCATTTCATTTTGAATGAGTTCAATGATTTTAGGCTTGATCTGTTTGGGCGCCATAAAAAGCGTTTCTAGGGCGCTATTAGTCGCGCTGCTCGTCAGCAAGGAATGGAAAAGCTTGATAATGTCGTTAGCGATTTCATTTTTAGCGCTAAAAAAACTCACATCGGTATAGATTTTAGCGCTCAAAGGGTTGTAATTGCCCGTGCTTAAATGGGTGAAATGGCGTAATTGGTTGTCTGTTTTTTTAGTGATCACGAGCATTTTAGCATGCACTTTGAGTTTGAAAACGCCATAAACGACTAACGCGCCCGCCCTTTCTAAAGCTTTTGCCCAGTGCAGGTTGCTTTCTTCATCAAAGCGTGCTTTTAATTCCACTAAAACGCTCACTTGAATCTTGCTCGCCGCTTCAATCAAGGCTTTGACAATGGGGGAATGCTTGCCCACACGATAAAGCGTCATTTTGATAGAAAGGGTGGTCGGATCGCTGGCGGCTTGCTCTATGAGATCGATCACAGGCTCAAAACTTTCATAAGGATGAAACAGCAACAGATCTTGTTTTTCTATGGACTTGAAAAGATCGTTTTCATTGAAATGAGGGTGGATTTTGGGCGTGAAATTGGGCGATTTAAGCGCTTTAAAGTCGCTATGATTGACCAATTCCCACAAATCTCCTAAATTGAGCATGATCGCGCTTTTATAGACATGCATGCCGGTGAGTTTGTGCTTTTTGTAAGAGTGGGTTTGAAAACTCCTTAAAGACGCTAAAAGGGTTTTTAAAAGCTCTTGACTCCCTTTTTGGGTTTGCAAGCGCACGATTTCGCCTTGATTGCGTTTCCTTAAACTCTTACTCATCAAATCCGCATAATCATGCGCTTCATCTTCAGTGATGGCAATATCCGCATCGCAAGTTACCCTAAACGCCATGCAATCTAAAATCTCATGCTCTAAAAACAATTCTTCTAAATGCGCTTCTACGATTTCTTCAGCCAGCACAAACAAGCCTTTTTCTAGCTCTACAAAACGGAAGATGAAAGAGGGGAGTTTGATGAGCGCATAGAAGGTGGTTTGGGTTTCTTTGTCTTTAATGCGGGCAAAAAGCGCGAAAGTCAAATTCGCTAAAGGCGGGAAAGTGTGCGAAGAATCCAACTTAAAAGGCAAAACTAACGCATAAAGTTGCTCTTTGAAATAGGTTTTAGCCTTAGCTTTTTGCTCCAAATTCAATTCATTATAGGGGGTGATGCAAAGCCCTTTTTTAAAGAGTAGGGCTTGGATTTTTTGAAATTCCAACTCCCTTTCTTCAATTTCATGCGCTAAATAATGCTTGATTTTTTCTAATTGTTCTTCAGGGCTTGCGCCATCAATGCCTTTAGAGGCGATTTTATGCTCATAGAGTTGTTTAAGCCCTGCCACTCTTATCATGTAAAATTCGTCTAAATTCGTGTCATAAATGGCTAAAAATTTCAAGCGCTCTAATAAAGGCAAGCTCTCATCTTTGGCTTCGTTTAAAACCCTTGTGTTAAAAGCTAACCATGAAAGCTCTCGGTTAAAGAAACGATTCAATAGAAATCCTTTAAATCATCATGTTTAAAAATCAGTTTGTTTGGTGTGATTATATAATGAAATGATAATAGTTGAAGCTTTTTTAAAAAGTCATGGTCGGAGTAGCGGGATTCAAACCCACGACCTCACCCACCCCAAGGGTGCGCGCTAATCAGGCTGCGCCATACTCCGCAATCAAAAAGGGAGATTGTAGCGCGAGTTTGCTTAGTTGTTGTTTAAAAACTCTTTTTTGTAAAACTTCATTTTTTGAATAAAACTTCATTTAACCCTAAAAGATCGCTTAAAATTTTTTTTAGCGTTTTTTGGGTTGATTGTTTCTATAATAAACGAACGCAAGTAGTAATCTCTTGGTTTTCTCTTTGGTTGCGGTATTTGGAGTATGTTAGGGTTTGGGGTAATAGTGGGTGGTTACCCCGAAAGGAGATAACCTAACATGAGATTACTATTAGTAATCATAGTTTTAATGGTGTCCGCAACGCCACTATATTATACTAAAATTTTGGCTCTGGCGCAAGAGCACTTGGGTCAAATCTTACCAGCGGATTTGACTCAAACTTTTAATTTTTTGAAACTTCTTTTTCTTTAAAAAATTTCTTTTGATGATAAAACTTCTCTTTCTTGTAACTAAAGGGTTTTTATCTCTACCCCTTAAAAAAGTTTTGTTCTAAAATTTTTCATTCAGGTTTGACTTGTTGCTTTAGGAGTAGGGGGAGTAGGAAGTCCCTGATTTGTTCTAATTTTTTAGAAGTTCTTGTGTTAATGGATATAAGCGTGAGTAGGGGCATCATAATTTGATTAAATTTTTTAATTTCATGCACGGACGGCATGTAAATAGGATATTTTTTAAGCAAATTTTTTTGCAAGTGTTTAAGGCTAGTTCCTTGAAAAAAGCTTTGATTGATATGGTTTTTTATACTTGAGAGCAGTAAATATAAATAGTCGCTAAATTCGTTAGCGCAAATACACCAAGTATCCGTTGAATAAGAAGCTTTGCCTACATAAAATTTAATACCAGCATTACCGCCAGTGTTTAAAAAGCAATTTCTGCCATCAATGATCGCTTTAGGGTAGGATAGGATATTATCTCCGCTTGTAAAAAAGGGGTATTTATCTTGGGTTTTTTGGGCGTTTTTAACCATAATGTTAGATTTAGGATTTTCAATAATAATTTGTTCTAGCTTTGCATTTTTAGGTTTGTATTTGAAATAATATTCATAGATTTTATAAGCGAGCGTGTGTAAAAGCTCGTTGATTTTATGGTTGTTCTCTATTTTTTGATCTAAAATAGAAAGCGTGCGGGCGATTTTTTGTTGTGTTTCTATATTTGGCAATAAGACTTCTATTTCTTGAAAAATTGTTTTTGGAATAATTGGCACAACTGTAGAGAGAGCTATATTTTTAAAAAGTTCTTTTTTATTAGATAGATAGTAGTATAAGTAGTATGGATTACAAAAATCTTTAATGTCTGTAATAGAATTTATTTGTTGATTTGTTGCGCATTTATCAAAACACATGCGAACCATACCCACATCACCTATACACCCTACAAGAATGCTTGTATTATCTATTGTGTTGTTTTGTATGCTTTTTAAACCACTATCACTAAGCGTTCTTGGTGTTTTGATAATACGATATGTGCCATGCAAATCATTTGGCGTAATAAACATGTATTTGCCATTAAAAAAATCTAAATTAGAAGTTTTAGGGGTTTTTCCTGTTACGATTTTTCCTAAATCTTTTAAACAAAATGTTTGCCACTCACTCAAACCTAATCCCTTTTAAAGTTTCTAAAATTTCTTGTTGCAAGCTCTGGCTTTCATCAAAAAGGCTTGTTAATTCGCTTGAATATTGCTGCATCAAGTGTTCAAACTCTTCTTGGCTTATTTTCTCGCTTGTGTCTTCTATAGTGAAATACTGCCCGGGGTTTAGAGAATAATTTTTTTCTGTAATTTCATCAAAAGAAACCAGGGCGCAAAAATCCGATTTTTTAGTTTTATTTTGAAAAGTTTCTAAAATCAAATCCATATCACTTGTTCTTAAGCGCGTTTTTTTGTTTTTGTTTTCGGTGTATTCTTCGCCGAGTTTGGAAGCGTCAATCAAAATGACTTCCTTTGCACTTGGCGTTTTTTGAAAAAAGATGATGCTCACGTTAGTGCCGGTGTTGGCAAAAACCTGACTGGGCATGCAAACCACCCCATAAACGAGCCTTTCATCTACTAAATGCCGGACGATCTTATTTTCTACCCCGCTTTTAGCGCTAATGAATCCGGTTGGCACGATTATAGCCCCCTTACCCTTATTACTAAGCATGTTCAAGCAATGCTGGAAAAAGAGCGTGTAAATGGGCATTTTGCTTTTATCGTTTTTAGGGATATTAGGCACGCCTAAGAAAAAATCGTTTTTGTTTTGCGAAATCTCGGCATGCTCGTTGGAAAAATCCAGCTTGAAAGGGGGGTTACTCACGATGAAATCCATTTTCCCATGATAATCTTTAGAATGGTAGGGGTTAGTTAAAGTGTTTCCTTCAATGGCGTATCTTAAAGAGTGGGTCAAGTCGTTTAAAATCAGGTTGAGTTTGAGCATTCTTAAGGATTTTTGCGAAATGTCTTGGGCATAAAGGGTGCAAGAATCGGTGCCTATTTGGTGGGCTAGTGC
Organism: Helicobacter pylori; assembly: GCA_008032955.1. Lineage (NCBI taxonomy): Bacteria > Pseudomonadati > Campylobacterota > Epsilonproteobacteria > Campylobacterales > Helicobacteraceae > Helicobacter > Helicobacter pylori. The sequence goes on from CP032046.1 coordinate 293,291, forward strand.
CATTAAAAGCGTTCCTGTGCCAGCGCTTGGATCATAGATTTTGACGCTTTGAGTGGGTTTAATCACTAAAAGCTTAGCGATGATGCTAGCGATGCTTAAAGGGGTGTAGTATTCGGCGTATTTCCCTCCGCCGGCGTTATTGTAATCTTTGAGTAAGTATTCAAAAATGGGGGCGAAAAAATCATAGCCTTGTTGGTTTTGTAAGTTTAAAAAAGCTTGTTTGAAATTAAAATTTTTGAGTTTGTCTAACAAAGCTCTTGTAAAATTAGCCCTTTTAGACTCTTCATTAATGTATTGTGAGACGCTTTCAAATAAAGCGATAGTGGTTTTATCCGTGCTTTTGGTGTTAAAAAGTTCGGCATTATTGCTAGAAATGCGATTGAAAATAGCATCTAGCTTTAGGTGTAAATCGTTATCGTTAAAATGTTTTTCAAAAAGATAGCTTAAAAGCTCATCATAAGCGAGTTTGGGGAGTTTGTTATCGTCTAAGTTAAGGAAAAAATTTTCTTTTTCTTCCTCGTTAAAGTCTTTGTAATCTCGTATCGTTTGGTTGGGGAATTCTTGTTCAAAAAAGAATTCAAACTTATCGCATAAGAATTTATACAAAAAGCATTGCGTGATGATCTTGTATTCGTTGCCATCGTTCCCTAAACCAAAACTCGTGCAAATGACTTTTAAATCATCAATGAGGCTTAGGGTGTCTTGTTTGATTTGCAATAAAGCGTTATTAGGCATTCAAATTTCCTTGATGGTGGTTTTGCGTGAGTTCGTTAAAAAGGGTTTGAGTAATAAATTCTTTTTCTTTTTCTAAATCTTTTAAGGAGGGGTATTCTTTGAAAGCGTCCCTTAATTCTACTTTTATGGCATTTTTTAGGGTGGTTTCTTCGTTTAAGATTTCTTGACGCTTAGAAATGCGCGCATCAAGAGCTTTTTTGAGCGCGCTTAAAAGCGTGAAAATTCCCTTAGAAATGTTTTCTTCCATGAAGCGATTGTGAAGTCGCTTATGCGTGATCACATAAGCTCGATCATTGTTGTATTTATTTAATAAGTGGGTGGTTTGCTCCTTATGTTGTTTTAGTTGTGAAATGATTACGCTGTAGGAATGAGAAATTCCATCAAAATTATCATTGGTTAGGGGTTCTTGGATCAGTTTTGAAAGATCTTTAGAAATCTTTTGGATTTCTTTGTCTTGTTTGTCCGGGATTTTTTCTAACATCTCTTTAGCTTGCTTGTATTTAGCGCTAATCTCTTCTTTTTCTTTAAAGCGTAATTCTTTGCTTTCTTTAAATTCTATTTTAAAGTCTAAAAGAGCGATGAGGTCTTCTAAAATCATTAAATCGTTTGGGTTTTTAGGCTCATTGATATTTTTTAACGCATGGAGTTGTTTGGCTTTTTTACTGAGCATTGAAGAGATTTTGCTGATCTTTTCAATATCAATTTTTTCTTTTAGTGAAAGGATTTTTTCATCGCTAGAAGTGCGGATTAAATTGTAGTTTATTTTAAGCGTGTTAATGGCTTGTGAGACTTTTAAAAGCTCGTTCATTCCGCTGATACTGACAATGGTGCTAGTCATGTCCTCTACATCATCAATGGGGTAATCAAAAAGATCATCATAGGCGTTTTTAATGTCTTTTTCTAAAACCTTGCGATCCGCAAACATGTCTTTGAGATTATCTTTGATATTAAAATCGCTTTGATTGAATTGGTTTAACTCTTTCAAATAATCATCAGTCGTTTTGTCATAATTTTCTTTAATCCCTACAAAATCTATAAGGTAGCCAAAAGACATGTTTTTATAGGGGCGATTCACTCTGGCTAGGGCTTGGAGCAAATTGTGATCTTTTAATTCTCTGTGGATATAAAGGCGTTTGAGATTGGGTAAATCAAAGCCGGTTAAAAGCATGTTAAACACAAAGACTATATCCGTATCTTCATGTTTGAAAGAATAAATCTTTTCTTTGACTTCTTGTTCGTCATGCAAAATAAGACTGGATTGGAGTTGTTTTAAAATTTTTAAGTTAGGGTTTTCTTGTAAGACTTTTTCTTGGATTTCATTAAAAAATAAATTAGCTAACTTGGCTTGGGCGCTTGAAAAACAAATTACCATAGCCTTTAAATTTTCATCATTATTTACACGCCTGAAATTCAATAAATCTCTGATGATATAATAGAGCATTTCTTTAATGTATCTTTCATGATTAAAAATCGTTTCTTTTTTAACCTCTGTATTTTCAATAGTGATGCTTTCTTGTAAAAGGCGATAGATTTCTTGTAGTTTTTCTTTGTAGCTCTTTTCAATGCTTTCTAACTGGAGTTTTAGGGTGTGTTTGTCTTTAATGGATTCTGTATAAGAATAGGTGTGCAAGTAGTTGCCAAAAGTGTTTTTAGTGGCTTTATCTTGCGCGTTGTATTCTAATAGGGGCGTGCCTGTGAGGGCGATTTTGATTGCTGTCTTGTCGCATTCTATCAAATTAGCGTAAAAGCAACCTTTAGGATCATAGCTCCTGTGGGCTTCATCTATGATAAACACCCTTTGTAAATTGCGGCTATCTTTTGTCGCTTCTTGTAATTCTGTTTTAGAAACAATTTCTTTAGGAGTGCTGGAAGGGTCTTCATTGGGGGCTTTTTCTTCATTGGGGGCTTTTTCTTCATTGGGGGCTTTGAATTTTTGGATATTCACAACGATGATTTCATTATTCCCTTGAGGGCCTTCAAAAACGCTAGAGTTTTTTAATTTTTGGCTCAAATCCTCTTTATTTTCTGCCTCATGCACACAAAGGCCTCTTTTTGAAAACTCGTTTTTGGCTTGTTCTAATAAATCTAGTCTGTCCACAATAAAATAAAATTTAGTCTTTTTGTTTAGCGGGCTAAAAAAGTCTCTGATGAGTTTGGTTAAATGGTAGGTTAAGGCGGTTTTACCGCTGCCTTGCGTGTGCCAGATGATGCCTTTTAGGGGATCTTTTGGGTTCGTTTCATAATGCTTTTGCAATTCTTTTAAAACATTCAAGCTCGCAAACATCTGCGCATAACGCCAAATGTGTTTTTTAAACTCTGATTTTTCTTTTAAGAAACTGATGCCGTATTTTAGGATAAAGCAAAGCCTTTTGTGAGAGCAAAACGAAGTTAAAAGGGAGTTTGTGGGGGTGTCTTTGGGGCTTTTTGGGGTGTCGGCGTCTTTAAGGTTGAATTCGTTTAAGACGCGTTTTTGAATTTCTTCAAGCGATCGATGGTTTTGATGGTTTTGATCATTTTCGGGGGGGGGGGGGGTAATATCTAGCTTATTGGCTTCAACAAAGCGTTGGAAAATAGGCGAATAAGAAGCGCTATAAAACGCGCCTTGATCGGGGTTGTTTCCATCATAGGGTGAGTTATCGCTAAAGAGCCAGATTTGTGCGAGGTTATAAAAAACTTTATTTTCAGGGTTTTCGTAGCGTTTGATATGGCGATCTTTTTCCTCTTTAATGCCTTGTCCGGCTAAAGGCTGCTTAACTTCTATATTCACCAAAGGCAAGCCGTTGATAAAAAGGGTGATGTCAGTTCTTAGGGATTTGTAGGGTAATTCAGCCATCATTTCATAAAGATTGTTGTTAGGGTTATCAAAGTCTATGATTTGATGCTCGCTTTTGAGCAAGTATTCATAAAAGCTTTTGCCTAAATCATCGTCATTCAAGCGTTTTTTCATTTCAGCAAGAACATCTTTTGCGTTTTTAGTGGGGTTAGGGTTCAATCGCTCAAAGGCTTGAGTGAAACTATCGGTTAAAATATTGGTGGCGGTGTCTAATTTAGGCTTATTTTTAGTAGGGATAAAATCATAGCCCAACTTGGCTAAATGCATTAAGGCAGGGACTTGAACCCTTGTGATTTCATTGTATGGCATGCACACCCCTTTGATTTAAGGTTGTTATTATAGTGTAAAAATAAAAATCATGGTTGTTTGAGTTGCCTTTGCAATAACAAACAAGCTTTTTTAAGGAATTGTTTTAAGGTGTTTTGAGAGTGGTTGATAAAATGCGTAAGCTCATTTTCTTTGAGGTGCAATGAAACGATTAAGACGCTTTGTAAAATATGAGCGACACTTCCTTCAAATAAAATGCCTATAGTGGGGGTTTTAGCGCTGGCTGTTTGGCAAAACCCGTTCAAATTATCCACCCATTCAAATATTTCTTGCTTGGTTTGACAAGGCGTGTTTAAATATTTTAAAAAATCCTCTTTAAAATTCATCAGATTTTTTTGTAAATTGTTTAAATCCTTAGCATGGTTATTGGGGGGATTAAACATGCTTTTAATGCGAGCGATAGCGTCTTGTTTGTTGGTTTGTTTCAATTTCACTTGAGAGTAATTGAGGCTAACAGCATGCTTGATTTTAGCCCCATAGCTTAAATTATAGACTTTTTTAGGCTGGTAATGATAAAGGGCTTCTTCAATCCTTTCTTTAGAGAGCAAAAAGAGCGAGTCGCTAAAAGTTTCATAACCTTTAAAATTACCCTCTATGCTGATTAAAGATGAGGTGTCAATCTCTTTTTCATCTCCATAATAGGAATTTTTAGCGTGCTTTTTAAACCCTTTAATATAAGCGCAATCTAAAGCGCACAAATAGATTTCATCGCTCATCAAACCCGCTAAAGCCACCCCGGCATTGCCCACAAAAGGCGCTGCGTATTCTATACTTAAAGGGCTTATATACGCGCAAGCGCTCCCCCCACGCATAAACATCAACGCTTCTTTAGCCACATTAAAAGCGTTAGGATTGAGCATGTTAGCCCCCATTAAGGGGGTGTCTTCTAGGGGGGCGTTTTCTAAAACCTCCTTAAGATAGTCTATGCGCTCCACTTCTATTTGAAAATCCACTTTAACGCCATGCGCTTTTAAAGGCTTTAAAGCGGTTCCGCATGAAAAAATAATGAAATTTTTTTCATTTTCTTTTAAAAAATCTAACAATAAATCTAGGCTTGGCCCATTACCCACCACGCAAATGGGGGCGTTGATTTTTTTGGGTTTGGTTTTTAGGGTTTGATATAGAGGTAAATTTTTAAGCGTGTTCTTTAGCCCTAGCAATTCGTCTTCAAAACTCCCCCAACCCCTTAAGGCTTGTTTGTAATAGCTTTGAATATTTTCTCGCATGCGCATATTGAAAGCGCTTTTATAGGGCATGATTTCTAATTTTAAAAAAGAATGCGTAACAGGGCGTTTCAAAAAATCCATTTTCAATTCATTAGGGTTAAAAAACCCTTGAATAAAGAGTTTAGCCCCTTTTTTAATTAAATCTTCATAACGCGCAAAATAGCAACTGATCTTAAACAAGTCTAAATTTTCTTCAAACAAATAAAGCGAATGGAAGCGGTAATTTTGAGCCTGTAAAATCGCTAAAAACAAGCCGTCTAAAACGCCATAAATCATGGTGGGGGGTAAGAATTTCTTTAAAGAGCAAGGCGTTTGATGATTATCTAAAAAATTTAAGATCGCATGCGTGGCTTTAAGGGTTAGGGGGAGTTTGTGGTTGTTTTGAGTTTTTAAATAATGTAAAGAGAGGCGGTTATTGTCTAATGACCATCTGGGGTTATTCAAGGGGTTAGAAGCCATGCTGAAAGCGGTTTCTATCATTTGATGTTTAGGGTAGCTTAAAGCGTTTGTAGGCGTGTGTAAGAGATTGAAATGATTTTTTTCAAAAAGCAATTGGTAATTTTTAAAAGGCGTATTGAGGGCGTTAAACAGATTGGGGTGATAAGATTTGAAAAAAACTAAATTGTCCCTAAAGCGCTTTGAAATTTCTTTTTCTAAAAAGGGCGCATCAAAAGATTCTAGGGCTTTTAAAAAGGGCATTCAATAGCCTTTTTCATCACACCCCTATGAGTCTTTTAAATCTTTTTCTAAGATTTGGGAAGCGAGGGCGATTTTTTTCAAAGAGATAAAATCTTGTTCGCTGTAGCGTTTGTTGTCATTCATTTTATGGTAGTAGGGAGCGCTTAAATCCAAAGCTTTTTCCTCTAAATCTTGCTTGGTGGTGTGGGTTTGGATTTCAAAAAGACTTTTTGCTTCTTCTAAAGACATAGGGATTTCTATTGCATTGAAGCGTTCAAAATTATCATAAAGCTCGTTAAAATCCTGATTGTCTATCTGCAAAAACGCCCCCACATCTAAAAACAATTCTTTTTCTTTGCTATCCAAAATCCCATCAGCATAGGCTAATAACATGAGAAATTCCACTAATTTCAGGCGTTTGGTGTATTCCCCATGCGTGTGGTCGGCGATTTCTTGGCATAAGGATTCAAAATTTTCTTTTTTATCCACAGGCTCATTGAGAAGCTCTTTGGCTAAATTTTGCTGTTCGCTATTTAAGGGCTGCTCTAATTCATTGATAAAAAGCGTCCTTAAGGCGTTATCCAAAGCGTTTTTTTGAATGTCTAAAAACTTTAAAAGACGCATATACGCGCCTATTTGGGTTTGCTTGAATTTGTCTAGGGGGCTAGATTGCACCAACAAATAGGGGTCATTTTTCAAGTCGTATTCTTCGGTTTTGGTTTTAGGGTTTAGGGGGTTTTTCAAATATTCTTTGAGGGTGTTGTAAAAATAAAACAACACAACCGCCGCAACAATTAATAAAATGATTTCCATTTTTTTCCTTTATGAGTATTTTTTCATTTGTTCTTTAAGGTCTTGTTTTTGCCTGCTCTCTCGCTCTTTTTTGGCTTGATAAAGACGCATTTGCTCTTCTTTTTGCTTGTCTTGTAAGATCATTTTCCTCTCATGGTTTTTTTTAAGCCGTTCTATGTATTCTTCTCGTTTTTCTGGGTCTTGGAAACTCACAGGGCGGATGAAAAAAACAAACAAAATCAACACAAAAATCCCTATGGCGACAACCTCAGAGCCTTCGCCATTGAAAGCATACCAAAGCCCTCCCATGAAAGAAGCAAAAGCGAGTTTTAAAAAAGCGTTCATTTTAAATGAAAGTAACTTTATGATAATGCGTATCAAGCCCTAGAGCTTGCTTATCTTTTTCCCCCATAGCCATCAATGCGATTTGGGGCAGTAATAAAGTGGGGGTGTTGTCATTATCTCTTTTATAAATTTTTGAAGCTTTTAAGCTTAAATTTTCAAAAGCGTGAAAAAGCCCTAAAGAATGCGCGATTAAAAAATCCGCCCCCAAATCAATCCCCAAATAGCGTAAATGCGCGCACTGGAGTAAGCCGCTTACTTCATTGACTTCTAAAAGGGGGGCGTAATTTTGAAAAGATTCTAAAAAATGGGGGGCTTTTAAATGGATTTTATGGAAAAAATGATCGCTTTGTTTAACGCGAGAAAATTCAGCCCCTAAAAACGCATCAAACGGGCTTTTCAATTCCCATGCCAAAAATTCATTAACCCACTCATTGAGATAGGCCATCTCAATATCTTTTTCATAAACGAGTTGGTATTTTTTTAATTTTTCATTGACAGAGTCGATGATTTCAGGGTTGTTGTCTAAAACTTCTTTAGCATGCAAGATATTCAAATACGAATCTTCTTCGCAAAAAATGAGCGAAACGCCATTGGCTTTAGCCAAAGCCAGATTATACGCGCAAGCCGTGAGAAAATCATGCGTGCTGATGATCTTCCCATAATAGCCCCCATCATAACAAAAAGGCAGATCAATGACTTTTTGCCCCATTTTTTCTAAATAGAGCTTAGCGCTTTTTAGAAGCGCTTGGGCGTTTAAATGCTTCGCATAAGCGTTAAAGAGCGCGCAAGTTTTAGGGGGGTTGGGCGTTTTAGGGGGGTTAGAAAGGTATTGAAAAAGGCTTAAAAGGTTTTTAGAAAAATCTTTCCATGGCTTGATTTTAGAGTTAGTGAGCATTTCTTGCAATTCATAGATTTCATGGTCAATGTTGTCATCGTTTTTATAGAGATAATGCGCCACGCTTAAGAAATTCATCACGCCGCTTTCAGGCTTGGAAATCATCTCTAATAACCGATTCCGCTCTGTGGGGTAGCGTTTCATCAGCCATTTAACATACAAGAAAAAGCCATCGCCCAGATATTTAGGGTTGGTTTGGGGGTTGATAAAATTGATTTGGATAAACTTTTCTAATTCTTCTTTTTCGCCTTTAGTGATGTAGGGGACTTGTTTGAAAAAATCTTCATAGTCTTTTAAAACCGCCTTTTCATCAATCATCAAGTCTTTTAAAGCGTACCGTTTGGATAGGGGATCTAGCACCCATTCTTTAGAAAAAAACGCCACCAAATCGCTCACTTTAGCGTCTTCAAACACCGCAATTTGATTGATTTTAAGTGCGATATTTTCATTATAGCTCACGCCTTTGAGTTGTTTTAAAAGATCCAAAAGGTATTGATCTTCTTGGTATTCTAAAAAATAAGACTCATAAGCAGGGTTATAGTCCTTGTTGGTTTCAAAACGAAAGACTTTTACATGCAATTTCAAAACGCTCATCAATGATTCCTTTAGCTTTTGTGCAGATTTTCTAAAATCGCGCGGTTTTTGGAATTGGAAAAAAGAGCCTCTTTAGAATCTAACCATTCTTTAGACTCTCGTTCGTCTTTCTTTGGCTCTTGGAGAGGTGGCTCTTCTTTTTGGAACAATTCAAGCGAATCGCAACGATTGAATAAAACGATATTTTCATTTTTTTCTTTGATAAGGATTTGAATGATGCCAGGAAGTTCCACTTGAACCACGCTGCCAATATTATTAGGGCCAAACCCAGCCTCAAACTGCACGCTTTGCGCATCAATCATCAAGCTTTCTAAGGTGTATCCGGCTAAAATAAACAACACCAACGAGCCGAATTTTTCATGGATTTCTTTAGGGAGCTTGGGGGAAAAATCAATCGCATCCCTTTCGCACAAAAGGTTAAAACTCAAATGGTTTTTGGACAGAAATTGCAAGTATTCAATGCAATGCTTGTTGTTTAAAAGCCTTAATTCTCTTCGCATGCGAGCAACCTTTCAAATTCTTCTAACAAATGACGCACCTCTTGCATGCCAATTTCCCAAAATTCCTTACTATCAATGTCAAAGCCAAACATGGACACTAATTCTTTAGGGCTTTTTGACCCTCCTAAACTCAAAAATTCCGTGTAAGTTTTAACAAATTCTTTAGCGTCGCTTTTTTTATAAAGCCCATAAAGCGCTAAAGTCAAAAGCTGCCCGTAACTATAAGCGTAGCAATAAAAAGGCGAATGGATAAAATGGGGGATATAGCTCCACCACAAATGGTAGTTTTTAGTGAGTTTCACGCTCTTTTCAAACATTCTTTGATTTTCTTCAAACCAAATTCGATCAAAATCTTTGGTGTCTAATTCTTCATCCATTTCATGGATTCTTCTTTCAAAATTCGTCATCACCACTTGCCTAAAAAGGGTAGAAAAAATATCTTCTAACTTGCCTGCCAGCATGAAAAGGAGTTCATCAGATTTTAAACCCTTTTTCAAATGCTCAAAAAACAGCATTTCAGAAAAGACAGAAGCGGTTTCTGCGGTGGTTAAGGGTGTATCCATGTTCAATACGCCTTGTTTTTTGGACAATTCTTGGTGGATCATATGCCCAAATTCATGAGCGATAGTGAAAGCGTCTCGGCGGTTTCCTGTGTAGTTTAACAGCACATAAGGGTGAGCGCTAGGCACCGCGCCATGGCTAAAAGCCCCGCCTTGCTTAAAGTCTTTGGGGTGTGAATCCACCCACCCCTCTTTGATCGCTTTAGAAGCGATTTTATGAAATTCAGGGCTAAAGGCTTTAAGGGTTTTAAGCACTTCTTCTAAAGCTTGAGAGTAAGTCATGGTGATGCTCTCATCGTTTAAAGGGGCGTAGCGATCGTAATCTTTGAGTTTATGCCCTAAAATTTGCGCTTTTTTATGGTAGTAACGATGCACTAAAGAAAAATTAGCGTTCACGATCTCTATCATGCTATCCACGCTCTCTTGCGAGATCTGGTTGTCAATGTGGCGGAAACTCTCTTTTTTGTCGTATTTTCTCAGTTTGGTTTCAATGAGCAAATCTTTACGCACCATGTTTAAAATGTAAGTGAGTAAAGGGCGGGATTTTTCTAACGCTTTACTGAAAGCTTTTTGAGATTTTTTACGGATCTTGCGTTTGGGGTTGTGCAAGAGGGCTAAAATTTCTTCTTCGCTTAAATTTTGCTCTTCAAAAGGGATTTTCAAAGAAGAAAAATGCCCATCAAAAAGACGGCTAAACGCACCCACTCCTACAGGCGAAAGGGCTAGGGCGATCTTTTCTTCATCTAAATTCAAGGTGTGTTTTTTCTTTTCTATGAGGTTGTTTAGATAAAAAGCATGGTCTTTGCATTTTTTAATGAAAGCGAGTTGTTTTTTGGCGTCCAAATTCTTAAATTCAATTTCAAAGAATAAAAGGTGTTGTTGGATATTTGCGCAAGCCATTTCGCATTGCGAATAAAACTTCGCTTCTTTAGTGTTCTTAGCAAAGAGTAATTGAGCGTAAGTCATCGCTCTAGAAATTTTTTCTAACAAATTTTCGTAATGTTTAAGGGCGTCGGCAAATTTTGTGGCGTCTAAATCCTTAAGGTTATTTTGATAAGCGCTCTCAAATTCTTGCGCTTCTGTTTGTAAGGTTTTTAAAAATTCTTCTGCGCTTTCTTTATTTTCAAATAAAGCGCTTAAATCCCATTCTTGTTCTTTCATGAAATCCCCTTTTTATACCAATTTGAAGTTAAAATATGCTTGTATTTTAACATAACACTGACAATACAAGCAAACTTATCATTTGGTTTTTGCGTCATTATTTTTTAGCCGGCTCATTTTCTTGGCTCTTTTGGTGCAAAATAAATTGAGCAATAGATTCCAGGTATTTTAAAATAAAAGGGGTTGCTAACATGGAAAAGACGACCATGAGAATAAGGAGTTGATGGATGTCATTTTGAGCGATATTTAAGATATTTTTTTGGTGCAAAAAACCAAGAATCCCTTTTTTTTCTTGCAAATTAAAGAGCTGGTGCGAGCCTGAATTTAAAAAGATCACGAAAGAAAACTCCCCGATTTGCGCCAAAGAAAGAGCGGTTTTGATGGCGGTTTTAGCGTCTCTAAAAAAACGCAATAGCGCATAAATGATAAAAGTCTTAAAACTCATCACTAAAATGAGTAAAAAGATGACAACAAAGAATTTCTCCATGAAGAAACTCACATTAATCTGCATCCCTATCGTAATGAAAAAAAGGGCTAAAAAGAGGTTTTTTAATTGCGCGAATTCTTCTTGGACATTGATTTTATAGCGCGATTTAGAAATCGCCATGCCCACAATGAACGCCCCCAAAGACATAGAAAACCCAAAAAAATGGCTCAACCCCGCCGCGCTGCAAACGATCACTAAAATCGTGCCTATAAAAATTTCAGGCAAGCGCGTGTCTTTCGCTTGCTCTAAGATGAGATTAGCCCCTTTTTTTCCAGGCAATAACAAAAGAACTAAAATAATCCCTGCTGAAATAAGGGTTTTAAGAATGAGTAAATTGACATTAGAATCTTTACTGCCTAGAATAGTGAGAATTAAAAGCATGGGAATGGCGGCAATATCTTGGAAAATCAAAATCCCCACCGCGCTCTTTCCCATGGGCGTGCTAAGCTGTTTGGAATCTTCAAAGAATTTCAGCACAATAGCGGTTGAAGAGAGCGAAAGCCCCATGCCTAAAACAAGGGAAAAAATGGGTGAAAGACCCAAAACAAAATACCCCAATAAAAAAGCGATTAAAGCGCATAAAACAACCTGTAAAAGCCCAAAAACTAGCACTTCTTGTTTGATGGACTTGAGCTTGTCAAAATTAAACTCAATGCCTATCATAAACATTAAAAAGACGATACCAAATTCACCAATATCAGACAACAAATTAAAATCATTAATTTTAAAAAAAGCCGCTAAAACCGTTCCTGTGCAAATGTAACCAATGATAACGGGCATGTCTAATTTCTTTAAAAAGATTCCAAAGCCTACAGCAAGCCATAAGCCAGCAATAACAATATAAAGCGTGCTATTTTCCATAAAAACCTTTCCCCAGCAGGATCGATTCGCTCTAAAGAAATAAAAGCGAGACTATCCTCTTAAAATTAATCCATTAAACAACACCATTAAATAATGTATAATAAATATTTATAAGTAATTTATTATTTAAACCTCACTAAACCCGCCTTCAAATGCCAACGCCAAACACTATATTTAGTAAGATAAAAATTGAAACACCAAGATTATACTGCACTAAAACAAACTTTCTATTTATAAAAAAGATTTTTTGAACCCCAACCTTTTAAGAGTTGGCTAAGGTTTGATTTGATGAAGAAGAGTGGATGAAAGAACAAATTAGAAAGTAAAGACATAATCCACATACCAAGAATAGTAGCGGATAAGCCCTACATCCTTGCTGCCCTGATTAACCATAGGGAATTTCACGCCCGCTTCAAACGCACTGCGATCCCCAACGCGCATTCTTCCGCCTAAATTCCATAAGAACTGGAATCTGGTTTGATTGACATCATAAGGGAACATCCAAGTGTTTCCGGCTAATTGAACGCCACCAATGAGACCTAGAGCGAATTTATCCAAAGGAATGAGATTGACAATCAAATCGCCACCGCCACCATAGGTGAGCAAATTGGTTTTGGTGTGTTCAGTCCCTGAAGTGTTAAACCAATCTAAAAAGCCATACACCCTAGCCCCAAACCATTTATTGGCAAAGCCTACAAAACCCAATTTGAAATTCAAACCATAAAGATCATTGCCATGACGCCAATCAGAGTAATTGCTGTTATAAGGGCCATAACGACCTTGTTGATAACCCGCACCCATGAAAAACCCATTCACTTCGCCAGCCAACGCTAAACTCGTGCTCAAGCTTAAAATACAAGCAATTCTTTTAATCATAATAAATCCTTCTTGTTGAATTAAAGTTACACCCTAAAATCGGTTATTTTTCTAAAAGATTTAATTTTTTATCAAAGATGAGGGTTTTAGAGTGAAAATATTGATTAAATCATGGATAAGTGGGATACACCTACAAAACCACCTCAAACTTTTAAAATACAAATTTTTAAGATACAAATAGGTATAATCACCAACTTCAATTTAATAAAAGGGAGTTCTATGAAAAATACTTTCAAAGCGTTTGCCTTTTTAATCGTATTTTTTTCAAGCGTTCTGTTGGCACAGGATTTAAAAATCGCTGCTGCTGCTAACCTCACACGCGCTTTAAAAGCCCTTGTTAAAGAATTTCAAAAAGAACACCCCAAAGACGCTGTTAAGATTAGCTTTAATTCTTCAGGCAAACTCTACGCTCAAATCGCTCAAAACGCCCCTTTTGATTTATTCATTTCAGCAGATATTACTAGACCTAAAAAGCTTTATGATGAAAAAATAACCCCTTTTAAAGAAGAAGTCTATGCTAAAGGCGTGTTGGTTTTGTGGAGTGAAAATCTAAAAATGGATTCTTTAGAGATTCTTAAAGACCCTAAAATTAAATATATCGCTATGGCTAATCCTAAACTAGCCCCCTATGGAAAAGCCAGTATGGAAGTCTTAGAGAATTTAAAACTCACTTCTAGTCTTAAATCTAAAATCATTTATGGCGCTTCTATTTCTCAAGCCCATCAATTTGTCGCTACTAAAAACGCTCAAATAGGCTTTGGAGCGTTATCCTTGATGGATAAAAAAGATAAAAACCTCTCTTATTTCATCATTGATAAAGCCCTTTATAACCCTATTGAACAAGCCTTGATCATCACTAAAAATGGGGCTAATAACCCTTTAGCCAAAGTTTTTAAAGATTTTTTATTCAGCCCTAAAGCTAGAGCTGTCTTTAAAGAATACGGCTATATTGTGGATTAAAACGCATAAAAAAGGCGAGCAATGGATCATGAGTTTTTGATTACCATGCGTTTGAGCTTTTCTTTAGCTTTGATTACCACCCTTATTTTACTCCCTATAGGGATTTTTTTGGGCTATTTTTTAAGCCTTAAACGCAATCTTTTAACGAGCTTAACAGAAACGCTTGTGTATATGCCTTTAGTTTTACCCCCAAGCGTGCTAGGGTTTTATCTCCTTTTAATCTTTTCGCCTTCTTCTTTTTTGGGAGCGTTTTTACAAGATGTATTAAATGTGAAACTTGTTTTTAGTTTCCAAGGGCTTATTTTAGGGAGCGTGATTTTTTCCTTACCCTTTATGGTAAGCCCCATTAAAAGTGCGTTAATTTCCTTGCCCACTTCTTTAAAAGAAGCCAGTTATAGCTTGGGTAAGGGGGAATATTACACCCTTTTTTTTGTCCTACTCCCTAACATCAAACCCAGTGTGTTGATGGCTATCATTACAACTTTTACGCACACTATAGGTGAATTTGGCGTGGTGATGATGCTTGGGGGTGATATATTAGGGGAAACAAGAGTGGCTAGCATTGCGATTTTTAACGAAACTGAAGCGCTCAATTACCCTAAAGCCCATCAATACGCCTTAACGCTCACGCTTATCAGTTTTAGCCTCTTATTTGTTACCCTATTTTTGAATAAAAAACAAAGCTCGTTTTTATGATAAAAGCGCGGTTTAAAAAACGCCTTTTAGGATCTAGGGGCGCGTTTGATTTGAATATAGACTTAGAAATTAAAGAAGCAGAAGTTGTCGCTTTATTAGGAGAATCGGGAGCGGGTAAAAGCACGATTTTACGCATTTTAGCAGGGCTTGAAGCGGTGAGTAGCGGCTATATTGAAGTCAATCGTTCAGTGTGGCTAGACACTCAAAAAAAGATTTTTTTAAAACCACAACAACGAAAAATCGGCTTTGTGTTTCAAGATTACGCCCTATTTCCGCATTTAAATGTGTATCAAAACATCGCCTTTGCTCACCCTAAAGATAAAAATAAAATCCACGAAGTGTTACGCTTAATGCGTTTAGAAAACCTAAGCCAGCAAAAAATTCTTCAACTCTCTGGCGGGCAAGCCCAACGAGTCGCTTTAGCAAGAGCTTTAATCGCAGCCAAGAATTTATTGCTTTTAGATGAGCCTTTAAACGCCCTAGATAACGCCTTAAAAAACGAAGTGCAACAAGGTTTGCTTGATTTTATCAAGCGTGAAAATTTAAGCGTGTTATTGGTGAGTCATGATCCAAACGAAATAATCAAACTCGCGCAAACTTTCCTCTTTTTAAACAATGGCGTTATTGATCCTAATCAAGAAAATCGGCTTTTTTCAAACCGCTTGTTGGTAAAACCTCTCTTTGAAGATGAAAATTATTGCCATTATGAGGTCATTCCTCAAACGATCAGTTTGCCAAAAGATTGTCTGAACCCAACTTTTAAGCTTGATTTCAATCAAAACAAAAAATTTTAGAAATATTTTTTTTCATTTTCTCTTGAAACCCTCTTATTTTTCAAAAGGAGTTGTTTAGAACAACCGCTAAAATCAAACTCTTTTATGATTAGCGTTCAATGAAAACAGAGCCAATTTTTTAGTTTTTCAAAAACTTTTCTATTCTTTTGACGCTCTCTGTTTTGCCTAAAATAAAAAGCGCTTCTTTAAGGCCTATCCCGCCTCCCTTACCCAAAAGGGCCAATCTTAAAGGCTGCATGAAACTACCCGCTTTAATCTTTTCTTCTTCAATGATTTGGTGCATGGCGTTTTCTAGCGTGCTTTCATCGTTGAAATCAGCTTTATCTAACGCCAATTTAAATTTTTCTAACAAAGGCATGATGAGCGCTTGATTGAGTTTTTTAAAAACCTTTTCTTCATACTCTATAGGAGCGGTTAAAACCTCATCTATTTTAAGGGCTAATTCTTTTAGGGTTTGAGATCTTTCTTTGAGAGCGTCCAACAAGCGATCCAATTGAGCGGGGTTTAAATGAGAAAGATCGCTAAAACTAAAAGGCTTTAAAAGTTCTAACAATTCCTGCGTGCTTTGGTTTTTTAAATAATGAGCGTTGAGCCAATTAAGTTTGTGCCAGCTAAAGCAACTAGGCGAAGAATTTAAATCTTTAGGGTCAAAACATTCCAATAATTCTTGCATGCTAAAAATTTCTTTATCTTGATAGCTCCACCCCAAACGCGCTAAAAAATTCACTAAAGCTTCCTTAAGATAGCCCCTTTCTTGATAGTCCATCACATTAGTGGCCCCATGGCGTTTGCTTAATTTTTGCCCTTCTTCATTCAAAATCATCGGCACATGGAAAAAATTAGGGATTTTAAAATTCAAAGCCTTATAGAGAACGATTTGTTTAGGGGTGTTAGAAAGGTGATCATCGCCTCTAATCACATCAGTAATCCCCATTAAAGCGTCATCAATGGTAACCACAAAGTTATAAGTGGGCGTCCCATCGCTCCTGGCGATAATAAAATCGTCTAATTCGTTAGTGTTCACTCTCACTTCGCCTTTAATCCCGTCATTAAAACTAATGATCTCATTTTGAGGGACTTTAATCCTTACAACAGGCTCTATGCCTTTAGGGGGCGTGCCTTTAAAATCACGATAACGATTGTCATAGCGTGGGGTTTCTTTCCTGGCCTTTTGTTCTTCTCTCAAAGCGTCCAACTCATCTTTGCTCATATAACAATAATAGGCTTTGTCTTCGTCTAAGAGTTTTTGGATGTATTCTTTATAAATTTCAAAGCGTTTGGATTGGTAGAGAATTTCGCCATCGTATTCTAGCCCTACCCATTTGAAAGCTTCTACAATGGCGTTAGCCGCTTCTATGGAGTTACGGCTCAAATCCGTGTCTTCAATGCGTAAAAAAAATTTTCCTTGATTGGCTCGTGCAAAAAGATAATTAAAAATGGCTGTCCTTAAGCCTCCTATGTGGAGATAGCCAGTGGGCGATGGGGCGAAGCGCGTAACGATCAAACTCATTATTCTAACCTTAATAATAAAATGCTCTTATTGTATTCAAAAATGGCTTAAAAATTGTTTCACTTTTTTCTATTAAAATTAGTGTATCATTGAGATTATTTTTAATTAGGATCACCCATGCAATTTCAAAAACCTTATTTCCTTTATCTTTACCCTTATCTTTATCTTTATTTTTATCTTATTGTATCGCTGAAGAAAATGGGGCGTATGCGAGCGTGGGTTTTGAATATTCCATTAGTCATGCTGTTGAGCATAATAACCCCTTTTTGAATCAAGAACGCATCCAAACGATTTCTAACGCTCAAAATAAAATCTATAAACTCAATCAAGTCAAAAATGAAATCACAAACATGCAAAACACCTTTAATTACATCAACAACGCTTTAAAAAACCATGCTAAATTAACCCCCACTGAAATGCAAGCCGAGCAATACTACCTCCAATCCACCCTTCAAAATATTGGAAAAATAATGATGCTTAGCGGGGGCGTTGCGTCTAACCTTAAACTAGCCCAAGCGTTAGAAAAAATGCAAGAACCCGTTACTAACCCTTTAGAATTAGCAGAAAACTTAAAAAATTTAGAATTACAATTCGCTCAATCTCAAAACAACATGCTTTCTTCTTTGTCTTCTCAAATCGCTCAAATTTCAAATTCTTTGAATGCGCTTGATCCCAGCTCTTATTCTAAAAATGTTTCAAGCATGTATGGGGTAGGTTTGAGCGTAGGGTATAAGCATTTCTTTACCAAGAAAAAAAATCAAGGGTTTCGTTATTACTTGTTCTATGACTATGGTTACACTAACTTTGGTTTTGTGGGTAATGGCTTTGATGGTTTGGGCAAAATGAATAACCATCTCTATGGGCTTGGAATAGACTATCTGTATAATTTCATTGATAATTCACAAAAACATTCTAGCGTGGGTTTTTATGCAGGCTTTGCTTTAGCGGGGAGTTCGTGGGTGGGGAGTGGTTTGAGCATGTGGGTGAGTGAAACGGATTTTATCAACAATTATTTGACCAATTATCAAGCTAAAATGCACACGAGTTTTTTCCAGATCCCTTTGAATTTTGGGGTTCGTGTGAATGTGGATAGGCATAACGGCTTTGAAATGGGCTTAAAAATCCCTTTAGCGATCAACTCCTTTTATGAAACGCATGGCAAAGGGTTAAATACCTCTCTCTTTTTTAAACGCCTTGTGGTGTTTAATGTGAGTTATGTTTATAGTTTTTAGGGGGGAAAATGCCTTCAAACGCTCTTTCTGTTAAAGAAATCGCTCATTTAATCAATGTTTCTCATAGCAGCGTGCGTAATTGGATCAAAACCAATCTTTTGGAGAAACTAGAAATTGATCATAAAATTTATGTGAAAACGAGTTCTTTTTTAAATTTTTGCCGCAACCATTTAGGGAAAAACAAGCTTAACAAA
The DNA here is from genome assembly GCA_008032955.1 of Helicobacter pylori. Lineage (NCBI taxonomy): Bacteria > Pseudomonadati > Campylobacterota > Epsilonproteobacteria > Campylobacterales > Helicobacteraceae > Helicobacter > Helicobacter pylori. The sequence continues at coordinate 311,547 of CP032046.1, forward strand.
TACGCTAACAAATCCTTAAAAAGCGCGCACAACCATCAAGAATTGATTTTAAAATACCTAGAAATGTTAGAAAATAGCTCTGATTTAGAAAAGTTGGGTTCTTATTATGAAAAAGAGCTTTCCAATACCACTAGAAATTTAGAAGGCATTTACTACACTCCTAATAGGATAGTAGAACAACTTTTCACTCTCCCTAAAGATTTTGATGCCACTCAAGCGATTTTTTGCGATCCGGCTGTGGGGAGTGGGAATTTTGTCATGCATGCTTTAAAACTGGGCTTTAAGGTTGAAAATATCTATGGCTATGATACAGACGCTTTTGCTGTCGCTTTGACTAAAAAGCGTATTAAAGAGCGTTATCGTTTAGATTGCCCTAATATCATGCAAAAAGATTTTTTGAGTTTAAAACATGCTCCGCAATTTGATTGCATTTTCACTAACCCGCCATGGGGTAAGAAATGCAATCAAAACCAAAAAGAAAATTTCAAACAGCAATTCAACCTCCCTCAAAGTCTAGATAGCGCGTCGCTCTTTTTTATGGCGAGTTTGAATTGCTTAAAAGAAAACGCTCATTTGGGGCTATTATTACCCGAAAGTTGTTTGAATATTGATTCGTTCAGCAAAATGCGAGAAATGGCTTTAAAGTTTCAAATGAGAAGCCTGATTGATTTTGACAAACCCTTTAAAAATCTAATGACTAAGGCTGTGGGTTTGGCGCTTAAAAAAACCCCTAACAAGAATCAAAAAATCTCATGTTTTTATCAAAATAGTGAGTTCAAACGATCGCCTTCTTCTTTTTTCAACAACCCTAAAAAGATTTTTAATATCCATTGCTCTAGCAAAGAAAATAAAATTTTGGACCACCTTTTTTCCATTCCCCACACCACTTTAAAAAATAACGCTCATTTTGCTTTAGGGATTGTTACAGGTAACAATGAAGAAAAGTTACACCCCAAACAAGAAAAAAATACCATTCCTATTTTTAGGGGTTCAGATATTTTAAAAGACGGATTAAAAGCCCCTAGCCAATTCATTAACGCTGATTTAAAAGACTGCCAGCAAGTCGCTCCCTTAAGCCTTTATCAGGCTAGAGAAAAAATCGTGTATAAATTCATTTCTTCAAAACTGGTCTTTTTTTATGACAATAAGCAACGCCTTTTTTTAAATAGCGCGAACATGTTTGTTTTAAAAGAAAATTTTCCTATCAACGCTCATGCGTTAAAAGAATTGTTAAACAGCGATTTAATGCAATTCATTTTTGAATCGCTTTTTAAAACGCATAAAATTTTAAGAAAAGATTTGGAATGTTTGCTCCTATTTGCGCAATTTATTAACAATGGTTTTGATGAAAAATTTTATTTAAAAAATTTAGGGATAGAAAAAAAAGACCCTAAACATTTCACAATCAGGAAAAACCATGCGCATCGCTTGTTTTTTGGCTTTAGGGGATAACCTTATCACGCTTAGCCTTTTAAAAGAAATCGCTCTCAAGCAGCAACAACCCCTTAAAATCCTAGGTACTCGTTTGACTTTAAAGATCGCCAAGCTTTTAGAATGCGAAAAACATTTTGGAATCATTCCTGTTTTTGAAAATGTCCCCGCTTTTTATGACCTTAAAAAACAAGGCGTTTTTGGGGCGATAAAGGATTTTTTGCGTTTATTAAAAGTGCTTAAGAAGCACAAAATCAAACATTTGATTTTAGAAAAACAAGATTTTAGAAGTTTTCTTTTATCCCAATTCATTCCCATAACCACTCCAAATAAAGAAATTAAAAACGTTTATCAAAACCGCAAAGAGTTGTTTTCTCAAATTTATGGGCATGTTTTTGATAATAGTCAATATTCCATGAGTGTAAAAAACCCCAAAAAGATTTTAATCAACCCTTTCACAAGAGAAAATGATAGAAATATTTCTTTAGAGCATTTAAAAATCGTTTTAAAACTCTTAAAACCCTTTTGTGTTACGCTTTTAGATTTTGAAGAACGATACGCTTTTTTAAAAGATGAAGTTACTCATTATCGCGCTAAAACCAGTTTAGAAGAAGTTAAAAACCTGATTTTAGAAAGCGATTTGTATATAGGGGGGATTCGTTTTTAATCCATTTGGCTTACTATTTAAAGAAAAATTATTTTATCTTTTTTTATAGGGATAATGACGATTTCATGCCACCTAATAGTGGGAATGAAAATTTTCTAAAAGCCTATAAAAGCCATTTGATAGAACAGGATTTAGCCAAAAAATTCCGCCATTTGGGGCTATTATAATATTGTGTTATACTTCTAATTTCAATTTTGCTTGTTAGGACATTCATGAAAAATATTAGAAATATCGCTGTAATCGCGCATGTTGATCATGGGAAAACCACTTTAGTGGATGGCTTACTTTCTCAATCTGGCACATTTAGTGAGAGGGAAAAAGTGGATGAAAGGGTGATGGATAGCAACGATTTAGAAAGAGAAAGAGGGATCACTATCCTGTCTAAAAACACCGCTATTTATTACAAAGACACTAAAATCAATATCATTGACACTCCCGGGCATGCTGATTTTGGGGGCGAAGTGGAGCGCGTTTTAAAAATGGTGGATGGGGTGTTGCTTTTAGTGGATGCACAAGAAGGGGTCATGCCTCAAACTAAATTCGTGGTTAAAAAGGCTTTGAGTTTTGGGATTTGCCCTATTGTGGTGGTGAATAAAATTGATAAGCCTGCCGCTGAACCGGACAGAGTGGTGGATGAAGTTTTTGACTTGTTCGTAGCGATGGGGGCTAGCGATAAACAATTGGATTTCCCTGTCGTCTATGCTGCTGCTAGAGATGGCTATGCGATAAAAAGTTTAGACGATGAAAAGAAAAATTTAGAGCCTTTATTTGAAACGATTTTAGAGCATGTGCCAAGCCCTAGCGGGAGCGTGGATGAGCCTTTACAAATGCAAATTTTCACGCTTGATTATGACAATTATGTGGGTAAAATCGGTATCGCTAGAGTGTTTAATGGCTCGGTTAAAAAGAATGAAAGCGTGCTGTTGATGAAAAGCGATGGGAGTAAAGAAAATGGCCGTATCACTAAACTTATAGGCTTTTTAGGGCTGGCTAGGACTGAGATTGAAAACGCTTATGCGGGCGATATTGTAGCGCTTGCTGGGTTTAATGCAATGGATGTGGGCGATAGCGTCGTTGATCCCACTAACCCCATGCCTTTAGATCCCATGCATTTAGAAGAGCCTACAATGAGCGTGTATTTTGCTGTCAATGATTCGCCCTTAGCCGGGTTAGAAGGAAAGCATGTTACTGCCAATAAATTGAAAGACAGGCTCTTAAAAGAAATGCAAACCAATATCGCTATGAAATGCGAAGAAATGGGCGAAGGCAAGTTTAAAGTGAGCGGGCGTGGGGAATTGCAAATCACTATTTTAGCTGAAAATTTACGCCGTGAAGGGTTTGAGTTTAGCATTTCACGCCCTGAAGTCATCATTAAAGAAGAAAATGGCGTTAAATGCGAGCCTTTTGAGCATTTAGTGATTGACACGCCCCAAGATTTTAGCGGGGCTATCATTGAGAGATTAGGCAAAAGAAAAGCCGAAATGAAAGCGATGAATCCCATGAGCGATGGCTATACAAGATTAGAATTTGAAATTCCTGCAAGAGGGCTTATCGGTTATAGGAGCGAGTTTTTAACCGACACTAAAGGTGAAGGCGTGATGAATCATAGCTTTTTGGAATTCCGCCCTTTTAGCGGGAGCGTGGAATCGCGCAAAAATGGGGCGCTCATTAGCATGGAAAATGGCGAAGCGACCGCTTTTTCCCTTTTCAATATCCAAGAAAGAGGTGCGCTTTTTATCAACCCCCAAACTAAGGTTTATGTGGGCATGGTCATTGGCGAACACAGCCGGGATAATGATTTAGATGTCAATCCTATCAAATCCAAGCACTTAACCAACATGAGAGCGAGCGGGAGCGATGATGCGATCAAACTCACCCCGCCTAGGACTATGGTGTTAGAAAGGGCGTTAGAATGGATTGAAGAAGATGAGATTTTAGAAGTTACCCCCTTGAATTTAAGGATTAGAAAAAAGATTTTAGACCCTAACATGAGGAAAAGGGCGAAAAAATAAATAAAACTTTTTGGAATGCATGCGAATTTATTCAACCAAAACGCTAGCAAAAAAGATGTTTTTTTGCACAATTTACGCTCTAATAATGGGCGTTACAAACGCTATGTAAAAGCCCCTTTAAGATATGGTGGGGGCAAGTCTTTAGCTGTAGGGTTAATAGTGGAGTGTATACCTAATGGTGTGCGTAGGATGATTAGCCCTTTTATAGGTGGGGGGAGCGTGGAAATTGCATGCGCGGCAGAGTTGGGTTTAGAAGTGTTGGGCTTTGATATTTTTGACATTTTAGTGAATTTTTATCAAGTGTTACTCAAAGACAAACAAGCTCTTTATAGTAGCTTGCTTTCTTTAGAACCTAATCAAGAAACTTACAACACCATCAAACAAGAGTTAAAAGCCCATTATAAAAAAGAATGTGTTTTAGACCCTTTAATTTTGGCTAGAGATTATTACTTTAACTTTAATTTAAGCTATGGGCCAGGATTTTTAGGGTGGATAAGTAAAATTTATACCGATAAACAACGCTATCTAAACACCCTTTTAAAAATTAAAGATTTTAACGCCCCTAGTTTAAAGGTGGAATGCTCTGGTTTTGAAGAAGTGTTGCTCGCTTATCCTAATGATTTTTTCTATCTTGACCCCCCTTATGTGTTAGAAAATTCTAAAATGTTTAAGGGGATTTATCCTATGCGTAATTTCCCTATCCACCACAATGGTTTTAAACATGAAGTATTGGCTCACATGCTAAAAAGGCATAAAGGGCCATTTATTTTAAGCTATAATGACTGCGAATTGGTAAGGAATGCTTATAAGGATTTTAAAATTTTAGAACCATCTTGGCAATACACTATGGGACAAGGCGAAACCAGAATGGGTAAAAACCGCTTAGAAAGAGGCGATAATAACCATGTCAAACAATCTCATGAGCTATTGATCATCAAGGAGTAAAAATGCATATTAGCGGAGTCAAAACTGCCTTTAAAATCGCTGATGTAGAATACGTGAAAGACAGCACAAAGTTGAATTTCAACTATCTTAAGGATTTAAAAGATGAAAACAATCAATCTTTATCTCAAAATATTTTGACTCAAAATGTGGCTAGAGTGTATTTAATTGTAGTGGATGGTGAGATTAAAAAAATTGGTGGCTCTCAAGCAGATGGTGGGATTAAAAGCACGCTCAATATTTATAAAGATGGGGGAATTAAAGGGAGGCCCAGTATTAGAAGTTTTGGCGTGTGGTATTTTCTTTACCATACGATACTTACAGGGGCTAAAATAGAATTTTACATGATTTATCAGCCTAATTTTGAAACTCAAGTGAAAGGCTTGTTTGGTTTTTGTGCAATCAAAGACGCAAGCATCAGCTATAAACTTTTAGAGCAAGCTTGCCTGACGGATTATAGAAACAATAATAATGACGCATTCCCCGAATGGAATGCGCAAGAGCAAGGCAAAGATTGGCCAAACGATATTAAAGATGAGCATGCCAATACCACTCAAAAAGCTCAAAACAGAGAAAAAGCTGTTCATAGAAAAGCGATTGACAAACCTAGCAAAACTTAAAAGATTGAATAAATGGTTTTAACCCAATTTCAAAAAAAGGCTTTAAGTTTTACTCCATTTAAAAAGTGTGGGTTTAGATGAAAGGAAGAAATAAAATTTGTATAAAGTAGCTGATATTTTTTGTGGTGCTGGAGGATTGAGCTATGGCTTTTCCACACACCATTATTTTGAATTGATATGGGCTAACGATATAGACCAAGACGCTATTTTAAGCTATCAAGCTAACCATAAAGAGGCACAAACCATTTTATGCGATATTGCGCAACTTCATTGCCACAACTTGCCATGCGTTCCAATTGACATTCTACTAGGCGGACCACCATGCCAGAGCTACTCCACGCTTGGCAAAAGAAAAATGGATGAAAAAGCGAATCTGTTTAAAGAATATTTGCGGCTCTTAGACTTAGTGAAACCAAAAATATTTGTTTTTGAAAATGTGGTGGGTTTAATGTCTATGCAAAAAGGGCAATTGTTCCAACGAATTTGTAACGCTTTTAAAGAGAGAGGTTATATTTTAGAGCATGCCATTTTAAACGCCCTAGATTATGGTGCGCCTCAAGTAAGAGAGCGAGTGTTTTGAGTAGGCACGCATAAAAGTTTTAAACAAAAATTTTACTTCCCTAAACCCATAAAAACGCATTTTTCTCAACCAATTTATATTGATCCACCCTATCTTTTTTATTGCCTTCTGCTAAAAGTGATCCCATAAACTTCATTCCTGATTTGAAACAAGGGATCAGTAGGGGCTTCTACGCCTTTAGGGAGATCAGCTGGGAAATACACATCTTTATTACAACCCATTCCTTCGTATTTTTCAACTTTCAAAGTCCCCACCAATAATTCCTTATGCTTGCCTTTCCAAAGCGCGGTCGTGTCGTTGGTGGCATCATTTTTGTTCGCAAACACCAAATACATTTGGTATTCTATGGGTTTAGTTTTAAGGTGTTGTTGGAATGAAGAGAGCAGATAATTTGAATCTTTTTGCTTTAATTCTTGAGAATTTAAGTATTTAACGCCATCTTTAGGCACAAATTTCCACCTTGCAGGCAATAATTTCTCTTCCTTATCTTTAAACTTGAACGCATGCACGCTATAATAAGGCGTGTTAGCCACGCTTGAGCTAATCCCTATCGTTTTCATATAGGCGGCAAAATTCCTATAAGAGGGGACTTCTTCATAAAGCTTTTTGATTCTTGCTTCATCTACCTTGCCATTTTTAGGAATTCTCATTTCAAAAAATTGGGCGAATTCTTCAGGGTTTTTGGCAAAATTGATTTCTGTATTGAGCATCACCATTGTCCAACTAGCGTTTTGATTTTCCAATTTTAACGCCATTCCCCTAACCTTGCTTTTATCGTCCATCGCTACGCCCCCTAAAGAATACCTTACAGACGCAGGGATTTCTTTTTCATTGAGTAGTGGCACATCTAAATCCTTTTTTGCTTGCAAGTTAGGGAGGAACACGCCTTTAGCGCAAAACCCCTTAGTGTGGTTGATTTTCATTTTAGGCTCTTTGGCGTTGAGTTTGTAGAAAATATCCGCAATCTCTTCAGCGCTCACTTCATGGGCTTTTAAAAAACCCAAACTCAAAACCAAACACAAGCTCAAACCAATTTTTTTCATTCTTGATCCTTATTGTTATTTTTATTTTTATATAAAACAATGCTTTTTATTGTATCAGTAAATTCCCTGTTGAGCCTTTAAAAAGCCTTTTTTAATATCTTATTAGAATATAAAAGGTTATCTTATCCATTTAAATGCTCATGAGCAAGCTTTTAAGGATAAACTTGTGTTTTAAATTTTGTGATTTTTAAGAAAAATTAGCTTGATTTTAAACTAATTCTATATTCTTTTATGCTACAATTATTTTTACAGAGTAATTTATCTATTCTCAGGTAAAGTAAGGAAGAGGAATGAAATTAAAGAAACGAAAAGTTGCGGCTACATTGCTAAAGCGTTTTACCTTACCACTATTGTTCACTACGGGTTCATTAGGGGCGGTTACTTATGAAGTGCATGGGGATTTTATCAACTTCTCCAAAGTGGGTTTTAACCATTCGCCTATTAACCCTGTTAAAGGTATCTATCCCACAGAAACTTTTGTTAACCTTACGGGTAAGCTAGAGGGGTCTGTGCATTTAGGTAGGGGATGGACCGTGAATTTAGGCGGTGTTTTGGGCGGACAAGTTTATGATAGCACTAGGTATGATAGGTGGGCAAAGGATTTTACTCCCCCAAGCTATTGGGATAAAACTTCTTGCGGCACGGATTCTATGAGCCTTTGTATGAATGCGACTAAAATGTGGGAGCAGCAAGGACCAGGCGGTATTGTTGACCCTAGAGGTATTGGCTATATGTATATGGGTGAGTGGAACGGCTTGTTCCCTAACTACTATCCGGCTAACGCCTACTTGCCTGGTGCCTCAAGGCGCTATGAAGTTTATAAAGCGAATCTTACCTATGACAGCGACAGAGTCCATATGGTCATGGGGCGTTTTGATGTTACGGAGCAGGAGCAAATGGATTGGGTTTACCAATTGTTCCAAGGTTTTTATGGGACTTTCAAGCTTACGAATAAGATGAAATTCTTGCTCTTTAGCTCTTGGGGTCGTGGTATCGCTGATGGTCAATGGTTATTCCCCATCTATCGTGAAAAGCCTTGGGGTATTCATAAGGCGGGTATTATTTATCGCCCTACAAAGAATCTAATGATCCACCCTTATGTGTATCTTATCCCACAAGTAGGCACATTGCCCGGTGTTAAAGTAGAGTATGATACCAATCCGGAATTTAGCGGTAGGGGCATTAGGAATAAAACAACTTTCTATGCGTTGTATGACTATCGTTGGAATAACGCTGAATATGGTCGTTACGCGCCCGCTCGTTATAACACTTGGGATCCATTCTTGGATAATGGTAAGTGGCGTGGCTTGCAAGGTCCTGGTGGTGCGACGCTTCTTTTGCGCCACCACATAGATATTAACAACTACTTTGTGGTTGGTGGTGCTTATCTCAACATTGGTAACCCTAACATGAACTTAGGTACTTGGGGTAACCCTGTGGCTCTTGATGGTATCGAACAATGGGTCGGTGGCATCTATAGCTTAGGGTTTGCGGGGATTGACAACATTACCGATGCTGACGCGTTCACCGAGTATGTTAAAGGTGGAGGCAAGCATGGTAAGTTTAGTTGGAGCGTTTATCAACGCTTCACTACCGCTCCAAGGGCTTTGGAATATGGTATCGGTATGTATCTAGACTATCAGTTCAGCAAGCATGTTAAAGCGGGTCTTAAACTCGTATGGTTAGAGTTCCAAATTCGTGCGGGTTACAACCCTGGAACCGGTTTCCTTGGGCCAAACGGTCAGCCGCTTAACTTGAATAATGGTTTGTTTGAATCTTCTGCATTCGCGCAAGGTCCTCAAAATATAGGCGGTATCGCAAAAAGCGTCACTCAAGACAGAAGCCATTTGATGACACACATCAGTTATAGTTTCTAAGGGAGTTCCCCTATTCTCTTAGATATGCCTTTTTTTGTATTTTTATTTTAATATCTTTGGGAGTTAGGGTTTTGGAAGTTAAGAAATATTTTTCTTACGCTCTATTTTTTTTGCTTTTTTCTGGTCTTTTTTTATCCAAACTTCAAGCTTATAAATTCAACATGAGCATTGTTGGAAAGGTGAGCAGCTATACCAAGTTTGGCTTTAACAACCAAAGATACCAGCCTTCTAAAGACATTTATCCTACAGGTAGCTACACTTCTTTACTCGGCGAATTGAATTTGAGCATGGGTTTATACAAGGGTTTGAGAGCGGAAGTGGGGGCGATGATGGCAGCGCTCCCCTATGACTCTACCGCCTATCAAGGCAACAATATCCCTAATGGCCAGCCTGGCTCTAGGACCGATCCTTTTGGGGCGGGTATCTTTTGGCAATATATTGGTTGGTATGCAGGGCATAGTGGTTTAAACGTGCAAAAACCTCGTTTAGCCATGGTGCATAACGCTTTTTTGAGCTACAACTACAAAAAAGACAAATTCAGTTTTGGCGTGAAAGGGGGTCGCTATGATGCTGAAGAGTATGATTGGTTCACTTCTTACACTCAAGGGGTTGAAGGCTTTGTCAAATACAAAGACACCAGATTCAGAGTGATGTATTCAGACGCTAGGGCTTCAGCGTCAAGCGACTGGTTTTGGTATTTTGGGCGTTACTATACAAGCGGTAAGGCTCTAATGGTAGCGGATTTGAAATATGAAAAAGACAACCTAAAAATCAACCCTTATTTTTATGCGATCTTTCAAAGAATGTATGCGCCAGGCATTAATATCACTTATGACACCAACCCTAATTTCAACAATAAGGGTTTTCGTTTTGTAGGCACTTTCGTGGGGTTTTTCCCCATTTTTGCCACTCCAGCTAATCAAAATGATATTATCCTATTCCAACAAGTGCCGTTAGGAAAGAGCGGGCAAACTTATTTTTTCCGCACTCGTTTTTATTATAACGAGTGGCAATTTGGGGGTAGCGTCTATAAAAATATCGGTAACGCTAATGGCGATATAGGTATTTATGGGGACCCTCTAGGGTATAACATTTGGACGAATAGTATTTATGACGCAGAAATTAATAATATCGTTGGCGCTGATGTTATTAACGGGTTTTTGTATGTAGGCTCGCAGTATAGGGGGTTTAGTTGGAAAATTTTAGGCCGTTGGACGGATAGCCCAAGGGCTGATGAAAGGAGTCTCGCGCTCTTTTTGAGCTATTTTTCTAATAAGTATAATATTAGAATGGATTTAAAACTAGAATATTATGGCAATATCACCAAAAAAGGCTATTGTATTGGGTATTGTGGCATGTATGTTCCAGTTGATCCTAACGGGCCTGGCACGCAGCCTTTAACGCACAATGTGTATTCTGACAGGAGTCATATAATGTTTAACATTACTTATGGTTTTAGGATTTACTAGCCTTTTATCCTTATATTTTTGATTGGCCTTTTTAAAATATTGAAAGGCTTCGCTCCAATCAAATACTAATACTCAAAAAGTTTTATTTAACTTTATTATTAAATATTTAATATACTAGAACAAAACACCACACTCCGCGCAGTTTTTCAACAAGCTAAACGAGTTTAAAGATGATGTTTTTACCACGCCTAAGGCTAAAGAATACATTGACATAGCGAGCGGTTTTCATAAGCTTTTCAAAAACGACGCTAAGATCGCCGAAAGCCTAAAGCCCGCTATTACGAAGAACTTAAGCCAAGGTTTAGCGACCACTTTAAGCGGAGCGTTAAAATACCAATGGACTAAATTCACTTTAGGAACGCTATACCGCAACGCGCCGGATCGCATTTTAGGAGTGAAATTACCCAAAGCTTTAAACGAAGCCACCGCAGGAGCGGCCTTAAAGTATCACCTAAAAAGAGCACTTGAGAGAAGCCACTCCATAAGCGAGTTTAGCAAGCAATTAGAATTAAGCGCACAAAATTCTAAATTCACTAACAACACGCTTAAAATCATTGAAGAGCTTACTAACGGCGTTAAACAAGCCAGCGAAGAAATCAAAGAGAAAGCCACTAAATACGAAAAAGCCTTACAAGAATTACAAAAGATTGATGAAAGCAAGCTGACTAAAGAACAGCAACAAGTTTTAAAGGTTTTTAAGGGAGAGTTAGACAATGGCGAGATTAAAAAGATAGATTTAAACGATCTTTATATTTTAGAGCAAGGCACAAGGCATGCGGGAGCTAAAAAGATACTAGTTAAACAGAACGGAGAAGAGAGCACAGGCGGACTAACTAATGAAGAGCTAATTAACATGAGCGAAGTTATCAAAAACGGGAGCGTGTTATTAGAGAGTTTTGAAAGGCTTAAAAACGGATTTAGATACGGCTATGAATGGGATAATAACGGCGTAAAGCTTAGGTTAGTTGTAGATGATTTAAATAATGGGAATAAGATTTTTGATTTTCATAGGAATTTTAAAGATTTTAGAGATGCCAGGCCACAACCTAGCACCTCAAAGGATAGCGGGACACAACCCATTACCCTTGATGAACCTAATCCTGCACCAAAACCGCTAAATAGTCAAGAGGATTTATTAAAAAATACAGAAAATTTAAACGAAACCACCCAAGAAGCTAAAAATTTAAGCCCACTAGAGCAAGCCAACGCCGAAAAGCTTCTTAAAGAACAACACGCTATAACCCCACTCAAAGAGTTTGGCACTAATTACCCCGAGTTTGCCTTAAAGCCTAAGGAAGCGTTAGAGAAGCTATTACAAGAGCGAAACGGACAAGTCGCAGGAGCGGCTTATAGGGAGGATTTAGGAGGGATTGATTTTGTTTGGGGTAATAAAGATTACGGGTTAGAACACATCTTAGAAAAGAGAAAAAAACAATACAAAAGGTTAGGGCTAACACCAGAACAAGCCAAAGAAAGGACTAATGAACTAATTAAAGAAATCCCTAATATCATACAAAAAGGCTTGAAAGAAGAAGACAAACCAGGTTATGCGGTTATTATTTAAATAATTCAAAGGTAGTTTTAAGTAAGTTTAAGGGAGATAACGAACTAAAAAACCATTATATGATTACAAGTTTTGAAGTGGATGATAAGGTTTTAAGGGAGTTAGAGACCATTGCGACACTCTCTAACGATTACAGAGATGGCATCAACTATAGCATCTCAAACCTTATTGAACCTAATCCTACCACAAACGCGCTTAAAACGCAAGAGCCTTTATCCCCCCTTGAACAAGCCAACGCAAAAAATCTTCTTAAAGAACAACACGCTATAACCCCACTCAAAGAGTTTGGCACTAATTACCCCGAGTTTGCCTTAAAGCCTAAGGAAGCGTTAGAGAAATTATTACAAGAGAAAAACGGGCAAGTCGCAGGCGCAGCTTATAGGGATGATTTAGGAGGGATTGATTTTGTTTGGGGGAATAAAGATTACGGGTTAGAGCACATCTTAAAACGCCGAGAAGAGCAAGCGCTTAACAATGGACTAAACGAAACAGAAGCTAAAGAATACGCCTTAAGCGTGATTAAAACGATACCGGAAGTTATTGACAAAGGCATTAAGGTTGAACGAAACGGAAGAGTAGCTATTGAATACCAAAATATAAGAGTAGGTTTAAAAGATAATTGGAAAGGAGAAAAATTACCTAATCATTGGATTATAACAGGATATGAGAAGTTGGAGAATAGTGAAAGTTTATATACATCTCCACTAATCACAAAGAGCGAGATTCTGCCCTTAAACTCCGTAGAACCTAATCCTACCCAAAAACCGCTAACAGATCAAGAGGATTTATTAAAAACAAGCGAAAATTTAAACGAAACCACCAAAGACGCTACAAAATTAAGCCCACTAGAACAAGCAGAAGCCGAAAAGCTTGCCAAGTTACAAAGAGAGCAAGAACAAAGCGAACAGGAATTTTTAAAAGCTAAAGATCAAGAAAATAAGCGTAAAGAAGCGTTAAAAAAGAAATTAGAACACGAGCGAGGCAATGCAGGCAACATTGAAAGCCAGACTAAAATAGAAGTAGGAGAGGATATCCCTACAGAAATCCAAGTGCAGATCCCCAAAAGTAGAGTAAGGCTAAACGAACGAGAGATTTACGATCTGGACTATGCGATCGTCAAAGCCAAAGATTTAAAACCAAGTTTTAGTACAGGCGGGACGCAAAAACGCACCGACATGAACGAAGAACAGATTAAAAGCATTGCTGAAAATTTTGATCCTAAAAAGATATTTGGGAGCGGAGGGTTTGAAGATTTACCGATCATTCTACATGACGGACAAGTGATCGCAGGGAACCACAGAGTCCAAGGCATGCTAAACTTCACGCCTAAAAGCCGTTACATTTACCACAAAGCGATCCAGGAATACTATCACATAGACTTAAAGCCTGACGAATTGTTAGTGAGAGTGCCACACAACCGACTAAATAATACCGAGATCAACAATTTAGCGGCTTCATCTAATCAAGGAAGATTCAACAGCGAAAGCGATCATGCGATAGTGGTTTTAAGCCACTATGAAGCGAAATTAAAAGAATTAGACAACAAATTAGACGCTGATAGCATTTATTCGTTAAAAAATATCGTTGCTAAAAACCTTAATTTTGACAAAGCCACTCATCCTAATGTGGGAGATAGTAATTTAGCGTTGCTTATGTATAACATGCCAAGGACCAAAACGCAAGGGATAGAATTATTAAACCGTTGGCAGAAAGAATTTTCTAACGACATTAAAAGCTATGAAAAGGTTAAAAAAATGTTTGTAGATAACGCTGGGAGTTTTCACAATCTAATCCATGACATGAATTTTCCTAAGGTGAGTTTAAACGCTTATCTAAGCGATATCATGGATCGCAGTTTTGCTAATTTAAAGAATTACCAAAGCACGAGCGAAAGCCTGAAAGATTTGAGCGAGAAATTCTATAAAACGAGTTCTTTAGAGATGTTTGAAAAGAGCGAACAAAGCACAAGCGACATCAGCGAGATTTTAGGAGGTGCGATCGCCAGGTTCGCGAGGTTTGATGATCCGAGCAAAGCGTTATTTGAAGCCTTAAGAAGCGATAACATTAAAAAAGGCTTGAAAGAATTTAAGATCGCAGACGTTACTAAGGACATGTTTAACCCTGATAGTAAAGAGTTTAAAGATATTGATATTTACGACTTTGCACATTACCTTTTAATGGTCAATAGAGAATCGAACGAAAATAACCCTACCTTAAAGCGCTTGATAGAAGCTATAAAGGACATGCAAAAAGAGAGCGAGAAAGGGATTAAAAAACAAAAACTTGAAACGCCTAGCGAGTGGGGACACAATTATAGCGAGTTTAAGGGCGATGGCTTAGGAGCGATTAGCAAGCTATTAGAAACTAAAAAAGGTTTTGTAGCGGGAGCGTTTTATAAGGAAGGTTTAGGGGATATTGATTTAGTTTGGGGTAATAAAGATTACGGGTTAGAACACATTTTGAAACGCCGAGAGAAACAAGCCAAAAACCAAGGATTAAACGAACAACAAGCCAAAGAATACGCCCTAAATATAGCTAAAACGATACCGGAAGTTATAGAGAAAGGCGTTAAGGTTGATAATAACGGCAGAATGGCTATTGAATACAACGGCATGCGAGTAGGACTTAATGATAAGTGGGATAATCAAAAGCTAGAGAATAAGTGGGTGATAAGCAGTTATGAAATTTATAATAGTGAGGGTGAGCCACCGATCCTCCTTATGGCTCAATTACAAGGGGTAGGTTTGGGAACCCCTAAA